>NZ_CP197171.1:922931-1230575 GCF_052055485.1 Amphibacillus sp. Q70 | reverse complement strand
AATAGCATTTTCATCAAACTGGATAAATTCTGTGAATTCATTATAGGTCTGGGCAATGTTGTCTCCAATAATGATTTGCACCTGATTCCCTTTTAAAACCGCTCCCATAGTACCTTCTAATTTATTTAATGCATCTAGATTTACTTTCTTAGTATCCTTTAAGGCGATTCTTAACCGAGTCATGCAATGTGCAATATCTGATATATTTTCTTTACCTCCAATATTATCTAAAATATTTATATATAGATTTTGGTCCTTCATTACTATTTCCTCCCATTTATAATTATTTTGTATAAAAAAAACACCTAGGTAAGACTATTAATAGCCTACATCTAGGTGTTGCCTGCATTACCAGTGACAATCCTTTATTTATTCGTATCAATCAATCTTTGAATATGGACAGTTAGATAAACTAATTCTTCTTCAGTCAACTTACAATTATATTTCTTCATCATAAAATCTTTTATCTGACACGAGCATGCAAATGGTTCAGTATAATTATTACGAATAACATCAAATAGTATATTTTTTCTATCTTCATAAGGGGTACCATTTAAAACCCTCTGGGCAAAAAATTTCAGATGATTGACCAATCTCAAATAAAACAAACTATCTTTATCTAAATCAATTTTGAAATAATATTCAATAATTCTAACCACTTCATTAATGATGCGTGTCATAGATTCCATCATATCAATACCTACATTAAACTCTGCATTCATGACATGTACCGCTATAAATGCTGCTTCTTCCTCGGTAAGCTGGACATCGTAGGTTTCATTCAGTAACTCAACTCCATATTTTCCAATCTCAAATTCTTTTTTATACAGTCTTTTTATATCCCACAGTAGCACATTTTTGATTTCCTTTTGTTTCTTATATCGTTCTAATGCGAAAGAAATATGGTCTACAAGTGTGAAATAGATGCCATTATTTAATTCCGTACCAACATCCTGTTCCGCTTTTTTCACTATTTTAGCAACAATATCTACGATTTCCTCAGGGACATCTTCCAATTGCTGAATCGTTTGTTGGGCAAGAGTGTTGTTAGCTGGATAAAACTTACTTTGGATTTTATTTTCATCTATAATATCATTTTGTTTTTTTTGAAAACCAATACCAGTCCCAATGATAATGATTTCTTTTCCATCTACTAATGAAGTTACAACATTATTATTTAGTACTTGATATAGTTTCATTCTTCCCCTCCTAAAAGCACAAAAAAAGGCAACACGAAAAGTAATCATCTAGTGATTATTTTTTCAGTGTTGCCTGTTTCCAGTGACAATCCGAATTCTATTTTTATTAACTTATTTTAGATAATAACCCTTTCATAACTGATTGTCAAATGGGGATTTTAGGTAAAACATCAGAACGTTTTGCAATTAGTCCATTCAGCAAGAGCAGGAACAATCTAAGTATACCTTATTATATGGAGACTAAGTTCAAGCGCTTAGTTATAGAGCCTTACGCAAAATACGGTGAATATAATATTTCGAATTAGATTTTGGATCAATCTCTAAGCATAAAAATACAAAATGAATTGAATAAGGGAGAAACCATGAATGGACTAAAAAGCAGTTTTCTTAGGAAAGCAGAAGGGGCTTAAAGGACGAACATAGAGTATCGGCTTCAAAAGCCGGGTATAATAATCATCAATGCTATCAGTATCTGGAATGCTCACATTTAAAAAGGCCGTTGAACATCAAAAGTAGACAAGTAGTTTTAACGAAAGGTTATTGCACCATATATCACCATTAAGCTTGAGAATACTATTTTAATTCAGAGATTGAAAAACCTGAGGAGATATTTGAGAAAGATAATGGGATTGTTGTAGGCGAATCAATGAAACCATATGAGGAACCGCTAATGTGTTAAGCAATTGGAAAGGGACACTCCAATTAAGAAGTGTCCCTGTTACTTGCAAGGTAAAATCATTTTTTAAAAGTTGTGATTTTGTAATATCACATTCTATTTATCAAATTGCCGCGATATCTCCACCTGGAATGTTTTTAACCTAAACGATATAAGCCCTACCTCTCTTATATCCTTACGACTCCTTAGTCGATCCAGTGTGAATAAGTCTTGCTCATTAAACACATTTCTAGCTGTGCTTTTATTTATTAATCTTGCGTTCCGTTTCAAAATCTTTTGAAAAACATTTGGCAGATGCCAGACGTTTTACGCTTGCAAATTTTTAATGCGAGGCTAATTAGTTATTATGAATGATAGTGCTAGGTTTGTCAAGTTCAGGTTTGATTTGATTGTGTCAAGTATTTGTGGGAGTTTTTTTATGTCCCTTATTTTATATTGTTTTTAGCCTATGATTTGGCAGCGTTGTCACTCCTGTATTCCTTTAAAAGAAAAGCTATTTTAACTTTTTAAAATCCTCTTAAACCTTTCAGAGCTTCTGTAATAGGAGCCCCCATTGCTTGTTTCAAATAACCTAAATTCTGACGAGTGGCTTCTGTCGCACTGTTTTTCAGCTTCTCAACGAAGTGTTTAGGTGGCTTTTCAGCTTTGGGCTCTTCAGTGAATGCCTGCGTTTGCTCAAGGATTCCATGTAACGTTTTAATCTCTAAATTGTCTTTTAGAGCCACCATGACATCGACGAATTTATCAAGCCCTCGATCACTCCAGCTACGACCGTGGTTGAGTCTTCTCGCAAACACACTCATGGTTCCTTCTGCACTACCCATTGGGCGAAAACCGGTTATATCTATCCCTTTTCTCTCTAATTTTTTACGGTAATCTCCGAGTGCCTTCGGATACTTTGAGAGCTGAGCGATTAAGGCTTCCAACTCTTCTTCCTTCTTTTCATTTTCCAGTGTCCCCACTGCACTATTTAATTCCACCATAAACCCTTCCCAATCATAAACAGCTAGCTTCTTTTGGATCGAACGGGATCTTGGATGCCCTCGAAAGATCAGGCGGACATCACGAGCGACATGAAAACGATCAATGACAAAAGTAGCGTTCTTCTGGAAATAGTCTCGACAAGACGTGATCCAATTCGCTCCATCTCCATTGATGACGAGATGGTGTCGCGTTGGGTCATATTCATAAGTGGTCATCAGATAGGTCTCAAACGCTTCCCAAAATGGACCGTTGCCTTCATGAATAAAATGACGTTTCTCGATGAGTTTCGCTCGCTTGCCATTCATCTCCCATCCTTGATGGGTACTTGCTATTTTAAGTTCTCTTCCTTTTTTCCCTTTCTCTTGGCTCTTTGTATTTAAGCCATCCACTTCAACGAATAAAACATCCTGTTTAAGGGGAATAGATGATTCTGGAATCACTTCCGTATTCAAAAGCTGTTGACGGATGCCTTCATGGCTGATGACAGGATACCCTAAGAACCTTTCGAGTACCTTTCCAGCTTGTCGATAGGAAGCACCTGTGACAGCTAGTTCAATCGCCAAATCTTGCACGACTGGACTCATTCCTTTTGTTCCATCAAAGGCTAAATATTGATCTAATAAGTACACATATTTCCCTGTTACTTTATCTTGGTAATAATTTCTCTTCAGCTCGACTTGTCCAAAAACAGATTCAAACGATAACGTACGTTTATCTTTTAAGTAAAATCTTTGTTTGTCTCTTCCTAAAGCAATCGCCTGATCAAACTCCTGAAGGATTTTTGACATCATCTGTGAAAAACTTTCTTGTAAGGTACGGTATATTATTTCTTCTAACTCTTTCATTGTCAGCTGAGATATGATATCTTTCATATGAGGACCTCTTTCTATAGTTTTTGTTTGTCGTAAACTTAACTATATAAAATAAGGTCCTCTTTTTCATCTCAAACGACTTATCTACTACCGCGCTTTCGCTTGGTGCCCCTGTCATGGGTGTTAAAGTCTAACGACTTTAACACCCATGACAGGGAAAATTTACTCCCACAAACATTTTACTCTAACTTTGATTTGGCAGCTATGAAGAGTAAATCTATCAATAACCTGAGGTAAATTGGAAAATCAACTTATCCACATTTGTTATATTTTTCCAATTGGTATTCATGTTTTTTGAAGCTAAACGAACAGAATTCCTGTTATTTAGCTATTTTTTGTGGATAACTCATTTTTAACTTTTTTCTTATCACAACCTTTGCTATAATTTAATTACTAGGTAAACCTTACTTGAATAGGTTTCTCTAGGTCTATGAGGTCCTCTTCTGTTATTGTTTGAGTCTGGAATGCTCTTAACAGATTAGAGGCCTTTTTCTTTATCCTTTTCTTGTCTGTCTTCATGATTTTTGAACCCTTCTCAAAAAGTTGAACCAGTATGTCGGTTATTTGTGTTAGAAGATAGTGATTCTTCATCGCTTGATACTCATGACTGTTCGCGTGTTGAATGTAGTAGCGAATATTCTTTTGTGTATTGAATCCTTCATTTTCAATTTTCCAACGGCTTCTGCCTCCGTTAATGAGCCCCTTTGCGTTTTTCTTTTCTACGTTGATATTGGTCATATACGTAAATGTTTTTTTCTCCTTCTCCTTTTCTTCCGCAAATTCTAATACATTCACCGTTCGTTCGTTGTAAGATATGCCATTCACCCATGAAATCCCTTCATAAGTAGGGCTGTCTTTCCATACTTTCAGATTCTGAAATTCTCTCATGACTGATGGAATGCTTCCTTCTTTGAACCTGATCAAGTACTTCCATTTATTTATGTCGCATAGCTGAAAGACGTTTTCACATGCATATAGGCTGTCTGCGATCATACAAATTGGCAGCCGTTTAAATGTGTTTTTTAGCTTCTTCGCCATCCGGTAAAAAGCATTTCGTTCACAATCTTGTTTGTCTACATCTTCTGATTCGTTCTCAATAAATTCGGATGCTATACTGAAAACCATGTCTCCAACTACGAGCTTTGCTTCCAAAACATGATGCATATATATCGTCTTATTTTCTCCGGTTTCTTCGTTCTTATATGTCCGTTTCAAGCAATGCTCACAATGCTTTTCTCGAAAGGTGAACAGTCCGGTTCCATCTATGACGATTCCCCAATATTTACCGTCTATCCGATAATCATAAAAGCACTTCTTATGGAGGAGTTCTTTCACCATGTAAGTCCGAATGTTTTCAAGTTCCTTCATATCTAAGCGCGACAGGAAATCGTTCACCGTATCATAGTGTGGTAACTCTTTCAGGCTTTCTATTCCCAGCAGTTTTGATAGATTTTCTATACAGTTATCTGCATTAAATGCATCTGTCATTTCCCGCATCGACTCTAGACTCGCTGCATTTTTCATCATAACCATCATTAAAATAACATCTGGGTGATACGTAATATAGCTTGGATGCCTTGGATCTTTGACTTGTTTTAATTTCTTATTTAAATCCTTACAAAAATGATTCTGGATTTTCATGAACTCGAAAAAATACTTTTTATCCTTTTCTGCTTCTCGTTTTTCTTTTCTCGTTATCACGATTAAAAACCTCCTGTATATGCTGATATTATAGTAATTCTACCATGTTGTTATTACTTAATCAGCATATTTTTGGGAGGTATATCATTGAATTTATCTCGAAAAATTTTTACTCTTCATAGCTGTTGATTTGGATTGTGTCAAGTATTTGTGGGAGTTTTTTTATGTCCCTTATTTTATATTGTTTTTAGCTTATGATTTGGCAGCGTTGTCACTCCTGTATTCCTTTAAAAAGAAAATCTATTTTTATTTTTTAAATGCCTCTTAAACCTTTCAAAGCTTCTGTGATAGGTGCTCCAATCGCTTGTTTTAAATAACCTAAGTTATTTCGAGTGGCTTCTGTTGCACTGTTTTTTAGCTTCTCAACGAAGTGTTTAGGTGGCTTTTCAGTTTTGGATGCTTCTGTGAGTGCTTGTGTTTGCTCAAGAATGCCCTGTAACGTTTTAATTTCTAGGTTGTCTTTTAGAGCCACCATGACATCGACGAATCGATCAAGCCCTCTATCACTCCAGCTACGACCGTGATTGAGTCGTCTGGCAAACACACTCATGGTTCCTTCTGCACTCCCCATTGGGCGAAAACTGGTTGTATCTATCCCTTTTTTCTCTAATTTTTTACGGTAATCTCCGAGGGCCTTTGGATATTTTGAGAGCTGAGCGATTAAGGCTTCCAACTCTTCTTCCTTCTTTTCATTTTCAAGCGTCCCCACGGCACTATTTAATTCCACCATAAACCCTTCCCAATCATAGGCTGCTAGCTTCTTTTGGATCGAACGGAATCTTGGATGCCCTCGAAAGATCAGGCGTACATCACGGGCGACATGAAAACGATCAATGACAAAAGTAGCGTTCTTCTGGAAATAATCTCGACAAGACGTGATCCAATTCGCTCCATCTCCATTAATAACGAGGTGCTGTCTCGTTGGATCGTATTCATAAGTACTCATAAGATAAGACTCAAATTCCTCCCAAAATGGACATTTGCCTTCATGAATAAAATGACGTTTCTCAATGAGTTTCGCTCGTTTACCATTCATCGCCCATCCCTGATGGACACTCGCTATTTTTAGCTCTCTTCCTTTTTTCCCTTTTTCTTGGCTTTTCGTATTTAAGCCATCCACTTCTACGAATAAAACATCTTGTTCAAGGGGGACAGACTCTTCTGGAACCACTTCCGTATGCAAAAGCTGTTGACGGATCCCTTCATGACTGATGACAGGATACCCCAAAAGCTTTTCCATTGCCTTCCCAGCCTGCCGATAAGAAACGCCGGTTACAGCCAATTCAATCGCCAAATCTTGCACGACTGGACTCACTCCTTTTGTCCCATCAAAAGCTAAATATTGATCTAATAAGTACACATATTTCCCTGTCACCTTGTCTTGATAATAATTCCTCTTTAGCTCCACTTGGCCAAAAACAGATTCAAACGATAGCGTTCGCTTATCTTTTAAGTAAAATCTATGTTTATCTCTTCCTAAAGCAATTGCCTGATCTAAATCTTGAAGGGTTTTTGCCATCACCTGAGAAAAACTTTCTTGTAAGGCACGGTAAGTTATTTCTTCTAGCTCTTTCATTGTGAGACTAGATATGATATCTTTCATATGAGGACCTCTTTCTATAGTTTTTGTTGTCGTAAACTTAACTATATAGAATAAGGTCCTCTTTTTCACGTCAAATGACTTGTCTACTACCGCGCTTTCGCTTGGTGCCCCTGTCATGGGTGTTAAAGTCGTTAGACTTTAACACCCATGACAGGGAATATTTACTCCCACAAACATTTTACTCTAACTTTGATTTGACTATATGGGTTTAACATAGAGAAAAAATCATAACGTTTAGTGAAACATTACACGCAAAAAATCATTCTTTATTTTCAAAGTGTTACTCTCCTTAACCGACTGATTGTTTTAAACCATAAACTGACTTTGATATAAATCCGCATAGGTTCCGTTCTGTTTGAGCAATTCATCATGACTTCCCTGTTCAACGATATGTCCCTTGTCCATCACTAAAATGACGTCCGCATCAACGATGGTTGATAGTCGGTGGGCAATCACAAAGTTGGTACGACCATCCATCAAATTACTCATAGCACTTTGAATCATTCGTTCCGTACGTGTATCGACAGAGGAGGTCGCTTCATCTAAAATTAAAATATCAGGGTCACTGACAAAGGCACGGGCAATTGTAATTAATTGGCGCTGACCTTGAGACAAATTGTTCCCTTCTTCATTTATTTGAGCCTCATATCCATTCGGAAGTGAAGAAATGAAGTGATGGGCATAGGCTTGTTTAGCTGCTTCAATCACCTCTTCTTTAGATGCATCAAGGTTACCGAAGCGAATGTTATCATAAATTGACCCTTGAATAAGCCAGGTATCTTGCAAAACCATACCGAAAAAGGAGCGGAGATTCTCCCTTGATACTGTGCGAATATCGGTGTCATTAATCAATATCTGGCCCGATGATACATCATAGAAGCGCATCAATAAATTGATAATCGTCGATTTTCCTGCCCCGGTATGACCGACAATCGCTACCGTTTCATTTCGTCTAACCTTTAGATTGAGGTTTTTAATAACCGGCTTACTTTTTTCATAAGCAAAGTTGACCCTATCAAATTCAATCGATTGAATCGGGACCATCAACTGATTGACATCATTTTCTGTTTCCTCTGGTGCATCAAGAAACTTAAAAACGCGCTCTGCTGAAGCCAATGTTTCTTGGAGTTGATTAGCCATTTCTGCAATAACTTCAATTGGACGCCTTATATTTTGAGAGTATTGGATAAAAGCAAGCACATCCCCAATCAGGATGCTTCCCGATATAACAAGGAAACTCCCGACAATGGCAATGGTTACATAAGCAAGGTTACCGATGAAGGTCATGGCAGGTAGAAGTATCCCTGCCATGAAACTCGCCCGCCAAGAAACTTCGTAAAGATTGTTATTAATATTTCTGAAGTCTTCATCTGATTGCTCTTCATAACTAAAGGCTTTAATTAAGTCAGTTCCAGTGAAATTTTCCTCTACGAAGCCAACCATACTTCCTAAGCCCCTTGATTTTTCTTGGAAAAAATGACGGGAACGACTCGTAATAAAGCGTGTCGCTAAGAAACTCAAAGGTACCGTTAGTAAGAAAGCAATTGACAATATCCAGCTGATATTAGTCATCATTATTAAAATTCCGGTCACTAACATTAGACTTCCAAAAATTTGACTGACACTGATCTGAATGTTACTACCAATTTTGTCAATATCATTCGTCACACGGCTAATCAAATCACCTGTCAACTGATTGTCAAAATATTTGAGTGGGACTTTTTTAATTTTTTCAGACACTTCTGTACGCATGTCTTTGATCAATCGTTGAGATAAATACACGAGCGTACGCTCTTTAATAATATCCGCCACTGCTAAAACGATATACATCCCGATTAAAAGCAAAATAATATTTAGGATCCATCGAAGATCCACGGCAATATTATCTCGGAATGCGATTTGCAAATGATTGAGAATACGACCTAAAACAACAGGTGTAAATACTTGAATGATTGTGACAATGACGGTAAATACGAGTGAGATAATTAAGGTGAGTTTATAGTTAGCCAAATAGTTAGCTAATCGTTTTAACGTCCCTTCTTCTTTTTGCTTTTGGTCCATCATGTACCCACCCCCTCTTCTCCTTGTGACATTGCAATTTCATGATAGACGGGGTTATTTGCCAATAAATCGGCATGACTCCCGTAACCTTGGACTTTTCCGTCTTCTAAAACAAGAATCTTATCAGCATGACGTATCGTTGCTACACGCTGAGCTACGATGATCGTCATCACACCTTCTAAACGGTCTTCAAGTGCTTGCCTGATCTCATAATCTGTTCGGTAATCTAATGCAGAAAATGAATCATCAAAAATATAGACATTGACGTCACGAGCTAATGCTCTTGTAATAGCAAGCCGTTGTCTTTGTCCACCAGAGAAATTCGCGCCCCCGCGAACCACTTTTGCATCCAACGGCTCATCTGCTGGTAAAAATTCACGTGCTTGAGCAGCAGTTAAATCTTTTAGAATTTTCTCATCAGATATGTGGGGATTACTGTACTGCATATTGCCACGCACCGATTCAGAGAAAAAGAAGTTCTGTTGCGGTACATAACTCATCTGATGGCGTACATCATCGGTGTTAAGCTCGTTTATTCGTTCACCATTAATAAGCAACTCTCCTTCTGTTGGTTCATAGAATTGCATGAGCAATTTGAGGAAAGTTGATTTTCCGGAACCCGTACCCCCAATAATTCCGAGTACTTCTCCTGTTTTTAATGAAAAATTAATTTTGGACAAAGCAGGTAAATTGGCTTCTGGATAATAAAACGTTAGATCTTTTGCTTCAATCGTATGCATCGCTTCAGTTAACCTTTTTATTCCACCCATTTTTCGAGAGGGATAATCGATGACTTCTTGTACACGTGAAATCGATGTAGACGTGCGAGGAATAATGGTCAACATACGTGAAATCATCACTAAACCTGTCATCACTTGCGCAGTATACTGAATAAACGCCATTAATTCCCCAATATGCATTGTCCCATCGATAATAAACTGCGCCCCAAAATAAACGGCAATCACTGTTGTCACACCAACAACAAAGGTTAATAATGGTTGTACAGTGCTCATCGTATTATTAATACGCATGGATAATTGGTAGTAGTCATCATTTGCCTCTTCAAAAATTGCTTCTTCTTCTTCATCTCTATAAAAAGCACGAATAACTTTTAATCCTGTTAACCGTTGACGCAACAACAGGTTAACTCGATCTAAGGATTTTTGCAGCTTAGGAAAATAGGGAATAACGACTCTAATAACAAAGTAAATAAGAACAAAGATAATCGGCATACTAATCAGCACAATCGCTGTTAAACGCCGATGAGTTAAATAAGCCATGGCTAATCCTCCAACAAATTGGAGGGGTGCCCGTAAGAGTGGACGCATCATAAGCAGGACAAATTGTTCAATATGCCCCACATCGTTCGTCGTCCGAGTAATCAGAGATGAAATCCCTAAAGTCTCTGTTTCATCAAAGGTCATGTGATTGACTTTATTAAAAATCCGTTTACGTAGATCGCGTGAATAAGACATGGCAGCTTTTGCAGAGAAAAAAGAAGCTGATCCACGCACGAAAATCGTCAATAATGTCACAATCAACATGATTCCACCGATTCTGAGTACATATTGAACGTTTTCTACCGCTATCCCGTTATCTACGATTAAGGAAAGTAAGCGGGGTAAATATAGTTCGCCAATCGTATTTCCTAACGTGAGGAAAAATACGAGAGCAAGTAATCCTTTATATTTTTTTAAATCTTGAAAAACACGCATTATTTTTCTTGTTCTCCTTTTCGATCATTCTCTCAATTAGTCTATCACAATTAGAATTAAGACTGCACCTCTAGAATGATGACCATTTATTATCTATCCAAGAACATTCATAACTTCAGTCGTTAGAGGCTCAATTATCGTACCATACTGCCTTTATAGGGTAAAATAAAACACTTAGAGCTCCTCTTCAATAATCTTGTGAGGAGCTCTGACTTATTAATGGTTCTATATGTTTGTATTGTAATGTCCCTATTTTTAACGCAAATTTATAAGCTTTGACTAAGTTTCCGTGGATATTTTATTTCAACCTTTCCTGCTCTATAAACTTATCAAAATTATCTTTCGGTAGGTTTTCTAATCGCTGTTGATGAAAGGCTTCATATTGTTCATTTGCAAATTGCTCCACTACTTTAGCCTTTATTTTCCCTGCGCTTGTTAATATTTCATGCTCATTGAATGCTAAAAAAGCATCTAATTTCTCTCCCCAGTTTTTCATATACATCGTTTTTTTCCTTCTAGCCTGATTTTCCGCATAATCTAAATACATTGTTACGATACGGTTTAAATCTCCAAGTTCTTCTTGTGTCAAATAGTTTTTGCTACAGAAACATCTTGTTTACGCACCTTATCACCTTTCCAACTAGTCAATCCCATGTTAGGCTTTGTAGCATCTGACCTTTTCTTAATGAGTTCCGAAGCTGTATGGCCATGAATTGCAAAATGAAGTTTATTTTGAACCGTTGCAAAGAACTCTTTCGCTACTGGTGTACTTGGGATGTAATCAATAGATGTCGCATAAATATCTGTAATTTTTTGATAAAATCGCCTTTCAGATGCACGAATATCACGAATACGTTCCAGTAATTCATCGAAGTAATCTGAGCCAATATTACGAATTTCCTTCAATCGCTCATCATCCATTGTAAAACCTTTGACTAAGTATTCACTTAGGTGTTCTGTTGCCCATTGGCGAAACTGTGTACCACGGTGTGAATGAACACGATAGCCAATTGCTAGAAACATTTCGAGGTTGTAATGTTTAGTTTTATAATTCTTACCATCTTTTGCAGTTGTCAAGTATTACTTGACAACTGCATTCTCATCTAATTCCTCTTCTTCAAATATATTTTTAATATGAAGGCTTATATTCTGCTTAGTCGATTGATATAATTCTGCTATAGCCTTTTGAGTCATCCAAACTGTTTCATCTTCTAATTTAACATCAATTTTTGTATCTCCGTTCTCTGTTTGATAGATTAGGATGTCTGTTTTGTTTTCCATTCAAATTCGCTCCTTTTTTATAAAATTTATTGGACACTTATTACGTTTTCTTCTATTGAGTATTATAACATCTAAACATATGAAATTTAATAAAACAGGAACGTTTATTCCCCCAAACTTAATACAAAAGGAAAAGGTCCTACATTTATGGAAGAATCTAAAGGCGTTTAGAATTCACTATTTTTACTTTTCTATTACAGTTTTACTCAATTCAATTTCTACCCTTTGCTTTACCACTATTTATGGTACGGTTCACCGTGGTTATTTGAGAGGCAAAAAAATAGCATTGGTAAACCATTTACCAATGCTATTATTAATTAATCTATTATCATCCACAAACTAACTCCCATGAATTCATGTTCTTGATTTTCCTATGTGGCTACTTGGATACTGGTGGTCGGGGTCGATAATGGTGTCTAAGTACTGATATCTCAAGGGTTTATAATTTGTATGCGTACAATTTGCGTAAAATAGTTTAGCGAACAATATTTAACTTAAAAACAAATTGAATATCAATTAAATCTGGTTATTCCTACAATGGAACCCTTGATTATCTGAGTACATCTCCACAAGATTCATCATACATGAGTATTGCGGACAGTTTGAGCCAGCAGTGCGGACTTTTGAGCCACCGAATGCGGATGTTTGAGCCATTAACTGCGGTAAGGAGAGCCATAATTATTTTTCTGCCATAAATAGCGTAAATACTATTGTCCGCCACCATTGACTTAACTTTTGTCCGTGTTGAGTGAATAAATCGCAGGTCTGTCATAAATAATGCCAAATAGGCACACCTGCTCAAATATGATAACACGGACAAACCGATTCTAAGCATTTGCTGGCGGGGCCCCGACCCCTTCCACCAAATACAAAGAATCGGGCGTTACAGTCAATGGCAAGCAGCTTCCGCTGTGGCTATGGATCTCTTCTTTAAAGAGAAATCTTACCATTAGTGGCTCTCATCTCTGCAAATGGTGGCTCTATTTTCCGCAACGAGCGGCTCAAAACTATGCATAAGTGGCTCATTTCATCTGCAATAATCAATACAATTATCGTTCAGCTAACTCTTTAAAGGTGTTACTATAAAGTCTAAATATGAATTCCAATGCTTCCTCATCTAATTCCTGTTCAATTATCATTTTTTCTTTATTTTTGTCTTCACACATTATTAGCCCTTCCTTTAAAATTTGTTCTTACACCTTTATTTACTTGGAAATTCTAATCAATAATATTTTTTCAAAAGTCTATCTACTACCTCTCTCTTTATGTCTCTAATATTTTTAATATCATATAAATTTATATCTTTTAGTTGTTGAATTTCCTGAGGTGAAAGGTCTATATCTTCTAACGATGGTTCGTGATTTATTTTATATATTAAGTCAGAAACAAAATAATCAATGTATTCACTTTTTTCCTTATCATTTAAGGAACTAAATTCACAAACCAAATCTAAACGTGATTGGAACTCAGGAGGAATCTCCCTGTAAAACCGTTCTTTATCTAAGTTAGATGTAAATATTATAATATAGCCATCAACGTTATGTTCATTTGATAAGGAATCAGTAAAAACTCCATCTTCCAATAGCTCAAGAAAAAAATTGAATATCTGTTTATTAGCTTTTTCAAATTCATCGCATAAAATTATTCCAGCTCTACTCTTCATTATTTTTTTACTTAATTCGCCCTCTTCAGATCCTATAAATCCTCGAGGACTGCCAATAAGACTATTTAGTGCATCTTGACTACTATAATTACCAAAGTTAATTTTCACCAATGAAGTATTTGGATTAATTTGATTCTTCAACAAAGCAGCAAATTCCGTTTTTCCTAACCCGGTATTTCCTAATAAAAAGAGTGATAAAATCTTCTTTTCCTTTAATCGATTTAAGAATAGAAAATTTCGTATTACATCTGGTAATTGATCTTTAAATTTTTTATGACCAAATAGGTTCTCATTAATATCTTCTATCAACTTTTTAACTTTATCGTTTGGTAAATCTACAATTCTAATCGTTTTTTCATCATCCAATTCTTCTGAGTAATTCTCAAATGAAAGTAATTTTTGAATAGGTTGTACTTTTTTAAATACTAATTTGAATTTTTCTAAAGTTGCTTCTACTTGATCAATATGTACAAATATCTTAAAGTAAGGATTTTCGATGAATATTTTTTCTGCATAATAAATAAGATTTGCATTATCTGTTGTTGCAGAAACAAGAGATGTTATATCGACAAAAACTTCTTTTCCAGCACCGACGACTTCTTTGAAATTTTCTATAAAAGCATCTTTTATTTGACTAAAACTAATCAAAGGAGTCTCACTTTGATTTAACGTTTCAACTATCTTATCTAATTCATCTGAATTTTTATAAGAATATAAAATTAATCTATTGAAAGGGATAATTTTTGAAGTTTGTTCCGCTATTTCTCGTTCTTCAATGATAGTATCAGGGTATAATGGTTCTTTTTCAATAAAGTACACATTAAAAACTTCTAATGCCTCTTGTGATAATGATTCTTTTATAATAAAAATTGTATCTTCACTTGCATTTATTAAATTATTATATCCTGCCATTATATCCCCAGTTTGTACAAATAAATATTGTATTAAATTCGATATATCTATAATAGTATCAGGATTTTCTTCAAGTAACTCTCTCGTTTCCTGAAATATAAATGGATTAATACTATATCCTTCACTTTCTTTATCTTTGTAAAAACTCTCAAATTCAAATCTATTTTTATAAGTATATAAAATAAACCTCTGCATATCAGTTACCTCTTTTTTTCAACCAATTTATAATTTTTCTATACCAAGGAATTTTAATAGGTTCGGATTCTTGTGACCGTCAAGTAAAAAGACACAATTTATGCTCATTAATTTGAAACACTTTCTTGCCCAAATATGGTCGATCTATGTTTCATTCGATAACTATCTTCATTTAGATGAATGATTTCAACTCGGTGTAGAATTCTATCTAATATAGCTGTTGTAATTGCTTGGTCACCTAATAGCTCTCCCCACTCTTTAGGTGCTTTATTTGAAGTTAAAATGATGGATGATTGATTGTATAAATCATTAATCAAGTGGAAGAACATATTAGCTTCCTGTGAATCCATCGCCATAAACATCAAATCATCAATAATAACTAAGTCTGCATCTCTTATTCTTTTCATTCTCGTCTGTGATTTTCGAGTAATTTCTTCCGTTTTTAATACATGAATAAGGTCTCCCATCGTAGTAAAGATAACCTTGTAACCTTGGTTTAACGCTTCGATTCCTAATCCAATTGATATGTGAGTTTTCCCACTACCTGGTGGTCCTAATAGAATGATATTGTGTAACTGTTCTATCCAAGTTAAATCCTTCAACCTATTCAAATGTTTATTGCTTAATGATTTCTGTTCTTTTATATTGAATTCCTCTAATGTCTTTTGGAACGGAAATGTAGCCCATTTAAATCGTTTTTCTAACTGCTTTTCTTCTCTGCGAGTTTGTTCATATTTTACTACATCTAGGAGGAACTGAGTAAAGGAGGAATCCTTTTGCTCAGCCTCTCTAATTAATGCAGGAAGGTGATTTGCTGTTTCTGTTAAACGTAGAGTTCTCATCAATTCTTGTAATTGATTTAACTGGCTCATACTGGATCACCTTCCAATATGGCAGTATAGGCATTCACTTCTCGTTTTTGAGCTTCTGTTTCCATAACCCAAGCTGAAACTCCTTTTACTCGTGTTACATTCTTAGCGGTATCATTTGGTGTATCTTCCATTTGTCGATGTCGTTTTAAATAGGCAACGACATCGCTAAAATCTGTGGCACCATAAAGATTCCTCTTTATACACTCTTTCAATGCTGTTGATAGAATTTCTTTGTTATTTGTTTTTGTCTCTTTTATTATCATTTGGAGTTGATCCCTAATATATCGAGGGTACTTCCCTTTTACTGCTTGTAGATAATCATAAGCCATCTCACTGTCATTAAAATGCTCGGCAACTGTATTCATAAATGCATCAATACCCTTTGTTCTATCACGGCTATGTTTTCTATCTTTAATCAATAACCCTTTCTCGTCAGGGATCGTATGCTTTGCTATGATTTCACCTGTTTCAGGGCTATAAATGATTAATTCTCTTTCCTCCGTTTCCTTAATGCAGACCGTTTCGTACTTGCCAAACGTCCCCAATGGTAGAGTATAACGGTTAGATAAATATCGAATGGTATTGTCCTTATGGACACATCTTGATATACTATTTTCATAGTTATATTTTATATCTATATTTTTGGTGACTGGTCTTAAGTGTTGTCTTTCCAGGGAAAATACTTCGACCGGTCTCTTTTTTGTTGTATGGTGAATTTTATAGTTTCCAGTTCTATGAAGCCATTCCCACCCTTGTTCATTCCAAGAATCAATGTTATGAAAAACTCGATGTTTAGCGAAATTATGTTTAATAAATCCAACTACATTTTCAATTTTTCCTTTGCTCTCTGGATCCGCCTTGCGGCAAACACGAAGGTTTAGATTCCTAGATTCTTTATATTGTTGGAACTCTTGTGTTAAAATTAAATCCCCACCATTCTCACTGACAACGATTAAACTATCTTGGTCATATACCAATTCACCTGGAATTCCTCCATACCACTTAAATGCATTTTCATGTGCTTTAATGACATCTTGGGTAGTAAATGGCCTATCCAACCATTCCATATATTTATATCTAGAATTAGATAGTACAAATGCTATAAAGTTTAATTTTACTTCCTTACTGTCTGCTGCCTTCTGTTTCGTATGACCAAAATCAACTTGTATTTGCTCACCCATAGGTGAATCGAGAATAGCCTCATAAATTCGTGGTGAAGTTTCCTTTCTTATTTTATATTCCTCTCGAAGTTCTCTAACATAGGAGCGAACCGTACTTTCACCTACTTCTAAATCTTCGTATCTTTCTTTTAGCCAATCTTCTACTTGTGCCGCAGACATATCTGGATGTTCTCTTAGCCAGGATAAAATTAGTTCTTTATAAGGATCTAATTTCTTACTTCTGGTTTGAATGGAATCAACCCACTTAGACATATCCGAAGGATTCTTTTTTAGATAACGATGAACGGTTGATCTTGAGATTCCTAGTTTTTCAGCTACCTTTGTCTTACTAAAACCCTTTTTAATTAATTGATGTATTTCCATATACATTTCCCACTTATCCACCTTTACGTCCTCCACTGTTCTGTATGTTTTGATATAAACATTGTACAATGGAAGTTCTTATTATTAATATTTTTGTGTAAATAAGTGTGTCTTTTTATCTAGCAAAAACTGTCTACTCTAGTTTAGCAGTCACAATTCTATTTCTTCATTAAGATTCACATTCTGTACTATAGCAATTATATCAATAAACTTATACTCACTATCCTGAAAAGCAGTTTTAGATTGAATACCTTGTTCTTGATATGCACTTGAAATTATCTTTTCGGACTGATTACCTAATTTCTGTGACTCTTGCTTTTGCCCTATGTCATATAAATAATTAAAAGTATTGGTATTGACTTTTTCTTCTTTTACAGTACCCTTATAAACTCCAATTATAGAAACTCTTCCTATAGTAATATCGTCAATATTATAATTGCTTTCAAATTCATTCTCTAATTCCATTGGGATTTTAATTACAACCCTTTCAGAAGACTCAGGTAATTGACCATATAGTAGATATGAATAGTCTTTTAACATTGAAGTAATTAAATTATTAACATCTACTCCCTCTACACGAAAGTCCTTGAGTGCATTGCTTCTAAATAATTTTAACTCTCTTAAGTTCTCTTCGTTCAATATATTTAAAACTACATTGTCAATTTTAACTAAGTCCCCTTCACAACATTTCGTAAATTTATCTACTATTTTGCTTTTTTTATCTATTTCTCTTAACAAGATTGACTTAGTTGTTTTAACATCAAGGGATTCTATCATTTTTGAAGTATCTGTCTTTTTTTCTGTTAGTTGTGTACCCATATAACTTTTTATAGATGCTAAATTACTTAATGCTGTTGAAGCGGAGGTGTTTGCAGTAATGGAATTTGTATTCTCAGATGATGAGCTATTTTCTTTTTGAATGGATGATATAACGACATTATTTAGCATCATTGAAATTTCGTAGACTTTTGAAAAATTTATATAATAAATATTAAATACTTTTTTATCTTCATACGCCATTTTATAAGGCTCCTTTGTGAACTTTTGTAGCAACTTTATAAAATACTAATACTTTTGATATTTTGGTTACTATAAGTCTCAATAATAGATTTTCACTAACGTAATATTTCCTCCAATAACGGATCAATTCCTTTTCGTATCACTTTCTCAATAATCCTTTGAGCATTGAATCTATTAACTGAATACGCAATATAAGAAAGAATTTGTGCTGCTTTTTCCATTGTTAAAAATGTAAAATTCGTATTTTCAAGTACCATTGTTGCAAATAGTGCGATTGGGTCATTTGATTCAAAAGTATAACATACATCTCTAAAATTATTATCTATATCATTAATTATACGTATCTCATTATTGGTACTATGCTCCATGTACTCTATTGCAATCTCCTTAAAAAGGGAATTGGATACTATTTCTGAACAAATTTCGACTCCAGAAAGACTATCTATAAATTGTATTACTTCCATACTTAATTCTTTTTTTTGAATATATTCATATGCTATTTCTTTAAGATTTCGTTTGTTTGCAATTTCCTTTATCTTCAAAAAAGTTGAATACATTTCAACAGCTGAATTAAATCTATTCTCAGATTCCAGACTTGTTGCCTTATTTACTAATTGGCTTAATTCATGTCGCCCGTTACTTGGACTACCATTTAAAATAAAATTTATTATCCTACCAATTGCATATACATCGCTACGTTTATCACCATCTTTTAATGAATTCCTTTGTTCAGGAGCACAATAATCGTATTGACCTAACGCATTAGTATCCAGTGTTCTGTGTGAATGAATTACTTCATAATTTTTCCCTAATCCAAAATCTGCAATTTTCATACGATTGTCTACAAATAAAATATTAGTCGGACTTAAATCTCTATGAATAATATTTCTTCCATGTATGGCTTTCATTATTTCTAATAGTTTTTCGATTAGTTCAAACTTAAAACTCCTTGTTATTTCGTTTTTTTCAATATAATCAGATAAAATATTATCTGCTTTTTCCATCACATATTCCATTTTAGTATCATCAAAATTAAATAATTTAATAACTCCTTCAACATCTTGTATTGAATTAGTTATATCATATTCTCTTTTAAATCGACTGCATACAGATTGATTTGCAATATATTGATCTTTCAACTTTTTAATCACTTTACAGTCACTGTTACGAAAATATACTTTTGCGAAACCACCTTCTCCTATTTCTTCTAAATCTTTGTTTTTGTCAATTAGATAAATTCGATCCTCTTTACGAATTAATTGAAACTCATCATATTGCAATTGTTCATTGAATACATTTAATAATTTTTCAGCATATGCTACCGCTTGTACTTCGTTTATTTGAAATTCTTTCATAACATATCTCTTGCTTAATATTAAAGTAAAAAAGTCATTGATTCTTTCTTGTTCTACAAATTCTTCGAGCTTATCAGCAACATACCACCAACGTGAAGGAAATCCACTCTGATAAACATCTAAATAATCAAAATGCCTATTAAAAAAGTCAACAAGCACTGGACCACTTTTATAAAAAAATGGACTATCGTTATCTCCAATAAAAATTTCTGATACACTTTTCAATAATTCATCAGATATCATTTTCATCACTACCTTTTAAATTAATTAATAAAGACAGCTCTTATTTTGAACTGTCTTTATTGATAAATTGAAGTAAGTTTAAGTCTTTAAAAAACATCAATTCATGAAGTTTATTAGTTTTTTCTCTTTAATACTTTTCTCTAACAAAATAGCAATTTTAACTCATCTTAAATTAAGTAGTTTACAACTGCCAATTGTATATTATTTAGGTAAAAGTATTCGCGATTCAAATTCATGAATATATTTATATATTTTTTCAATCTTCTCAACAATACGCTTTTGCTCATTAAGCGGAGGCAACCCAATGATATAATTTTCTAAGAATTCTTTACTTATTCTCTGCTGACCAGCTGTACCTGTAAATGTTTGCACGCCTTTTTCTATAAAAGTATTACTCTTAAAAAGAACCATGAGATATTCTTTCATAATATACTCATGGAATGGTCTTAAAACATGTAACTCTGTTGTTCCCGCTCCAGTGTCATTTGGAAGATTCTTCACTATAACAGATTTTTTATTTTCAAAACAAGGTGTAATCTTAGAAACTAAAATATCTTGTTCCTTAAAGTGTGTAAAACCTTTTTTTACTTCTTTCCATTTTTTGATCTCAAATGTGTGATCTGTCGAATACCCTTCGTTTATCATTTTCATAGGGACAAAGCCCACATCTAACTCATCATCGATTTGGTTTCGTGGGTTTACTAAAGTAATATCTCTTATACGAACCCATTTCCAGCCATTGGGTAACTCAAAAGGAATCTCATCCTCTTCAATCGGTGGCAAGGGCTTTTGCTTCTTAATTTTCTTTTCTTTAATCAATTCCTGTTTTTCTTCTTCAATTTGCTTTAGTAGTACTTCAGCAGGTTCATCATTTGGATCTCGTTCCACCAATACCCCTTTCATCGCATCGTCCAATACTTTTTCACGTAAGGTAGAAAGGTAAACCTGTTGTTTGCTAACTTCCTGCTCCCATTTTTCACATAAATCAAATAATGATTCAATTTTTTCAACTATATATTTTTGTTCATTTAAAGGTGGTAGTGGAAAAACCCTTTTTTCCATATTGGCTTTTGTTACATGAACCATAGTGCTACCCGTAGTAACATCTTTTATATCATTAACATCTTTTAGGAAAAGATAGTATAAAAATTGTTTACTCACACCCCCAAAGATATTCACTTTCCAAATGTGGTAATGATAAATTACTTTACCTCCGTTCCAAATTTTAGGTCCAAATGATGCAGACCAGGCATAAAGCAAGTCTCCATTATCACAATATTTGTCATCTTGAAGGTCTAAATCAGAATAATACCAACTATTATTAGTAAAGAAATTACCTACTCTTAAAACAGGGGTCCTCCCTTCGTCTTTATTTAATAACTCATGTTTTTTATACGCTCTACCATTTAATAGATCAACTATATCCCTAAGCCTTACCCATTTCCACCCTTCAGGAAGTTCATAAGGAATTTCATCATCTTCAATTTGTGGTAATGGTTTCGGTTTCTCTTTTACCAACCGTTTTTTCTCTTCTTCAATCCGCTCCAACAAAACCTCAACAGGCTCATCATTAGGGTTTTGCTCAACTAATTCGCCACGCATTGCTTGCTCTAATATTTTTTGTTTCATCATCTCAATTGTGACAGTCATTCTCTCACCACTTTCCATTATGACAATTCTTTCTCTAAGGCTTCCATGATAGTAATTACTTCTTTTTGTGATTGTTGTAATTCTTTCACGATCTCTAAAGCAGACTTTTGATTTATTTCTTCATCATTGGAATGGGGATTTTTAATATTTAGGTTGTAATTGCGCTTTTTAATCTCCTCAATTGATACCTTCCAAGCATATTCTGTTTCTTCACGCTTGTCCCACCATGCTTTTTCTGCTTCAAATTCTTGCTTTCTTAAAGGTCTCGTCTTGGAATAACGAGCATAGCCTTCTGGCAATAGATGTTCAAAATACCACACATTTTTTGTCGGTCCAGTTTTATCAAAAAATAATAAATTCGTCTCTATGGATGTATAAGGTGAAAACACACCTTCAGGCAAACGTACAATCGTATGTAAATTGCACTCTTCTAACAGTCTTTCTTTAATATTTATTTTCGCTCTGTCATCGCCGAACAAAAAGCTATTAGGTAAAACGACACCAACTCTACCATTTTTCTTTAAACGATAAAGAATTAATGACATAAATAAGTCAGCTGTTTCCGAGGACTGCAATGCGGTTGGAAAGTTAACTCTAATGGATTCTTCCTCCACACCACCGTAAGGAGGATTCATTAAAATAACATCAGCTTTCTCGTTTTCCTTATAGTCACGTACATTTCGTGTTAAAGAATTGCCATGTAAAATATTTGGTGCATCTATATCATGCAAAATCATATTTGTAATAGCTAATAAATAAGGTAATGGCTTTTTCTCGATTCCATATAAGTTGTTTTGTACCATTTCTTGATGTTCTGGTGTTTTAATTTGCTCTGTTAAGTAATCTAATGCAGAAATTAAAAAGCCACCAGTACCACAAGCAAAATCAGCAATTTTTTCACCAACTTGTGGCTTTAGAATATCGGTCATAAAATCTGTAACTGCTCTTGGGGTATAGAATTCACCAGCCGAGCCAGCACTCTGTAAGTCTTTTAATATTTGTTCATAAATATCGTTAAAGGCATAACGGTCTTCATTTTCTGTAAAGTCTACTTCGTCTATAATGTTGATTACCTGACGTAATAGCGTACCACTTTTCATGTAATTGTTCGCATCTTCAAATACATATTTAACAATTGCTTTTCGTTTTTCCGTTAATTCGTCGATTTCTAATTCTTTTAGCGCAGGAAATAATTTCGTATCAACAAACTCCATTAACTCATCGCCAGTTAATGCTTTACCATCCTTTTCATCAACTGCCCAATTACGCCAACGATATGCTTCAGGAATGATTGATTTAAAATCATCTTCTGCAAAATCCCAAAATTCTTCTTTTGCATCATACACTTTTAAAAACAGCATCCACACTAATTGGGAAATTCGTTGTGCATCCCCGTCTACTCCAGCATCTTGTCTCATAATGTTTTGTATTCTTTTTATCATGTTCTCAATTGTCATTTGTCATACTCCTTCAACTATATTGCTGTACAAATCTATTAAGTTTAGGCATAAAGTTTATCTTCTAATTCTTTGACTGCTTTTTGGTAACCCTTTTTACCACCAAATTCTTTTGCAATCTTCATCGGATTCCCAAGTTCATCAAAAGGTTTAAGTTTTAAGACTTTAATATCATCGAAGTCAAATCGACCTTCATCTTGGTACTTTTCCAACAAGGCTTCTAATACTTTTTTTGCAACACCTGAATATTTATTTAAGTAATCTTGCTGCTTCACTTTTTTCGCACGTTCAGAACGTGTGAGTGGCTTCTCGTCAAAGGCAACATGTAAAATGAGATCAAATTCATCAATGTCTTTACCTACTTCCTCTTTTAATGCCTCCAACAATATGCCATGCTCCTTTAATTCTTCTATAATAGCATCTTTTTTATCTTCGGTATGCCACCTTTTAATAAATTCAGCTAAAGTTTGATATTCTTGTAAAATACCTTTTTTTGAATAATCTTTTAGACTTTCTGTGATTAATTTCCCATCTTGATCATAGTATTGGACTCTTTCATTAATGACCATTACTGGTACATCATCGACATAATATTTCATACGCTGGTTGTTACTATCTTCTCCATCATCATCGCCCCAATCATCACCAAAATCGTTCCCAGTTTTGCTGCCTTCTCCACCAATATTACCCATGTCATCTTCTTCATTATCAGGTGGTGTTACAGGATCATCATCACCTGGTTCATATACTTGCACTGGATCACCATCAAAATCAGGGTCTGCGAATAAACGAGAAGCATTTCGAAAATCCATTACAGTAAAGTATTCTTTCCCATATTCTGGCTTTAAACGTGTGCCTCGACCAACAATTTGCTTAAACTCCGTCATACTATTAATGTGTCGATCTAATACTATCAGCTTGCAGGTTTTCGCATCCACACCTGTTGTCATTAATTTTGAAGTAGTGACAATAGTAGGATATAGACTTTCTTCATCTATAAAATTATCAAGTTGAGCTTTACCTTCCTCATTGTCACCGGTAATTCGCATGATATAACGAGAATTTTCTTTAACGATATCGCTATTTTCGTTAACAAGTGCTTGTCTCATTCGCTCAGCATGATCAATATCATGGCAAAAAACAATTGTCTTAGCAAATCGATCATTTTCTTTAAGAAATTCTGTAACCTTTTTGGCAATGATTTTTGTCCGGTCATCTATCACTAATGTACGATCAAAATCTGTTTGATTATACTCACGATCATCTATTATGTTACCTTGTTTATCAACTTTTCCTTTTTCGGGTCTATATCCTTCGAGGTCTCGGTCTAATCCAATTCGAATAACTTTATAAGGAGCTAAAAATCCATCATCAATTCCCTGTTTTAGAGAATAAGTATAGATCGGCTTGCCAAAATAATGAATATTACTTACTTCCTCTGTTTCATTAGGGGTAGCTGTCAATCCAAGTTGAGTAGAGGATGAAAAGTACTCTAATATGCGTCTCCATCTCGATTCTTCTTTCGCTGAGCCTCGATGACATTCATCTACCACAATTAAGTCAAAGAAATCTGGGCTAAACTCTCGAAAGATTTCCATTTCGTCTGTACTTCCTGATAGTTGATGATATAGGGAAAGATATACTTCATAAGAACTATCCATATGTCTATTTGTAATTTTGGTCATAACATTACCAAAAGGTTTAAAATCATTTTGTATTGTTTGATTAACTAAGATATTTCGATCAGCAAGAAACAACACTTTTTTCATTTCCTTGACTTTCCACAGGCGATGAATAATTTGAAAAGCTGTATATGTTTTACCTGTTCCTGTAGCCATCACTAATAATAAGCGGTTTTGTCCTTTGGCAATAG
Organism: Amphibacillus sp. Q70; assembly: GCF_052055485.1. Taxonomy (GTDB): domain Bacteria; phylum Bacillota; class Bacilli; order Bacillales; family Amphibacillaceae; genus Amphibacillus. Next base: position 1,205,699 of record NZ_CP197171.1, on the reverse strand, counting down.
CTTCAACTGTACGATTAATGGCTATACGCTGATAATAGCGTGGTGTTTTTTTATCTTCCCCAAAATAATAGGGTTCTTGTACAATCTCCTCTTGTTGTTTAGACAACCCCTTTGCAATCGTATATCTGTTCCATAGTTCTTCAGGCGTCGGAAATTGCTCAAGGGTTAATTCACGTTCTTTGCCTGTTAATAGGTCACGTTCGAAAAATCCGTCTCCATTAGACGCATACACAAAAGGTATATCTAAAATATTCCCATATTCAATCGCTTGTTGCAGTCCACTACCAATAGAGTGCTTATTATCTTTTGCCTCTACTATTGCAAGTGGTAAATTTGGCTTATAGGATAGTAAATAATCAGCTCTTTTTCTCTTACCTCTCGCAGTCAATTTTCCTCTAACGATCACTCGTCCATCTGTAAAGGTATATTCTTCTCTAACTTGCCTTTGTATATCCCATCCACTGTTTTGAATGGCAGGTGTAATAAATTTTGTACAAATATCACGTTCACTTAATTTCTTTTTATTATATGATTGCAATAGTCACACCTACTTTCTTGGTATATTGAAATAAATAATAAGATATAAATCTATTGTACCAAGAAAGGACCACTAAAATCATCATTATTTACATATAAAAACATTTAATGTTAAAATAATTTTAACAAAAATTTTACACGTCTAATTAGAGGTGGAACCGTATGTTCTCATCACTACAAAATCAATTACTTTCTCATACTAAGCAGAAAGCACTTGTAGATTAAATTCTACAGGTGCTTTTTCTTATTCCATTGACTATTGTCATTGGGCAGTTGTTTTATATACTATCGGAAAAATTAAGGAGGTGATTTATTTGGCTATTTGGGCTTTCATTTTATCTATATTATCAATTTTAATATCATTCACTGCACTTTTTCTAAACAAAAATTCGTAGTAGCATCACTAACAAACTTGCAACAATTAAAAAGCCGTTGATTCATTTCAACGGCTTCAAATACATTGCTTACACTCGCCTTATATTTTATCTATTTCTTGATAACCTTCCACAATCTTCAAGAAACTAATAAATTCTTGCAAATTATTGACATCTACTGTTTTAGCTGCCTTTAATAGTACTTCAGTCTTATAGTCCACCTCAGAAAAGTCTCTTTGGTAATTCAACAATTCTTCTTCACCTAATTCAAAGTAGTCAATGATTTTCCTCACCACATTTTCTGGAGGAATCTTACGAGCCCCCTTTTCTACTCGAAATAGATATGAAGTACTGCAGCCTACTTTACTCGCAACTTGGTCATATGTCAGCCCTCTTTTATTCCTCTCTTCTCTCAACAACCTTTTAATATCTACTTTTTCTAAATTCATATATATTCCCCTTTTTCATGTCTGGAATCATAACCCAGTCCAATTATTTGTAACAACTTATTATAGTAGTCTATTAAAATTTTCATAACAGTATTTGCAGTTATATTTCTCTTAAAACTATCTATTATAAATAAATGATACTTTAAAGGGGGAATAATCATGAATACAAATGATTTTATGAATTTATCATCAGAAGAAAGAGTAAACTTAGTCAATGGACTATTGAAAAAGGAACAAGTTAACCATCTCCAAAATGTTGCAAAAAAGTTAGGGATGACTCCCTCTACTTTTAGTAAAATCATGCGCGACCATGACAACTTTCAATACAACCAATCAAAAAAACAGTATTATAAATTAATGTCCATGGAAGAATACCAACAAATGGCTCAACATGTAGATAATGCAACTTATGATGATTCCTTGCAATTTTTGAATGATAATCTTGATAAGCTAAAAAAACTACTGGATGAATCAAGTACACAACTCATTATCAATCCTAAAATTTATTCAGTAGATTCTAAAACCAACACTAAGACAGTACAGGTAAATGCTGAGATTTATGAACAGTTTCAGCAATTAGCTGCCGATAAGTTTCCTCATTTGAGATTGCGTGAACTGTTCAGTCAATCTTTATTGGATTTTACAGAGAAATATAAGGAATAAGCCTCTTGCCAATAAGTGGGCTTTTTTTGTTTTCTGATTATAAAATCTCTAATATATCAGTATTAAATACAATCCTTATATTACTATCTGATGAATAAGCATTTGCTATAGTATAATTACGAAACTTTTCATTTTTCGGATACACTTTTATATAAGTTCGAGTGAAATCATCTAAAAATGATTCTATATTTTCAATCTTTAATCGCTCTTTTATTTTTGATACAGATTCCCTAAATATTAATCTGCCATCTTCATTACTGACATTCTCATCTCTGAAAAATTCAGTGATGAAATTCATTCCCTCTTTATCACAGATCATTTCATAATTATAATTTTCAGAAACATACGAACCGTGTAAAATTTCAAATAATATTTCTGTTTCATAAACTCTTCTCAAACGAACTCGTCCCTTCATAAATTACTTAGTTAACTCCAACAACATAAGATTTTGTATCTCTTGGTATATGTTGATCCCTCTACATATTTCAGTTACATTGAATCCCTCATTTTCATATTCTGTCAATTTAGAAGTAATTTCCGGAAATACTTTTTTAGTTAAATGTATCAAACGATTAACATCATAGTCGTCCTTTAAACAAGGATAAAGAGTGTTAGGAATATAGAATGCAAATTTGGTTGCATTTATTATATTGTACATAAGCGAATCTGTAACAGCCCCTTTCCTTATCCACCCTTTACTTTCTAAATTTCTTCTCACCAAAGCCAGAATATCTTCATCAAATCGTATAGATTCATAAAAATCGATTACGTCTTTTAAAATATAACGAGTTTTCTTAAGATCTAATTTTCCATCATTAAATTTTTTTACAATGTTTCCTTTACTACGCAAAAAACTTTGAAACTTTTTAAAATTATCATTCAAAAAGGTATAATGATCTTTATCAATTTGGTATATGCCAGCTATATGCAAGACTGTAGCAATATCCAAATCAAACTCGTCACTTTCTTTGTATTTTATTTGATAATTAGGTAAACATTCTTTTACCCAATCATAATGACCCAACTTTTCACCACGGCTAATCTCTTGAGTGGGGGCACTTGAATTTTTGCTAACAGTAATATCTACAATTTCTTCCTCAGGAACATTAAAATAAACTGCTATATTTACATGGCTCTTTTCATTTCCGTATTTAGATAGCACGTTCTTTGTATGATTGCCATTATAAGTACCATTTCTGTCATTAAAAAAGATTGTTGTAGTTCCATCGTCATTTTTAACATAAGACGTAGCGTTTATTTGAATTCCATTATTTTTATGCATGAAGAATTCTGGCTTATACCTCAATGTCCCTATCATTTCAGATACATTTTTATTCTTCTTCCCCATATACTCCCGTGTGTTTGGCTTGTTTGGGATATCCCTTTTGATTTCTTTTAATGCTCGTCCTGAAACTATTCCTAATAAAAATTTCTCACCATTAACCATGTATTCCCTTAAATCTGCATCAATGGTGACATTGGTTAATTCGTCTTTCATCTAATTTTAACTCCTTTTACAATTGTAGTTTTTTCAAGGTGAGAGGAAAAATTCTAAAACATTAATTACTTCTTATTTGAACACTTTAAAAGATTAAGAATTCAAGATAATTTAATTCAACATCCCTTCATTTTTCCATTGACTATAGTAAAATATAAATGTTATAATTATATTTTACTGTTTTTAACGTATCATGTTTTTTTGAACTTTTATACCTGTAAAAATTGGAAATGAAATTACTCTTTTTTTCTTCGTACAGTCGTCTATTTTTAATTATCTCCAAAAAAACTTATATTTTCTTACCAAACCTATTTTTATTCCTTAATAAATTTATATTTTTTAATTTTTTTCTATCATGCTATTCTTTTTTTCTAAAATACACAAACTTCATCAAGTTTCAGTGTAGATATTTTGTCAACTGACGATTACATGTTCCCCCAGAGATAAAAAGAAGAAAATAGTACTCCTTTGCTTCTACTTTAAAACTCATCTTCATAGATAAATCTCTTTTACTTCCAGATATCACCACAATGCTATACAGTAAGATTCAATGTATTTTTAGTAAATGAAATTCATATAGTGGTCATTTGCCAGTTATCTACACAATAGAGGAGCCATTTAAGGAAGGAAATAGGGAAAAGAAGAGATATTTAATAATAAACTGTACTACTTCTTAAATTTTGGTTACTTAGCACTATGAAAAAAACTGTTTATGATTAAATATAAATGCAACAAAAATTAACCTAATATTTTACCATATTTTTAAATCTCACACAAGGTGATCAACTACATATAGATGTGAATAAATAAGAAATTACTATATATTGTGCCAGGTAATAATGTGATATATAATTAATATGTAAGAAAGGAGGATAGTTATAATAATTATACAAATAGGAGGTGATCATATGAGAAGGATAAGTAAAACTCAGATTCGCAATAAAATTAGACAAGCGCAACGAAAAACAGAACGAGACCTCCGGTTAGAAATCAAGAAAATGGAGAGACAGATTAAAAAAGCAATAAAATAAGACCCCATTTGTTTTGCAGAACAAATAGGGTCATCAGAAATTTAAAATGTGATTTTATAATAACAAAATTTTTCATTTATGCATATAGAGTTTTTATGTTCGTATAATGGAAAAGGAGGAATTTATTAATGCCTAATCAGCATGTTACCCCACACAAAGATGGTGGCTGGCAAGTAAAAGGTGGCGGAAACTCAAGAGCCACTATAAGAACAAATACACAATATGAAGCTATCAATATAGCGAAAGGTATTGCTATTAATAACGGATCCGAACTATTAATTCATAATAGAAGCGGAAGGATTCGTGAGAAAAATAGTTACGGTAAGGATAACTATCCACCAAAAGGTTAGTTTACGAAGACTCCTCTATCAAAATTGAGGAGTCTTTTTTCACAAAGTATGGGCTTGTCAAGAAAAGTGTGTAAGTTATTCTAAATACTTTAACACACGTTCATTAAGGTGATCATGAATTAACAGCTGATTCATGACCATTGCCCATTGTTGAATATGGCCACCTTCCCACTTATTTTCAAGTTCTTTGGTTCGTAAATACAAAACTTTTAGAAGGGCGTTCTCGTTTGGGAATGCTCCTTTTTTTGTCACTTTTCTAAAGCTGGAATGTATACTTTCTACGGCATTCGTAGTGTACATAATTTTGCGTATCGCACTTCCATAATCAAATAGTTGTTCCACATGGGAGAAATTCCGTTTCCAAACGTCAATAGCTCCAGGATAAGCAGACCATTGTTGTTGAAAGGTTTCAAATGCACTATGACATGCTTTAAGGCTTGGTGCTGCGTAAACCTTTTTTAATGCAGCAGTAAAAGCTTTATAGTCTTTACTTGGAACATACTTAATCGAATTTCTAATGAGATGAACCATACAGCGTTGTACGACAACTTGTGGAAAAATGGCACGAGCTCCATCTTCTAATCCACTTACTCCATCCATAGAAATAAAGAAAATATCTTCTACACCACGAGCTTTTATTTCATCAAAGATCTGCATCCATTTATGCTTACTTTCCGTTTCATTTAACCATAGACCAAGAATGTCTTTCTTTCCTTCCATGGTGTAGCCTAACATGGTATACACAGCGTATTTCTTGGTTTCGTATTCATTACGTATCGTCGTATAAAGGCAATCTACAAACACAAAAGGATAACAGTTGCTTAAAGGACGACTTTGCCACTCTTCTAAATCAGGAAGCACTGTATCGGTAATATCGGATATCATTTCATGAGACACGGAGAAACCATAGATATCTTCGATAGTAGATGAAATATCTCGCTGAGACATTCCTCTTGCATACATGGAGATGACTTTATCCTCGATGGCAGAAACATCTCTTTTACGCTTGGGAATGAGGTGTGGTTCAAATGAACCGTCACGATCACGAGGTACAGCAATATCCACTTCGCCAGCTGTCGTTTTGACTGTCTTTTTTCCGTACCCGTTCCGTCTATTGTTTGTTTCCTTTTCTCCTTTATCATTTGATTCATAGCCCAAATGATGATTCATTTTCATTTCACCTTTTAACATTGATTCAAACATCGGTCCGAATATGTCCTTTAATGCATGTTGCATATCTTCTACAGACTTTGGTTGATACTGTTCAATAATCTTGTTAGCTAATTCTACGGAGTTAGGATCTCTTTTGGGTTTGCCCATTTAAAACACTCCTTTAGCTTTATATTATTATTCTACCAAATAAAAAACTGTGTGAGTAAGAAATCGTACGCATTTCTTACTTACACAGTTAATATTACACTCTCCAAAGTTATATAGTTTCATTCATCTTATTTATCTCATCGTTCATTTTTAGTCGGTGAAATTAAAAGTTGCAATCCTCTATCTATTCCATTATCCCACATTTTCACAAATGGATAATGTCCTTCTGGCAAATTAAAAGTTCGTTCTTCTAAATGTTCAATTGGTTTTTTACTATCGGATGTACAGCCATGAATGAAAGTTGCAGGATGAATAGCAATCGTTCTACCAGTATCATTAAAATATTTAAATTTCATAAGAAAATCACCCTTCATCGTTGTCCCTCTAATTCTTTAATCATCACTTTTCTTTTTTATCTTCCGAATCCAAGAAAAATTCCATGAAATCACGTCCAAACTTTGAAATCTTGAATCTTTCTTTGGACTTTAACTTTGGAGTCTTTAATTTTGGTAATTTACGGTTGTATTTAGGATTGGTAAATTTATCTAAGTATGAATACAACTCTTTGAACTTATCTGAAATTTCATTTAAATCATGAATAATATTTAAATCTGTTTCTGTAGTAAGGAGACCAATTCGAAATAAATTTCTCCGAACTGCTTCATATTGTTCCTGAGTAATTCTATACTCCTCTAATATACTTTCGAATGTTTCCTTAGTACTTATATTTCTCAAAATATAAGCATTAAAATACATTAATCTAAGTACTGATATATCAACCATTCTTAACTCTCTAAGCACATCATAATAATTCAAAACAAAGTCCTCAGTAATGTGATCGTGTTCTGAAATTTTCACAAATCCATTAACCATATATGCTATTTTTTCTTGTTGCTTTTCATCTACGACATAATCTATCACGTACTGAAACAGCTGATCGATTTGTTCCTTTTGCTCATTTGATTTTTCTTCTAAATTCATACGAACCTCGTCTACCCGTGAATTTAATTCTTTAGTGAATTGTATAATATTTCTTTCGAATCTACGTCTTTTATATCCTTGAACCGCTCCTGAGACACCTGGGACTAACGAACTGGCAGAATCTACTAATAAATCTGCTGTAGCAGTAGTAACAGCTTCTTTTGCAACATCAGCAGCCGCCTTGCTCCCAACATCTAAAAAAGTCTCTAATACTAACTCTTTACCAGTGCTCTTAATATCAATATATCTTTTTTCTTTCAACAATCCATCACTCCTTACTGAATAGTATTTAAAAATCAGAATACTAATTCTATTTTACAGAACTTTTCATATAAACATCTAAGCAATCTCGATATAACTTACCAGTATTTTACTATATATAAATTGTTAATAAAAGAACGAGTCATACATACTAAATATGCTCAATACTGGCATTCCGTAGGATCTTTCTTCGTTTAGATACATATAGATACATTCTGTTTATAAAATTCCCAGCCTTAGGAAGTCGATATGTCGTTCCAATTGGGTTGTTTTACCAACTTCATTCATAGGCAATTTTCACTTTCTGCTACCATCAGTCTACACGTTGCTAAGTTATTTAATGATTAGGCTTTTAATCAGTCTTTTCTGCCATTCTCGATGAACTTCCCTAACAATTTACTACTCTTTGATTATTGAATATACAGCGTTTCACACAACCTACTATTGGAACACTATCACTCATACATAGAGGACTAAGTAATAATCAACACAAATATTCTTTTGCTAAAGAATTTTGAGAAATCAAATGAGGAGTTGATGAAATCGGAAAGAAAACGATGAATATGTTAACCATTCTTGACCGTGAAGTAAAAAAATTTATTACAGAGTAAATGGATTTTTAAAACAACCAGGGGCATCTTTTCTGTTTTTCGGTATCAAAATCGGATTGATACCTAAAGTTTCTAAGTCACGAATATATTGTCTGTAAGTAGCCCTTGATAGATTTTGCTTAGGTGTATCAAGTGTTCCCTTGGAGATTCGCACTAAAAATTGTCGCAATTTGTCTTTCTTTCGTTTTGTTAAGTTACTGGCATCAATTATTTTTTCTGCTACGGTAATTTTGTAATAATCACCCTTATGCACAATTGGATACACATGCTTGTTCATGTAATCTTTCCAAACTTCTTCTTGAAAATATGCCGATAACTTTTTAGGTATAGATTTCCCCGATTTGTCCTGTCGTTTTTTAGAGTTTAAATGTTGATTATTCAACCTCAATTCATACCTTACTACATTTTCATGGAATTCTAATACAGGCTCATTTTTTTCCAAGCGTTCCCTTTCCTTATCATAAATGATCATTCCAACACTCATATTGTTGTGATACTGGCTGGATTCATACTTATAAGGTATGCCACTATTAGTTTTTCCCCAACGGTATTTTTCCTTATGAGAATATTTCCTTGTATGCTTGTCAATCAAGTGAAAAAGCAACTCACGATTTTTTTGATCCTTTACAACACAATCATATTTGTAATCAATACGAGTTAAAATGTGCTTGTCAAAGATAATGTGACTACCAAAAGAATTATTCAAAAAATCTTGAATGAGTTTCTCCACCGTGTAATAATCAGTTTCCGAGATATTACCTTTATGAAGTAACTTGGTAATATCTAATTTAAAGTGTATCTGATACTCATCGTTTGCCAGCTCCTTAATATAATTTATTTTAATGCCATAGAAGTTAGTGTTTATTTTCTCATTTATTTTTTTGATTGCTGATCTTATATTGTTCCAGTCTAAAATTTTCACACTATGAACTGATAATAAATTTTGTATTGCCTTTATATCTGTGTGCAAATAAAATTCAAAAGTATGTATCATACAAATTCCTCCTTCGAGTACGGGAATACACTTTCGCAGTATTTATCAGTGCTTGACAGATACTTTTTAGCCCGAACCCAACTAATTTAATATTTTCCTAACCACACTTTGAATCATGTGATAAACACATACTACTCAGCAATAATAGTTTCATAACTTTTGCATGGTTTTACATTAAAAAATTAATGAAAATCTATTAATATTTGTTTTTGGTAATATAGAATATCCTAAAAAAATAATGTACTTTCTAATGAAGAAGAAATTTTTTAAGGGGTAGAACCAAATAAGTTGGACAAAAAATAGGGTAGTCTTATAAACTATTAATAGAGTGATAAATACTCCTATAAAACTAAGAGTGATCCTCCATCTTAATACCCTCAGAAAGGAAGAAGCTCCAATGAATAAACCTCTTAATTTCCAAGAACAATTCGAAGGGCAACTCCTACCAGAAGAAGAAATAAAAAAAAGTAAAACATTGCAATCTATTAATTTCCTGTCAGATCTTTATTTGAAGTATGAAGAAAAAATAGAAGAAAACTTAATTTGAAAGGGGATAGTAACATGCCAAAAGCAATAGGTTACGTGCGTGTAAGTACCAATAAACAACTTGAAAACACATCTATAGAAAAGCAAAAAGAGGAGATTCAAAAGTACTGCGAAAATAACAATATAACTCTTGTTACAATCTACGATGAAGGTGCTAAGTCAGCTGAAAGTGTTAAAAATCGCCTACAGTTTAAGCAAATGTATAATCATCTGTTTGGGCAATCCGAGCAAATTGATTATCTTATTGTACATAAAGCCGATCGTTTATCGAGAGACAGTATCGAATCTCAATATATGTTTTCTCGTATAGAAAATTCAGGGAAACAACTCATTTGTATTGCTGATAATATCGATAGTAGCGACAAAAACGCTAAATTAATGTATCAAATTCTGTCCTTAGTATCAGAATTTGAACGAGATTTGATCTCTTTTCGCTCGTCGTTTGGTATGCAAAAAAATGCTGAAAAAGGAAACTATAATGGCGGTCAAATTTACGGATATGTATCCAAGGATAAAAAACTTAAACCTGTAAGTAGTGAAGCAAAGGTAGTAAAGTATATTTTCCAGCGATATACGTATGATAATTGGGGTTACGGGAAAATTGCTGCAAACTTAAACAATCAAAACATTACTACGAAGAAAAAGAATGATTGGTCCATTAGCGGTGTCAGAGATATTTTGCACAATGTAATCTATAATGGAAAAACTAAATGGAAAGGAGTTATTCGTGAAGGTAACCATGTGAAAATTATCGATGATGAGTTATGGCAAGAAACACAAAAAGCATTAGCAATTAGAAACAAAACAAATAAAAGAGAAACTGTTCCTGGTAAGTTCATTCTGTCAGGACTATTGAAATGTCCAAAGTGCGGATCAACTATGGTGCAAGCTAAAGGGCAGAAGATTTATCAATACTATCGTTGTGGCAAAAATAAAAGCAGTGGAAACAGTGTATGTTCATCAAATTTAATTAATAAAAGTAACGCTGAACAAGCTGTCCTTCAAGACTTCTTTATGAAAGTGAAGAGCCTCAACATCACCCCCTTACTTACAACAGTTACCCAAAATACCCTCCAATATGAAATTGAACCATTGGAAGAAAACATCAAAAAAACTCACAAAGAATTAGAAGAATTGTCTTCAAAGAAAAAAGAACTACTAAACTTGTACCTGTCTAAGACAATTAATGAAACTACGTTCAAATCAGAAATTCAAGATGCTGAAGTTACAGAAATTCAATTACATGAACTTTTAGAGAATTTAAAGAAAAAGAAAAAACAACGTCATAAGAATGATTTATCAAATTCAATGGATAAAGTGATAGATAATTTCGAGAAATTCTTCCATCTACTCACTGTAGAAGAGCAAAAGAAACTATTGCACTCTTTCATCGATGAGATTCATATTTCCGAAACAGGAAAACCAGCAAAAAGAAAAATAGAAAAAGTTATTTATGCAATAGATAATGCCCATTTTGCTAATGCAAGTTAAGGAAAGTGCAGAACGCACTTTCCCTTTTTTGCCATTTGTATTATGATTATAGAAAGGAGGAATGTAAATGGGAAAAGAAATAAAACGAGTAGCTATTTACTGTAGAGTCAGTACTGAAGAGCAAGCAGTAGAAGGTTATAGTATCTCTGCACAACTACAAACTTTAAGGCAATATGCAGAATTATATAATTGGGAAGTCTCAAAAGAGTATGTAGACGAGGGGATCTCTGGGAAAAATATAACTGGAAGACCTGCCATGCAAAGGCTTGTTAATGATGTGGAAAAAGATAAATTTCAAGCAATATTAGTTTGGAAAATATCTCGTTTATCTCGGAACATGCTGGACACACTTACACTGTTAGATAAGTTTGAATTGCACGAAGTAAAATTTGTTTCGTATTCAGAGAATTTTGACACAAGTACTCCAATTGGTCGCTTGGTTGTACAGTTGATGGCATCTATTGCAGAAATGGAAAGAAATACACTATCTGAAAATGTAAAACTTGGGATGAAACAAAGAGCTTTGGAAGGTGAATGGAATGGTGGTGTTGTCTTTGGTTATGACAACATTGATAAAGCATTGGTTGTAAATCAACGTGAAGCTAAAATAGTAAAGCTAATATTCCAACTATATGCAGATGGTAAAGGATTAAAAGCAATCGCTAATCATCTTAATAAAGCAGGATTCAGAACAAAACGAAATCACCATTTTTCCATTCATGGTGTGGCACAGATTTTAGATAATGTTATTTACAACGGAAAAATCTCTTGGATGAAAGTTGAAGATTGGGATAAGAAAAGAAGGAAAGGAAAAAATTCAAATCCTATAATCGCACAAGGAAAACATGAACCAATTATTTCGGATCAAGTTTGGAATATTGTCCAGTCAAGAAGAAAAAGCAAATCATTTAAGCAACGACAATCAAACAAACCATTTTTACTTAATAGTTTGTTACGTTGTCCAACATGTAGTCGTGGAATGGTTCCTTCCATTACAACATATAAACGCAAAGATGGGTCCAAAGTAAAACATAGATATTACGTGTGTGGAGCTTTTCAAAATAAGGGATCTGTTGCTTGTCGTTCAAATGCTATAAAAGCATATGATGCTGAAGATATTGTTATTGAGAAAATAAACTCATTTGTCTCAGATAAAGAAAGATTATACAATAGCATCCAAAACATCAATTCACAGTCTATTGATTCTTTGTCTAAGTTTAAAAATGAATTAGTAGATATTCAAAAAGACTTATTTGAAATTGAATCTCTGCAAAATAAATATTTGGAAGCATTTGAACAAAACACATTACCAACCTCTATTTTGCAAGAAAGACTGATAGAAGTTACAAATAAAAAAAAGACATTAGAATCTCGAAAAAGTGAACTGAACAAAGACTTAAGTTCGGAAGATGTAAAAGTTATTAAGCCCGAATTAATCGAACAAATTTTAAATCACTTTCTTCTTGTGTATAAGGATGCTTCGAGAGATATGAAAAAGTATCTATTCCAACAATTAATTAAAACCATTTCACTCAAGCAAATTGATAAAAAAAGAAGAACAATTGATAAAATTGAACTTGACTTTGATTTTTCAGATGTCAATATTTCAAAAACCTTCACACTCATTCATATTTTGTATAGAGAAATGGAGGGTGAAGAAGATGAGCCTTTACATTCAAATTCCGCTACTGACACAAAAATACCGCCTTATTTTATGCAGTTTTTGCCTCTACTTATGATAAGGTTCCCGCCTAATGATTTTGAAAGCTCGATACACCTGCTCTAACAGCACTAACCTCATCAACTGATGGGGCAAAGTCATTTTTGAAAACGACAAAGTAAAGTTGCTTCGCTTCATCACCGTTTCACTTAATCCTAATGACCCGCCAATGACAAAGGCAATTTTACTTTTTCCATGGGTAGCGAGTTGATCAAGCTGACTGGCTAACTGTTCTGATGGAAGTTGCTTTCCTTTGATCTCTAGTGTAATGACATATGTATCAGTTGGAATTTTTGCTAAAATTCTTTCGCCTTCTTTAACTTTAATGGCTTCCATTTCCGCTTGAGATAAATTTTCTGGCGCCTTCTCATCTGCAACTTCGATTAATTTTAGATTTGCAAGTGTTCTTAGTCGCTTCACGTATTCATCAATTCCCATTTTTAAATATTTTTCCTTTAGTTTACCGACGCTTATGATCGTGATATTCATTGGCTACCTCATCATTTCTCTTTAAGATTTTTAATAAATTAATATTATATTGTGTCCTTCTCTAACACAGGACATGATAAGAGACCACTAAAAAGTTCAAAAAAATTTAAGATCTCAAAAATCAGCTTCTATTTTTAAGGGTTTCTCTATACGATTTAAGTGGGGAATAACTCTTAAAAATAATAGCATAAACACGACAAAAGTGGGGAATGAATTTCTGATGTTTTGTTCTCAATGACCTTATGTTTCCAAGGAAGGGGAATAAAGGTATTCTGGGGGATTATGTCAAACTAATATTTCCAATTTCTGATGAAGTCACGTGTTTTGATAAAGCTATAGTCAACAAACAGTATCATTGAAGTTAATATTAGACGCCTATAGTTAATTTCATAAACCAACTATTCAAGTATTTATTTGAATATGCACAGTAATTCTCTCATCAAATACCTTCTCATATAGATGAATGAACAAATTAATTTGTTCATTCAATGAAAGAGCCACATTTGTAGGCGACCAGCATCTATATCTAGCAATATAACAGATATGACTGCTAGAAAGTTAAGAAAAGTTGATGGCTTCATAAAATGTGAGGTTTGGAACCATCCTTAATCGATATCTACTATGCAAAACATAGACGATATATAAACACAAGGGAGGAAATAAAATGCTTAAAAAATTTAAGTTTTTGGTTCTTGGAATTATTTTAGTCTTTGGGCTTGCGGCGTGTGATGATACAGACGCTAATAACAATGATGAGCCTGCTGAATCAGAGGAAAGCAACGATACCAGTGATGAAATTGGTGATACAGAAAATGAAGATAATTTGGAAGATGCAACCGATGAGGTAGAAGGTGAGGAGGAAGAGGATCTTGTTGTTGGCGATACAGTTAACTTTGAAGGTTTAGAAATAACCTTAAATGAGGCTAGAATTGAACCAGGCGGGGAATTTGATACTCCAGGTGAAGATCAATTCATCGTTGCAAACTTAACGATCGAGAATAAGACTGATGAGGAACAAGTAATATCCTCTATGTTAAACATTGAATTAAAAGATGAAGAAGGATATGCATATATGACAACCTTTTTAATGGAAGGTACGAAGGGACAGCTTGATGGATCTTTAGAGGTTGACGAAACAATGCGTGGTGAAATTCCATTTGATGTTCCTGAATCAGATACTTACGAATTACATTTTTCAGACCCATTTAAAACGGGAAAAGCCATTTGGACTATTTCGGCAAGTGAATTAGAGTAAAGGTAGCATTCCCTATCGACTTTCGATAGGGAATCTCTTTTTAAATGAAAGAAATTCTTTATTTATCTGAAGTAAGAGCCTACCCAATATTCTTCAATAACGAAAAATCTGTCTCAATCATCTTATTATATTATTTTTATCCCTCATTTCATCTCTTTTTCTAATACGCTAAACAGCTCGCTACTTACTTCATGATATGAACTCATCTCTCTAAGATCCATCCACGTTAATGATAATATTTCTAATTCTTATTCATTCGTTATGCTAAATTTTGCGAATATATCGTGTTATGATAAGTTTAAAATCGCAAGTAACGGTTATATTAAATTAAAATACTTTGGGTGATTAAGATGAATATTGAAAAAGTCAAATATTTTATTGATCTCGTTGAATGTAGAAATTTCACGGAAACAGCAAAAAAGAATTTTGTATCGCAAACAACCATTAGTCAACAAGTAGCTTCACTTGAAAAAGAGTTCGACATCATATTAATTGACAGAAAGCAAATTCCGATTGAACCAACACAAGCAGGATGGCTTTTTTACAATGAAGCGATTATACTCTGGAAGCAATATAATCACATGAAGGCTAAGTTAATCAATTACCAGCAAAATAATAAACAAACGCTTACGATCGAATATTCTGCCCTAACCGATATGCAAAGTTTAGTGACATTTATTCCCGATTTTAAAAAACAGCATCCGAACATTGAAGTAGAGATCAATAAGGTATTATTAAAAGATGTTCCCGATTATTTAGAGAAGGGGATATACGACGTGGCCATTGCCTTTGACTCAGCTTTTGCGAGTAGAGAAAATATACAGACATATCCTTTATACCAAGGGCAATACTGTGCGGTTTTAAATCAGCTCCATCCTCTCTTCGATCATTATTCGATTTCAAAAAAAGAACTATATCAGTATCCACTTGTAATGTTAAGCCCAAGTGTGATTGGTGCCTCTTATGACTTGATGATTGAGCATGCAATAGAAGATGGTTTTCAACCGAATATTTTACGCACAGTTGATGATGTAGAGACAGAACTGTTTCATATTCTGACCGAGGGTTTAATTGGTTTTTTCCCTGATAATTATCAGCTTCCGTATCCAGAAGATAAAGTGCGACTCATTTCGCTGGAAGATTCACATCATTTGTTTAAAATAGAGATTGCTTATTTAAAAAATAATACAAATCCTGCATTATATCCTTTTCTTCAACAAATAAAGCATTCGTTTTCCCAATAGGGGATTCGCTTTTTCTATTGGATATTGTTCAATTATTCACATACAATAGGGTTGTACAAACGATTAACTAGAGGAGTGTTGTAGATGGGAAAACTACTATTAACAGGTGTTGATGGAAATCTTGGAAAACAAGCTGCTGAACATGTATTAACTTTAGTAGACAAAGACCAGCTTATTTTTTGTGGTTATGATCCATCATCCTTAAAAGAATACCAAGAACAAGGTATTGAAACACATGTAACCAATTTCAATAAAATCGAGGGGCTCGACGAGGCATTTGCCGGGGCAGATAAATTAGCCTTGATTTCGATGCCTTTTGTTGGTGAAAAACGTCAACATGCGCATAAGAACGTCATCGATGCTGCAAAAGAAGCTGGCGTTAAACAAGTAATTTATACATCGTTAGTCAATGCTACTGATGAATCCAATCCAAGTGTCGAAAAAATTGACCATGCTTTTACTGAAGATTATATTAAACACGTTGGATTAGATTATATTTTTCTACGTAATTCTCAGTATGCTGAAGCGATGATTACTAATTATTTTACCTTTGTAAAGGCTGATGGCATCTTAAAAAATAGTCAAGGTGATGGAAAAATGGCCTATATCTCACGGAATGATTGTGCTAAAGCTGTCGCCCATGCGCTGGTCACTGATGATTATCAAAAGACCATATTGAATATTAATGGTCCTGAGCTTTTAACCATATCCGACTTTGTCCATATTGGAAATGAAGTCACTGGTCATCAAGTTACCTATCAAGAAATTACCGATGAAGAAAATTATGCGATATTTGATGCGATGGGTGTGCCAAGAACAACAGAGGGAGCATTTAAAGAAGATTCTGAAGCACCGTTCTCTTCTGATGGTATGGTGACTTTTGCGCAAGCCATTCGTTTAGGGAAAATGGATCTCTTTACAGATGATTTTAAGAAACTCACTGGACAAGATCCCCTTAGCGTGAAATATATGTTTGAACATTCTAATGAATTTCAAGTTGGCGAGCGTCATTCAAAGGATAATTAAAGCTAATTAAATAATTCATTTCATCAAAAACAGTATCTCAAATAATTGGGCTACTGTTTTTATCTATATTTTGATTACGCCAGTGTCAAAACTTATGCTAACTTCAATAGAGCACAGCTCACCAACTGCTATTTTTCTTACTAAGCTTATAATTTTTACTTTCTGCTTCCTCATGATTATTTAATTATATCTCCCAATAGGTTGAGTTATTTGACTATTTTGTGTAATATATGGATGTTAATTATTATATAAATCCACACATCATAACTGATCTCATTTCATATAAAAAAATGACAACTAAAATTCAATTTAGCCTCAAGTCTAATAAAAGGACGGATGATTTTTAATTTAAATTTATATTTAAACATAAGGAGAGGGTTAAATGTTAAAAAAAGTTGGCTTCATGATCATTGGAATAATCCTGTTGCTAGGTCTCGGAGCTTGTAATGATGCAAATACGGAAAAAATTGAAAAGGCAAAAACACCTCAAGAAATCATTCCAATTGATGGTGAGGAAGATATGGATGACTTGGAAGAATACTTTGACGAGTTTGATGATATGGATGATATAGATGAACAAACAGAATTACTAGATGGATTAGTTGTAGGAGAGACAGCTGACTTTGATGGCTTTAAAATAACTCTAAATGAAAGTAGAATCGAACCAGGTGGGGAGTTCGATATTCAACAAGAGGAACAATTTGTTGTTGTAAATATTACAATTGAGAACCACACAGATGAGGAAAAAAGGATATCTCCATGGCTTAATTTTGAATTAAAAGATGAAGAAGGATATACATATCTAGAAGCTTATCTAACGGAAGGGATCAGAAAAGCACCCGACGGTACATTATTAGCTGATGAAATTCTACGAGGGGATATTCCATTTGATGTTCCCGTATCAGATAGTTATAAATTGTATTTTTCCGATGATGATTTTAATGTAAAAGCGATTTGGACGATTTCTGCAAGTGAACTAGAGTAAAAGGATTCCCTATCAACTTGATCATTGCCCTGCCTATAAATAAAGCTAGGCAGTTGTTAACTGATAGGGAACTTTGTGTTATGAATTAAGTCATTCCCCTCCATCCTAAGGGGGATTTTTTTATCCACCAAATGAATGAATAGAAATACATCACTAGCCTGTTTTTTATTTCCAATTATTTCGTTATGATTTAACTATCAACGAAATAAAGGATGAGGCAAATGAAATCACTATTTAAGAAACTTAAACATATCTATCGGTTTCGCTCAAGTCGATGGACAAATAATGCTGTGATCATTGAACGAAGATTAGCACATTATTATCACGAACGCCAAGTTCAAAAAATTAGACAATTGTTTTAATGACTACATCTAATTTCGATTGGCGAGCGGTTTTTATGCTATAACAGAAAGTCTTTCATGTAAATCTGTCAAAAGTAGCTGTTATCCACTATCCAAAAATAGATCTATTCGCTACACTAAAAGTAGAGAAGATCTAGCTTCTTAATCTTGCAGTGGTCATTTTAAAATAATCATTAAGAAAAGAGGGACGGATGTGGAAGAAAAATATCTCGATTTGCTGGCAGAGAAGTATGATACAGAAGAAAAGGTTGCAACAGAAATTATTAATCTAGAAGCGATTTTAAACTTACCAAAAGGAACCGAGCATTTTGTCAGTGACTTACATGGTGAATTTCAGGCCTTTTCCCACATCCTACGTAATGGATCTGGGAAAGTAAAAGAAAAGATTATCGACCTTTATGGCGGGAAACTGTTAAAGGAAGAAATCGATTCCTTTGGTGCACTTGTTTATTATCCGGAGGAAAAACTTAAAGCTTTTAAACAAAGCTTTAAGACAACAGATGCCTTAAATGATTGGTATGAGGTGATTATTGAACGGCTTATTCATTTAATCCAATACGCCTCTTCAAAGTACACACGATCAAAATTAAGAAAAGCTTTACCCTCACATTTTATTTATATCGTTGAAGAACTGTTATATAAAGTTGATTTATTAGAAAATAAGAAACCTTATTATAAGAAGATTGTTCAACAGATTATTTCACTCAATCAAATTGATAAAATGATCATTGGGCTCTGTTATACAGTACAACGACTAGTTGTCGATCATTTACATGTCGTTGGAGATATTTATGACCGCGGACCCAAACCAGATCAGATTATGGAGACATTAATTAACCATCATTCTGTTGATATTCAGTGGGGCAACCACGATGTATTATGGCTTGGTGCCTTTAGTGGTTCTAAAGTCTGCCTTGCCAACATTTTGCGTATTTGTGCCCGTTACAATAACTTAGATATTATTGAAGATGTTTATGGCATCAATTTAAGACCCTTGCAAAACTTGGCTGATAAGTATTATGGTGACCACCCTAACTTCAGACCGAAACGTCAAGCAAGTGAGACACTAACGGATGATGAGTTCTTGGAAATCACGAAAATGCATCAAGCCATTGCGATCATCCAATTCAAGCTTGAACTCCCCATTATTAAACGTCAGAAAAACTTTAATATGGCACACCGAGCAATGTTATCATTTGTTGATTACGATAAGGAGACTATTACGATTAATAGCAAGACCTTTCCACTGTTCCAACCCTGCTTTCAAACCGTTAACAAGGAGAACCCTGAAGTACTGTTAGATGAAGAAAAAGCTGTGATTGATAAATTATTATTTGCCGTGCAGCATTCAGAAAAGTTAAAGCGACATATGGACTTTTTAATGAAGAAAGGGAGCTTTTACTTACGCTATAACGGTAACCTTCTAATCCATGGTTGTGTTCCATTAGATGAAGAGGGAAATCTACAATCTATGGTGATTGACAATAAAACATATCGTGGGCGGGAATTACTTGATTTATTTGAAACAACACTAAGGCGATGTTATAAGCGAAAAAATGTTACCTGTGATTTTGACACCGATCTAGTTTGGTACATGTGGATGGGAGAACATTCATCACTTTTTGGCAAGAGAGAAATGACAACTTTCGAACGTTACTTTATTAAGGATAAGACCACACATAAAGAACGGAAAAATCCATATTACTATATGCGTGAAGATGAAGAAGTCTGTCGCCGAATTCTAACAGCCTTTGATCTTGATCCAGACCAGGGTCACATTATTAATGGACACACACCAGTAAAGGAAATTGAAGGAGAAAATCCAATTAAGGCAAATGGAAAGATGATTGTGATTGATGGGGGTTTCTCAAAAGCCTATCAAAAGACAACCGGTCTTGCTGGATATACTTTAGTATATAATTCATATGGGATTCAACTCGTTGCCCATCAATATTTTCATTCAAAACAAGAAGTGATTAAAAACGGAACTGACGTCTTAAGTATGAAACGTTTAGTTGATAAGGAGCTATCCCGTAAACAGGTTCGTGAGACAAATGTTGGCGCACAGTTGATTAAAGAAATTACCCTCTTAAAAAAATTACTAGAAACACGTTATTTAAGGTGATAAAACATCGTTGCGGAAAGCTACGAATCCTTCACATCGTTAGAATTAGGTAAACTTCTTATTCTGACTCCCAAAGGAATCTTTAACTGGAACAGTAATGTTTAATTCAGAGTATAAGAAAAACTACCAACTTTGTTCAAAAAGAACGAAGGCGGTAGTTTTTCTAAATCATCATCTGACCATTAAGACAATACATCAAATATAAAGCGTCTTGCATCTATTAAAGTGATAGGAAACCGCTTTTATAAATTAAAAATCTTTGAGTCTACTCCAAAGATGGCTTCCCAATCTGTTGTAAAATCAACAACAGCTTTTTCGATTGATGGCATGACAAAGGCTTGTTGAATAATATCAACACCCATCGTTGCCGCCTGTGCACCTGCTTCTAAGGCAGCGTTAACTTGCCCTACATTCTTAAAACTAGCGGCTAATATCTTAGTCTTACTCTCAGTACGGGTAATTTCTTTTGCCATTTCCTCTATGGCGGATCGTGGATCAATATTTAGATTTTCCATCCGATTAAAATAGGGTGCAATATAGTCTGCTCCAGCAGCAATAGCCAAGTAGGCTTGAAATTTCGTATAAATAGCTGTGGCAGTCGTATTTACATTTTTCTGTTTCAGTGCCTTAATCACCTTGATTCCTTCTTGATTAACGGGAACTTTAATAAAGACTTCTGGATCAATTTTAGCTAAAATTGTTTCCGCATCTTTCATCATCCCTTCATAGTCATTGGCAACAACTTGAACATGTAATGACTTATCTCTGCCAATAATATTGCGAATACTTTTCATATGGTCAAAAAATTGAATTTTGCCTTCTTTTTTCACAATAGACGGATTCGAGGTCACGCCAGCAAGTGGAATGATTGCTTCATATTGCTTAATTTCTTCTAGGTTTGCTGTATCCAATAGAAACTCCATGGAACACCCTCCTTTTTTTATATCAATAGCGTAACATTGAGTCAGTTAAGAAACCGCATAAAAAAAAGAGAAATTAGTAAAACCTTGCTTTGACGACACTAGTAACTACAAGTCATTATCGTTTTGCACGTTTGTGCCTATTTACGTGAAGTGGAACATTTAAGTTCTATTAGTCTGTTTTATTGCTACTGGGTAAAAAAGCAGCGGGCGATTATGCTTACTTCTGAATTATTCATCATTTAATATGTAGTGTGTCATGAGCCTATATTTAACGAACTTCTCTAGCTTTTAATACCCACCTTAAAGGTGAAACAGTTAGACGTTAAGTCATCTGAAGACTCGGGAACTCTATCAGGAAAAACAGGAGCTGAAGATCCATCTAATACTTAATCAAGTGATTTTGGCTTGACTAGGTTCACCTGACGCCTGGTCCATAGAAAGCGGAGTATTTCAGATGACACTTTTATAGAATGCATAAGCTAGGTTACTTTAAATTTTTCAAACAATAGGCAACAGCTTTATCAAGCCGTTATGATTTCAATTAAAAATACCGAGTGACCATTTTGATCACTCGGCTTTTCGTACTTCTATTTTACTCTAATCCATCTATATTTGCTTGAATACCTTGGTCTTCAAACATATTTTTAATCGTATTAACTTCTGCTTTTGTCAGCGTGTCAACATCTTTCATGGTATATTCCCAACCGAGATATTCATATTTACTACTTCCATATTGGTGGAATGGAAGAATATGAACGTCATAGATACCCAAAGCTAGCAAGTAATCAATAATAGCTTTGATATTTTCTGAAGAATCCGTAAATCCAGGAATCAAGGGAATTCTAGGAACTAAATCAACATCTGTTTCATTAAGAAGGTATTCAAAATTTTCTTTAACAATGGATACGTTTGTTCCAATGACTTGCCGAGCATTGTGTTCATCCATTATTTTCAAATCAAATAGTACTTGATTTAAATAAGGTACTAATGTTTTTATTTTTTTGACTGGAAAACACCCTGTCGTTTCAATTGCTGTATGAATACCCAGATTATAAAATTCCTCTAAAAGGTGGGCAGCAAAGTCTGACTGCATGAGAACTTCACCGCCAGATAGCGTGACACCACCACCAGACGTGCGATAAAAAATTTCATCTTTCATTACCTGATCAACTAATTCATCTACAGAGCGCCATTCTCCAATTGTTTCTTCTTGGCCATTCTTATTCCATGTTGTTGGTTCGACGGCTTTTCTTGATTCGGGGTTTGCACACCAAGGACAGCGTAATGGACAGCCCTTTAGAAAAATAATGGTACGAATTCCCCCGCCATCATGAACAGAATATCTTTGGATGTTAAAGACTAACCCTTTATCACTCAATGTATTACCTCAATTCTATAGTTCATGCTCAACGCGAGCAATGATATCATCTTGGATTTGCTTGTTCAAATCAACAAAGAAAGCACTATATCCAGCCACTCTAACCAATAATCCCGTATATTTTTCTGGATGCTTTTGGGCATCTAATAAAGTCGCTTTAGATTGAACGTTGAATTGAACATGTTGAATTTTCAATTTCGTATAGGCCATCAAAAAGTCAGCAAACTTATTTAATCCTTGAATTCCTTTTAAAGTATTGGGTTGAAATTTGAGATTTAATAAACTTCCATTAACGGTCAAATAGTTATCGAGTTTACTAACAGATTTCAAAACAGCTGTCGGTCCCAAATGGTCTCGCCCGACCATTGGTGAAAGACCTCCATCAGCTAACTGCTCTTGAGCATTACGTCCATCTGGCGTTGCCCCAACAGCTTCACCGAGAGGGATATGCGCCGAAACGGTATAAGCACCAGCAATGAACTTTCCACCCCGAACATTTGAGTATTTTTCTAATTGCTTTGCGTAATGACGGAATAGCTTTGCTGCAATGTGATCAATTTCATCATTATCATTGCCGTATTTATCAAAGTCTTGAATGACATGTGTTTGTAAATCGGTATATTGTCCACTATAATCGGCTTCTAATGCCGTCACAAGCTCATCAAAAGACATTTCTTGATTTTCGAAAATCATTTTTTTGATTACATACATTGAATCACTTAAATTGGCTTCACCAATACCTTGGACACCAGAAAAGTTATAGCGTGCCCCACCTTCAGTAACATCCATTCCTTTTTCAAGACAATCCTGAATTAAAACAGATAGAAATGGTGTTGGGGCAAAGTTTCGATGTCCTAAATCAACAATATTTGATCCTTTAACAACGAGTTCAACATAGTAGTCAATTTTGTCTTTGATATCTTCCATTAATGCCTCGTAAGTGACATCCTCATTGTCCCGCAACTCATACATACTTAGCTCCATAATCCGCAATAGATTAAATAGGGCAATATCATGTAATCCATATGTTCGACCTGGAATTGAAGTCTCAACACAGCCTACAGTAGCATAATCCCTTGCATCATCTAAAGAAACACCCTTGCTAAGAAATGCTGGAATACAAACTTCATCATTGAATAACTGTGGAATACCTGTACCTAAGCGAATGGCTTCACACGTTTTCAATAGGAATTTCCGTGGGATTAATTCATTCATTCTTACTGAAAGATTGGGTTGTGGCAACAAAACTTCATGATATAAATCCAACATAACAGAGGATAATGGGTTTACTGCTGCGTGTCCTAATTCATCTAGTCCGCCTAAAACAACT
The DNA here is from genome assembly GCF_052055485.1 of Amphibacillus sp. Q70. Taxonomy (GTDB): domain Bacteria; phylum Bacillota; class Bacilli; order Bacillales; family Amphibacillaceae; genus Amphibacillus. The sequence continues at coordinate 1,181,756 of NZ_CP197171.1, read as the reverse complement.
GTATACCCTGTCGGAAAACCTGCAAAGCATTTGGCACTACTTTCGCTACGTAATAAAACAACATCATTTGTTTTAATATAAAAATCACCAAGTACTTCGTATAAGAATTCTTTAGGTACACCTGCATCTAAGGAAGCTTGATAAAACGGATACATATATTGGTCCATTCTCCCTAATGAAAGGGAAGAAGCATTAGATTCATACTGTCCAACGATACTAGTCATCCAAAGTAACTGTAGGGCTTCATAGAAGGAATCCGGTCTATCTTTACTAAGCTTTTGACACATGTCTGCCATTTTTAATAGTTCAGCTTTTCTTGTAGGACCAGCGGTTTCAGCCATTTGCTCTGCTAAACTGGCATAACGAAGAAAATGTTGCTGCATAGCGACAAAAATAATTTGTCCGGCTTTGAAGAAATGATTTTCTGGATCTTTCGCAATCTTTTCATTGAGATTGTCAATATAGAATTGAACACCGTATTTCAGCATGGAAGGGAAGTCCATAATAATATGGCCTTGGCCTTTATCGGTTTGATTCAATTTAAATACTTCATCTTTCAAAGCACCTTTAACATCCTCTGTTAATTCAGCATTGATAAAGTCTTTCATTGATCGATCTTTCCAATATGGATAAAGTTCTTCCCGATAAACCTTTTTATCAGATTCGGTAAATTCAAATTGGTCTTGCGGACGCGTATCAATCGTATCAATCTCTTTCATGATCCAATATGGGTCCATTTCTGGAGAGAGGATACCTGATCGTGCTCTTACCGTCCGGTTTCCTACTAGTAGTTCACCCTCGCGGATACTGATTTCAACATGTTCCAAAATATGCGCAACTGCTTTAGCTCGGCGAATAATTGTAGGTTCACCTTCTGTCTGTTTAAAGCTTTCTGTATAAAGTAACGCACGTTCTAATGAAATTTGTCTCTTTTCTTTAAATAAATTATCTTTCATTAATTGAATTCGCTTATTTCCATCTGTCACAACATTTGCCGTGTTTTTTGTTTTATCAATAATACCAGTGGCCATCAGTGAGTCATTCCTTTCTGTTTTCTGATAAATGTTAAGCTAAGACCTAGAGAATAATACTTAAACTCCTTTAAATCCATCTACTCAAGCTGTTTTTACTTTATTTTTAACAGCGTTTAGCTCGTTTCTATACATAAATTATACTATCTCATCATTATCAATTCCATGTTTTAATTGGATTTAAATAAAAAAATTTGATTTTGTTCAATAAATCGAAACATTTTCTAGGTAATTATTATGTTTTCGTTAAAAGTACCAATTTTTACTTTGAAAAACTTTGAATTTAATGTTATATTCTAAACAAATAAAGTAGAGGTGATCGTCATGCGCGCGTCAGAAATCATGGATCGTCGGAAGGCAATTGTTGAACTATTGCAAGAAAATAATGAAATTAGAGTTGCCCAATTGGTCAAGCTATTCAATGTATCCGATGAAACAGTACGAAAGGATTTAACTTATTTAGAAAAAGAGGGGGTTTTAGAAAAGAAATTCGGTAAAGCTGTCCGAATAAAAGGCAAGGCACTAGAACCTGTTTTAAATCGAACACCTGTCAATAAAAACAAAAAAATCAAACTGGTTCAAGCTGCTTTAGAATTGATTGATGACAATGAACATTTAATTGGCTTAGATCAAGGAAGTACAGTTGCTTTATTAGCTAACGCACTTAAAAATAAGCCAACAAAGGAGTTTTTCTCTGGATCCTTAGCCGCTATTTTAGAACTTGCAAACAGTAATCACATCATCCATTGTTTTGGGGGTGTCTATTCTACAAATGATATGTCCTTTCAAAATGATACTGGGAAAGAGATGTATCCCGATATTCATTTAGATATTTGTTTTTTTGGTTCTAGCGGTGTTGCAAACAGAAAGGGATTCTGTACATCGTCTTTAGTAGATGCTGAATCAAAACGAATGCTGTTAAGAAAATCGACCAAAAAAATTGTCCTATTAGATAGTACTAAGTTTGAAACAACCTCTTTAGTTCAAGTCGCACCTTGGTCCGATATTGATATTGTTATAACAAATAAAGGAATTCCAACAGACTATGAACAGATGATTCGAGCATGTTCAAAATTAATCTTAGTATAAAATGAAACTTCAATCAGTGAGATTGCAGCCAGTTAATCTATGATAAAAAAACAGAACGACTACTGCTTATAATGATCACATCAGTGTAATCTTCTGATAAGCTCTGGTACTTAGTAGTCGTTCTGTCTTACAAATGAATTCTATTCATTACATAACTTCAAATTCCAACTCAAAAGCATCTTCTGCTTCATCTGACTGTTGTGGTTCTGCTGCCACAACTGGCTTTTTCAGTAATACAACTGTAAAAGCAGTAATCGAAGCACCAATGACGGTAGCCAGAAGATAAACAAATGGATTATTTGCTACTGGAGCAACGATCCATCCACCCCACGGAGCAGGATTTCCAGCGCCAAACCATATCGCTGCTGCTGAACCAATCGCACTACCAACGATATTTGCTGGGATACAGCGCAGTGGGTCTGCAGCTGCAAAAGGTATTGCCCCTTCGGAAATACCAACTAAGCCCATAATAAGCGCTGCTTTTCCTGAATTTTTTTCTTCAGAAGTGAACTTTTGTGGTGCAAATAAGGATGCTAGTCCCATGCCTAGTGGTGGAACACAAATCGCTACTGCAATACCAGCCATAATGGCCAATGCGGTTTCACTTGGTAAACCAGTAAGCGGGTCAACCGTTCCTACCATGGCAGAACCAAAACCAAAGGCAACTTTATTAATTGGTCCACCCATATCTGAAGCAATCATTGCACCAAGGACCAAGCCAAGAATAACAAGATTCCCTGTTCCCATTGCCTGCAACCAATTAGTTAAGGCAGTCATTAGATGGACAATGGGGCGTCCAATAACCCAGTGCATTAATCCACCAACGATAAAAGTACCTGCCAGCGGAATAATAAAAATCGGCATTAATGATCGAAAAGATGAAGGAATTTTAATTTTTTTCAAATAAAAAACAACAATCCCTGCTAATAAACCAGAAAAAATACCACCAATAAATCCAGCGCCAATAGTATTAGCTATCATTCCACCAATAATTCCGGGTGCCAATCCAGGGCGATCGACCATAGAAAAAGCAATATAGCCAGACAGAATGGGAACCATTAAACCTAGTCCGGTCTCACCGATATTAGCGATATCAGCTAAAAAACCTTCTTCTGGTACAGATGCACTACCAGAAAATAAAACACTAACTGCTAGCAAAATTCCGCCCGCAACCACAAAAGGAATCATATAAGAAACGCCGGTCATTAAGTTTTTTCTTGTTTCCTTTAATAGAGCTAACATTTAATCTCCTCCTAATCTTTATTTACCAAGCTTGTCTTTAATTTTTTTAATAATCTGTTCGCTTTTGGTTATACAATCGCCAGCACTTACACGAATGACAGGTTTACCTTTAAAACGGAATTCATCTTTTATCCCAATGTCATTTGTTAAAATAACGGCGTCAGCATTCACTATTTGTTCTTCAGTCAAGGCATTTTCTATACCAATAGATCCCTGTGTTTCTACATGGATTTCAGTCGTTATTTTTTTGGCTGCAACCTCTAAGCTTTCTGCGGCTAAATAAGTATGAGCTACTCCTGATGGACATGCTGTTACGGCAACTAATTTCATCATTACTTTCTCCTCTCAGTATTTAACAATTTACAACGCTTTGTAAACTTTCATTAATAATATTTACAATTTCTTCTTCATCATTTGTTGTTTGAAGCAATGTTCTAAATTCTTCATGAATTAATTTCCTTGACAAACCAGATATTATTTTCAAATGTTCTTCTCCTGCACTTGCTTCAGGTACTGCTAATAGAAAAACAATCTCAACAGGCTGATTATCCAAACTTTGCCACTCTAGTTGATCTTTCAAGCGGCCAAATGCAACAGTACATTCTTTTACATGTTCGCTTTTTCCATGAGGAATAGCAATTCCGAAACCGATACCCGTTGAGGTCAATTCCTCTCGCTCAAGCACACTATGATAATAGCCATCAAAATCAGCTAATCTTCCCGTGTCATCAATTAATTTTGCTAAGTTCCGAATAGCTTCTTGCTTATTTGTTCCGGCTAGTGATAATTCCACCATTTCTTTTGTCATAACGTTTGACATTAAAATTCACTTCCATTCTTAATTTGTTAATTTCTAGTTGTACGGTCATCAGTAAACAATTATATCTTCCAGTAGTGTAAAAATAAATGATAGCTGATAACGCCACCATAATAGTAAAAAATCCAGCGTTAACAGATAAAATAAAAAAATCATGCTGGCACAGCAATTTCTTGACACATTCACTCAAATTTGATTAATGGCGGTATTGCGAAACAACACTTCCTTCTTTAAAATTTATTGTAATATAATCTTAACTTTATCTAATTGCTTTAACAATAATATCAGAAATCTAAGATCTACCAACAGTTGCTAGAACTCCGCCATAAAAACGTTTTCACGACTTTTCATTTACACGAAACACTCTCGATAAGCACAAATGTGCATTTTTTATAAAAATTAAATATTTGTTTTATTTTTGATTTAGATATATTATTTATCATGATAGCTTTTCTATTAAGAGACCTTAATTTTAAATGAGGGCTTCCTAAAGGTCACTTCTCTCAGTTTTTTTCTAAACTTATAGATTAGCGTTACATAAATTTTTGTACATTAGAGATTTAACGAATATTAATGATAGATTTATGGGCATAACATACGAGGAGGAGTATTATGAAAGCGGATAAAAGAAAACAAGTAGCCAAAGCTGCCTATCTATATTTCATCGAAGGAATGAACCAGGAGCAAATTGCTAAAGAGATGGAAATATACCGAACAACAGTTAGCAGGATGATTACACAAGCAAAAAAAGAAGGAATTGTTGAAATTAAAATACAGAACTTTGATCCAGAAGTTTTTAAACTAGAATATCATGTTAAAAATAAATATCATTTAAAACATATTGAAATTGTACCTACAGAAGAACATGACTCTATATCGGAAAAAGAAGAGAATTTATCAGTAGCAGCAGCCAATTGGATAAAAAAACATATCAATGATAATGATGTAGTTGGCTTATCGTGGGGGGCTAGTGTGGGGAATGCTGTAAATAGGATAGAGAATAGATATTTAGAAAATACCGTTTTTGTCCCCATTGTAGGCGGTCCAAGTCACATTAATTCCCGCTACCATGTAAATACGCTTGTTTATGAGTTAGCGAGAAAATTCCACGGCGAAAGCTTATTTATCAATGCGACAGTTGTTCAAGAAACAAAACAATTAGCTGAAGGCATATTTAATTCCAAGTATTTTCAAGAACTGCGGGCATATTGGGCAAAATTAAGCATGGTGATCATTGGCGTAGGTGGTCCGCTTAGCTATAAAAAAAGCCAATGGCGAGATCTACTCGATCATGAAGACTATGAAGATTTAAAATTAAGGGAAGCTGCCGGCGATTGTTGTTGTCGTTTTTTTGATCAACATGGCAAAATATTAAAGGGTCGATTAGATCAACGAACGATTGGTTTATCATTAGAAGAACTAGCAAAAATCCCATCTTCAGTTGCCGTTGCACGCGGCAAGGTGAAAGCAAAATCAATTCTAGCGTTATTACGAAAGGGCTATATCAATACACTCATAACCGATCAGGAAACAGTGATGGAAATCCTGCGTTTGGATAAAGACTAACAATCTTGAATCGGGATGGTTTACTTGGTATGAAAATGATTGCTTTCTTGTCCATTCTAAATACAGCTAATCTGTTGATAGGGGACAAAAGAAAGGTTAGCATCCCGTTGAGTAAACTATTTTTATTTAATGAAACAATGATAAACAATGGATCACCATTGTTTATCAACCATATTTGTTTTAGTAAGAAGACAATGGAGGTGTTTTCTACTCTCTGCTGAAAGAGACATGCTTTTTTTTACTTTCTTTGATAATTAACACACATAATTATAAAAATCACACACACTTGAATGAATTTCATAATTACCAAAAACACTCCTTCGCTCCAACATGTAGTTAAGAAAGAATCTTCGAAACTACATGTTGGAGTGATGTGCCAATAAATCAGAATTATGAAATTCACTAACACTTAATTATTTTATTTACAGAATACCCCTTATTTTTCTCAACTTTTTTTATCAATACATGTAAATCAGACAAGGGTCGTAACAATCCTTGCCAGCAAACACTATATTGATGATCACACCATCTAGTCATTTAGATAAAAATAATTTTTTCCTAGTAACCTCATTAGTCTAATGCACTAAGCTCCGCTTTAAAAGCGCTTTTGCGTGAATGCTTTTTCTTATAGTACTCGATTAAATCTTCTTTGCACCCTAAATCTCCAAATGACTCCATTGCCTCACCTAATGCCACAATCAACGCAGCGGGCTTATAATAGCTATTGCGAAATCCACCACTGACAACAGCCTCTGTTCGCTTATCCACTTCTTTTTGTAGCCAGTTAATATATTTTTTTGCTTCTTGGTCTGTGATGACTATTTTTTCTTTCCAATATATAAATTGCTCTAGAAAGCGCTCTTGCTCATTCCTATATCCTAATCTTATGACTATATTATCTAGCAATTTATTTCCTGCTACTGTTAATTGATTACTTTTGTTCATTAATAGAATAAAAAGGGGCACAAGGAGACCTTTAAAATGCGTACTCCACCCTAATACGGTTTTATTCTTCTGACACAAATCTATAATTTTATCAAATTCTTGGTTAAAAAAATCAATTGCCTTTTTATTTTCTTTAGACAAGCTGTTTAGCTGTAACTGTATATTTTTTCGTTCACTATAAGACAATTCTGAGTTTTCTGGCAAAGCATTTGCGTAAATAGCTGCTCGTTTTGTTATATCATCATATAACGGCAATTCGAACAACCTTAAGTAGTGAGCTAATGTGGATTCAGCGTAAAAAGCAGCCTGATAACATGTTTTTATCACCTCAGGGTGCTTCAATTGTCTAGCAGCCTCTGCTGCTAGATCAGCAATCTCACCACGCATAACCAGTTTTTCAGATAGCTGCCGAATAGCCTCTAGTCCTACTTCTTCACATTGTGCAAATTTTGCTTCTCTTAATAGGATCTCACACGCATTTTTATACAAACAAGGATGTCTTTTTGAATTGGATCGGGCTATATTAATTAAGTAATTAACCCCTCCCAGATAAAGACAAGCCTCTGTCAACAAACGACCTGCCAAATCTCCATCTTTCTTCTTCAAAAGGGAAATCCATTCTTCCATAAATTCCGAAATTCCCTTTAATTCCTCTGGTCCAATAATAAAGATCTCTTCTACAGTCATATTGTTCATCACATACCAAGATAAAAAATATCGATACAACATATTTACTCTTTCTTTACCGTTGTATGATTGGTAGGTCGCATACATTAAATGCAGAAGGGTGTCTTTTACACTGATGTTTACTAAACCCTCAGCGATAAGACCTTCTAATTCCAACACATGCCCATCGCCACCCATAACATCGACTGCTTGGAATTCTAAGCTACATAATCGCTCAAATAAAGCCTGTGATTGTTTATATTGTTTCAAATATAATAAGTCTCTGGCAATTTGAAATGCTTTGGAAAGCTCTTCTCCTATCCCAAAAACATCTTCATACTCATCGACCCATTCTCCATAATAACCAGCCTCATATGTTTCATAGCCTGTACATTCTATATAAATATCCTGATTCTCTATTTTTTCACACCATGCCCCTATTTCATTAATGGTATCATCTGGTAGTATACTTACATATTTTTCCTTATTCATTAAAGAGTGTAAGAAAAATTGACGTTTCTTTTCACGTGTTGTTCGCGCTATGTCGCGAATCCAATTATCCTTCTCCTCATCTGACATGTTTGATAACTGTTCGTCCACTTGCTTCATAAAATCCCTATAGTTCATTGTGATAGTCCTCCCCTTACTGGGTACCTTTATCTGTTAAAAATTCTGCCTTAGAGGCGATCATTAAAAAGCATCAAAAAATGCCTGTTGTTTAACAACGAAAAATCATCATTAGAATAGGATAAGTTGCTTAATAGACTCCATGTTATTTTTGGCAAACTCAGCGATTGGCATGGCTATTTCCTTCGCTAAATAAACCGGAACAGCATTGCCAATTTGTTTGTATTGCTTATTTAAACGATTATTTTTGCTAGTTTCTAAATTTCCACCATCAGAAAACTGAAACCAATCTGGAAAGGTTTGAATTCGAGCAATCTCCCTCACTGACAAGCGGCGATGTAAAGAACTATCTCCTGGAAGCTCCCACTGATCTTTAGCTACTTTAATCATTTCTGGCCCACTTGGATGAAGTGGAGCTTGTCTTCCTGACGCTTGAATAGTAAAGCTTTGTTCACTCCATTTTTTCTTTCTGTTACGTGATAAATACATTGGAGAATAGCCTCCTTCAAACCATTCTCCGGGCTGGTTTTCTAAACCACCAATGGCATCTTTTAACGTCAGATAGGGTAATTTCCCTTTCCCATGCGTCGGCTTTGGAAATAGATAATCAAAGCTGATGTCATTTCGAACACCGATAATAAATACTCTTTCTCTTAATTGTGGAACACCATAATCTCTCGCATTCACAAGCTTAAATTGAACATTATAGCCTGCCGAAGAGAAATCTTGAATAATTTGACTCATCACTTCTCCATTGCCAAGTGTGAGCATTCCTTTTACATTTTCCGCAATAAATGCAAAAGGTTTAGCCTGAAGAAGACAACGAATAAAATGAATGTATAAAAAATTTCGCCCATCATCAATTAATCTGGGACCAGCCTCACTAAAGCCAGGACAAGGAAAACCGCCAAGCACCAAATCTGCATCTGGGAATTCCTTTATTTTTCGAATATCTATATCATGCTGAAAAGTCGAGGGAAAGTTTAATTGATAAGATTCATTTGCCTCTTTAAACAGATCATTGGCATAAATTGTATGAAAGAGACTTGTTTCTCTAATCGCATTAAATTCATTTCTATCTTTAAATGCCTCTAATGCTTGATCTTCTCCTATTACCGATGCTAAGCCAGCTAACTCAACACCTAAATCCAATCCTCCACAGCCTGAAAAAAGGCTAATGACATTAATTTTATCTTCTTTGTAATGAAGATTACTTATATTTACATCATCTATATCGATAGACTGAATAGCTTTTTGTTCTTCCTCTATTTTATTTAGTAAAAGTTCCTTGATTTTTTCAGTATCATACTCTTTTAAAGGACGATATTTAGCTCGTCCTCTGCTTTCTAGACGCATGATTCATTCCTCCCAAAGGGTTCTTATCTTTATTTTATCACTTCTTACGTACCAAGGCCAGTTTTTTGTCTAAAAATCCCCATGAAAGAAGAGGATGCGCTATAATGGAAATGAGGTGGTTAAAGATGAAAAAAAGCCCAAGGAAACTAGGAGACAAACATGTCTATGACGTTCATAAAGCTTTAACTTTATCAATAAAGCACACGTCAATTGCCAACTTTAAAAAAACAGTAAGAGAAACGGTTCAATATATAATAGAATTATATCCTAACATTGTATCAGTAACATCTAAATTTGAAGTGACTAATACAAATGTAGCAAAAGATCTTCAGCTATTTTTAGATGATGGCACAGTAAAAGATGTTAATTTATTTTTAATCAAACAGAATAGCAAAATTCAAACAAAAAATTTGGGTGCTCAAAGCTTCTTCTCGAAATATTTTTTATCTGATAACACGCAAAAAGCATTCAATCGAAAATATGAAAATGATCACTTTGAATTTTTAAAAAACCTAGCTCATACGAGAGAGAACAGGGTTGATACATACGATAAGAAAATATTGAAAAAAATCGTTTCTAATCATTATCCAAAGTTCACAGATGAAATTGAGCAATATAGAAGTCTCTTTTTATATCAATTACGGGAAACAGCGTTTAGCCTACTTAAAGATTTTTATAATGATGAAAATAAGGGGTTCAGTCACGCCTATCGCACATTATTTATGACGAATGATACAACGATAATAACGAGATATGGTAAATATGAACATTCAATATCTGTAGAAAGTTTCAGTCCAAGTAGCCCTTATTTCACAGCAATAGAAATTTACAAATCAGGAAAGCATGCAGTAGGCATTAAGTATGGCGCTACTGCTCTTACCTTAAGATTTAAATTTGAAAGTAGTCCAACCTCTTCTATAAAACTAGCAGTGAGCTACGATACGTTCCCTAGTGAGACTGAAAATAAACTTTCTAATAAAAAGACAGTAAGAAAGATGACTTCGTTAATAAACGATCATCAATATCAACCAGCTGGCAATCCAAGTCATGCGATTGGGAAGTGTCACGAAACACTAACATACTATTACTTTTTGCAGTATTTCCCTGATATTTCACAAGTAGAACCCAATGAATGTATACATTTAATGAGTAAATATTATCATATCGTTAAACCTGATGTATTAAATGATTTATACCAATCCACATCTACTATTGTGCCAGCAATAAGAGAGAAATTATTTGAGAAATATTCTGATTACGAGATTGAAAGTATCGAATTAGTTCCTGATAGCTACCTAGAAAATAGATTAGACACTGGAGATCTTAAGCTAATTTTAAGAGTAAATAAAAAATATCAAGTTGAAAGTATTTCGCTCAAAGCAATAGAAAAACAGAACAGTAAAATAACTACAAAGAATCCTGGGGTGGGTACAATACTAGGACCAACATATTTCAATATGGGTGACCTAACGCCATTAGTAAAGTCAGTTAAAGAACGATTCCAAGCAGGAGAACTCAACCATAGGGAAAGCTTAGAAATACTGGCAAAGGAACTAGGTAACACTCTAGAATTAGCCTCACAAAATCAATTAAAACAAGGAATAGAAAATTTACTAGGTAAAGCAATGATTGCCGTTACTTTTTATCGGGAAAATATCAGTATCTGTAAAGAGCATTCAAGAATTACAAGTACAATAGATGTATTTGTACAAACGCCCACAACGATTCAAAATCAATTAGTATGGAACAATAATACGGAATCGATAAATATTCGAGTGAAATTTAGTAAAAGTCAGAAATACGGTTGGTCGTCAGTGAAACTGACATCGGAGTATTTGGTGAAAAGTTTATCAAGTTAAAAAATCAATAATGTAATATAACAGTTTTAATGCAGAAATTATACTTTTGATTATGTACTTAGAGATATCTCTCGCTCTCAGTAGAAACCCCGAGAGCGAATTTATCATCCATTATATTCGAAGTATTTCCAGCGATACACATGTAAATTTACTCAAATTATAATTGTTTGTATTTGAGAAACTAAGGGTAATTTTCACTCGAATAAAATCCCTAAAATTGGAATTTTTATCTCTAATCCATCCAAAAATGTAATGTCTGTTTTCTTTGAATTGGACTAATCGTAAGAATCAACATGTTTATGTAATACACAATATGTAGAACACAAATTATGATCTCCTGTGGCTAAAAAGAAAAGGGTCTCTTAATCATTTATGTAAATTGGGAGAACATGCCTATTACTCAAAATAGGGTTAGATTGAACATACAAACTATTGTCCATACACTTCATTTAAATAAGTATCTTTATCAAAATAAAGTTTATTTAGTTCTTTTGAATGAAAGCACCCGTAACGTTTCAAACCAATTATTATCGTATCTAAATTAAAATCAATACCAAATTCGCTGTTTAAATCATAAACAAAATCATGAACATCTACACCTATTTCAAAATCAGCAAGTTGATCACTATAGAATAACTCTAGAGTAGCTGGTATTGTTTTTCCTTTAACAAATAATATGGGGGACTTTCTTGTTACAGAATTAAATCTATTTGACGTTACCATTAAACGTTCATAAAAAATTGATTCAAAACCAAGGTCTAACAATGGATGTTTAAATCCTAATTGTTCAAGACTAAAAAGTGTAAAGTATTTTGTCTTTGGCAAAAAATTATAGACTTTATTTACAAAATCATCAAGAAAAGAAGGGCTTATACCTCGTTCTTCTAGAAAATCTGTAGAAACATATAACCCTTTTTCTAGAACCACAAGCTTCCGTTCAGTCTCCTTTTTAAATAGATAACTAGTCATTTCTCTACTTTGACCAATACTGTCGTTAGTCCGCCTATACTGGGCATCTTTCATGACAAAGCTAGAAAACGCATTTGTCACGTTACCGAACTCTTTTTTGAAGACAACATTACCAGTAATATAATAACCTAGTTTTCCAAGTAAAGGCGAAGATATAGTATGACCAAATTCCTGTAAAATTACCAAAACATCTTGCTTCATATATACATCTTCTAGGAAATATAGTTTTAAATTTTCAAGTAACTCATTATCTAAATCATTTAATGGAGCACAAATTATACCATCATTAATATAACTCTTATAATTCATTGAGATGTATGAAGACATCGTGTTTTCCTTAAATCCATATTCTTCAAAAAGATACTTAAGACATACTTCAATTTTTTGATCTGAAAACGACCTAATTTCTTCCATGATGAAATCCTTTTTCTTAATATCTCCAACCGTAAACTCTGGTGATCGAGTCAATAAAATCTTATTACTCGTTATCTCTCTCATCCTTTTATACAAATTATGGAGTTCATATTCATCTCTAATATCAAGTTGCTCCATAAATTCTTTATCTTCATTAAAAAGTTTGAGCATTGAATAGCAGCCTTTATTTAAAAAGTCTACTTTATTATTTAATAACTTTATATCTTCATCAGATAAATTGTAATCATAATATCTAAATCGATGTCCACGAGTACTTATGACATAATAACTTCTCGATATACACCCTTCAATAGCTCTGGGAGACGTTACCTCTAAATCCAATTCAGGATATTTACTCGCCTCTGAATTGTAAAGTTGAAAAAATGTCTCTGGGGTATAAGATTCACTTTTATGACTAAACAATATTTCTTCAGCAAAGTCTACTTTATTTATTTGCTTTAACTCCCCAAAACGAGTCACAAAAAATCTCTGCTTCATTAGAAATTTAAATTTATCACTATTCGGAATATCCTTAGATTCTAATACATAATAACTTGGGTCCTCAGTTCCTTTTTTCAAAAACAAATCTAGTAATTCAAACACCTGAGGGGGTTCATGAAATAAACTAATGAATCCATCTTTATTGAATGAGTAATTTTCAAATATCTTTCTATATTTTTCAATCTCAGCAACCTTTCCTAAACTTTTCAATACTCTGGCCTGTCTTTGCCTAACACGCTCTTTTGATATTCCAAATCGATTTCCAATCTCTTCTAAAGTGAGTCCATTTAGTCTATGTTTCAGTAATGCCATGTCTTTAAAGTCTTCAGCTAAAATTTCTTTCAGTGTAACCACCGGTTCAGGTTTTTCAATAGAATCATACCTGCTCTGATAATAAATATTCGTAGGAAAGTAATAAGTATCATCATGATAGTATAGATATCCAGATTCAATTAACATTTTATTCATCTGATCAATTTCAATTTCTGAGATTTTTAAACTCGGGAAATACTCATCAATGTACTCTTTTACTTGATAGGCAACATCTTTGTCCTGCACTTCACGAACTGAATAAAAATAAAACAAAACCATATTTTTTTTAATTCGTTGCTGATGTTCATCTTTCATAAGCAAGTCCTCATAATTCTTAGCTGCCAATCTAATTTTATTCATCGCACTGGAAAAGCTCCGTTTCATCCCCCTTTTGATTTCTTCATCACTTAAATTTATTAAAACCTTTATTGTCGTCAAATTAAAAGCATCTACAATCTTCGTTAAAGCTGTTTTAGAAGCACCAAAACCTAACAAAATAAATGGACTTTCAAATAATAGTGGAGTAAACCACTCCAAATTATCTTCTGCTTTAGAAATCGCCTTCAAAATATTAGATTTTCGATTCGTTGATGATAAAATTTCATTCGATTTCTCTGTAATAATTAGATCAAATATAGTATCTGCCTGATCACAAATTGAGTTAACAACATTATTTGATAATCCAATTTCTTGTAAGGATAAAAATGTCATATCCATTTTATCTATTCCTTTCTACTAAAAAATTGCGTTTGCGAAGAATGAACTAAATAATTTTGCTTAGCTTCTGTCTGCTCTCTTTTCATCTGGTAGATAATCGGAAATATTTTGTTATTTACCTAACACGCTGCCACTCTCGAAACCCAAGCCAAATCTGCACCAAGCCAATTGCAAAAAACAACACGTGTAGAAAAACAATACCCCACAACACATAGCATTGAATAATAATCCACATACAAAGAATAAATCCCATCAGCATGTTGACATAGTAATATAAGGGTAATTGCCGAATCGTCATCATGCCTGCTACAAAATTGGTACAGCCGAGTACAAAAAACAAAAACAGCCCTGGTATAAGAAAGCTAGTGAAAGGACCATTGATTAAGGCATCATCAGGCATACCCATAGGATTGATTGGATTAAAAATAGCAGGGATTCCTCCAATGATAGCCCCAACCGCTACGAAAAAATGTAACCCAGCTATTCCCCGTCGATATTTCAATATATCCACCTCTTTTTTTATCCATCCAGAAAAGTATATGTTTGTTTTGATCATATCATAAGCCAAACTAAAATTTCCAGCATTAGAAAAACTTGCTTTTGCTCACTAGCACATGGATGTGCTGACTTCGACGTTCCCATACGATGTGGGGAACTTGGTCGAAGATCCTTTGAGAGGTTTAGCTTGGCGAAAAGCAAAGCTTTACTAAGGGCGTTAAAATTTCTACTTGGTTGAACTACTTCAGAGCTGAAATTTTATGCTTTCCTAACGTGTAAAAAGGCTTGGTTCATCACCAAGCCTTTCTAATTATCATTCGCCTTTTACACATTAAATAGCATCTTTAGCGTGAACCTCCTCCGCCTCCACCGAAGGAACCCCCGCCTCCGCCAAAGCTGGTCGAACCGCCTCCACCACTGGCAGCACTGACACCACTGCTATAGCCGCTTGACATGTTTCTGGACAAGAGGTGCATCATGTAAATATCTGTGTAGGTGATATGTGCTTCTTCAAAATAACTCGGGTGGAATTTTTCTAATTGCTCGGCTACTTGTTCAGCAATACCGTAAAGGCTTGCCCATATAAGCAGGTCATCCCATAGAGCAACTTCCTTCATTTCTCGTTCATCTAGTAATGAAAAGTCAGCTAAGTAGTTTTTAAATTGAACAATTTGATTAAATAAGTTTTCACCACGTTCAGTTCCTTTTACAACTTTGGCAGTGAGACCACCCATAAATTTAGCTTCTACTTCTTCCAAAGCATGTTCCTTAATGAGTTGTTCTTTAGATCTTTCAGGTAAGTCTGTTTCAATTGCTTGAATATCTTTGTAATTTTTTCGGGCCCACTTTTTGAGTTGGTCATCATAGAGGATGCCATCAGAATTAGCCGCTGAGGCAATCAGCTGCCAAAAACGATTCTCAAATTCTGAATAAAATGACTCTCTTGGATCTAGTTTGATTATGGTCGTGTCCTTTTTTCTAAAGCGACCCGCTTCTTCGGTTGTGATTGAAATGCGCTCTTCCTTCAACCATTTAAGCATAAAGGCATTAAAATAATCTTCCATACTTCCAGTACCAATCGCTTGTAGCAGGTAAGCAATGTCTGTGATTGAACCTTGTCGGTAAGGAACTTTGCGATAATATTTGTCTTCGTTAATTTTTTCCCGCTGTTTTCCTGTGATAAGTGGGTTTTCACGTTGAACAGCTCGAGAGCGTAAGGTCCCGTAAATCGCAATTAAAATAAACACCAGCAGGAAAATACCAGCAATTATGATAAAGATAAGAAAACCACTGTCTGAAGACTCTGCATTATAGCTGCTTCCATCTGTTGCTAATTCTTGCTGTTCACTTAACGTTTGATCAAGTGATAAGCTTGGATTGAATGGACTATTTAAAAATTGCATCAAAATCGTGATATGATCTGAGTCTGTTAAAGCAGTATTTGACCAGCCAATAAGATGTCCATCCTCAAGGTAAATATCACCATCAAAGCCGAAGCCCCAAATACGTGTATCATCGGTTGTGAAAGTTTGTGGCCCGGCAATACGGATGGTAACTTCCTCCGGATTAATATTATCTTGACCATAGAAAAGCCGCCAGTTCATGCCTTGACCATCGTCAAGTTGACGAACCATGTTAGTTATTGTGTATGTGACTGTATATTCGTGTTCACCATATTCACCGATTCCCCAGCTCAGTTCAACACCATCACTGGTTTCGACAATACCATATTTCCCCGCTTTTTCCTCTCGACTTGCGCTGACATCCCAATCAGGTTCATAGGTTAAGGGCTCACCAAAATCACTGACATGGAAGTCGGTTACCTCTGAGCCACCTAAATTCTCAAGGACAATATAGATTTCTGTATCTTCAGTTAGATACATCTGGCGGGTTTCAGTGATAATACCAGATCCATCTGGTTGTAATTCAATATCGTATTCAAGCAACGACATATCATTTGCGTGAATATGGGGAGCAAGTGTTAAACTAATGGTGAAAAATAAAGCTAATGCTATTAAAAATTTTTGGATATTCATTTTCATTAAATCAACTCCAGCTTGGCATTTCTGTTTTTGTGTCCGTATGTTCAAAATAGCTTGCTTGTGTAAAATTAAACATTGATGCAATAATATTTGATGGTACAGATTGAATGATCCTGTTGTATTTTGTGACCGTATCATTGTAAATCATTCTTGATTGGCGCACTTGTTGCTCATAACGATCAACATTTTTTAACGTTTCCTGATACACTTGGCTAGCCTTTAAATCGGGGTAGCTTTCAGCGATGGCAAATAAACGGCCCATTGCTTGATTAAAAAGTTCATCATCTTTATTGACCTCTGCTACAGCAGCATTTTGTCCGAGTGAAGCGCGTTGTTCCGTAATTGATTCAAGTGTTTTTGTTTCATATTCAGCGTATTGCTTGGTGCCTTCAATCATATTTTGTAATGCATCCCAACGCGATTCAATTTGAGCTGCAATTTGTCCCATCGAATTACTAACAAACTCTCTTGCACTGATCAGTTGGTTGTATGTAGACATTGCCCAAAAACCTAGAACTACAATCAACAAAATAAGTAGAATTAAACCAATATTGGCAGTAAAAAAATTCATCCTAAACAATCTCCTTTATGCTTATTAAATTATAACATTAGTGTTGTACACAATAAGCCTATATTACCTATATACCCTTTTTCTATGCTAGACTAACCAATTTTATTTATTTTTCAGAATTTTTTTAAAAAAGGCTTGCATTCATTTTTAAAGTCGCCTATAATGGCTATTAATTAAATTTAAAGAATAAACACTTTATAAAAGCTGTGATGAGGGAAAGTAAGTATTGAGCATTTTTCGAACAGAGAGCTTCGGTAGCTGAAAAGAAGCAAAAGTGCAGATGCTGAAAATGGCCTTGGAGCTGCGTGCTGAAAACACTTTGTGTTAGTAGGTAACGTCGAGATTTGGTACTCGTTATCCCTACCAAAGTATAAAAACCTTCGGGTGGAGTACTTATGAGGCTATTTGTGTAAGCAAATAGTAAATTAAGGTGGTACCGTGTTGATCATGTATTCAACGCCCTTATTGTTCATAGGAGCAATAGGGGCGTTTTTTAATTTGTTCTACAGAACAAATTAAGCCTCCGGCAGGTGTTGCGGATTTTTCAAAGTCGTTTTTTGTGTAAACACGAAAAAAATCCGGACCCAATCACGCCAAGCGTGATTGATATTTCAAAATTGAAGGGAGCACATGTAAATGAATAATCTATTAGTATTTCAGTCCGATTTTGGTTTAGCTGATGGGGCCGTTAGTGCCATGTATGGTGTAGCCAAATCAGTTAGCACTGATTTAGCTTTATATGATGTAACACATGATATTCCTGCCTATAATATCTTTGAAGCGTCTTATCGTTTGTATCAAACAACGACTTATTGGCCCGAGGAAACCGTGTTTGTTTCTGTTGTTGATCCTGGAGTTGGTTCTAAGCGATTAAGTGTTGTCGCCAAGACGAAGAACAATCATTATATTGTCACCCCCGATAATGGTACGCTTACACACTTGGCTCAATCTGTTGGTCTCGTTGAGGTTCGAGAAATTGACGAGGAGGTGAATCGATTAGCAAAATCTTATGAGTCATACACCTTTCATGGCCGTGATGTTTATGCTTATACAGGGGCACGGCTAGCCTCCAAAACGATTACGTTTGAAGAGGTAGGGACAGCAGTAGACCTAGATAATATTGTTCAATTAGAAACACCTCAGGTTGAGCTTGAAGATAGCTTGATTAAAGGTAATATCGATATTTTAGATGTCCGATTTGGAAACCTATGGACAAACATTGATAAGGACTTTTTCTCCAAAGAAGGCATTAATTATGGAGATACGTTAGAAGTCGCTATTTTCAATGAAAATCGTCAAATATATAGAAATGTGATGTCCTTTGGTAAGTCTTTTACCGATACACAAGTTGGCGAACCCTTACTTTACATTAATTCACTTGAAAAAATTGGAGTTGCTTTAAATCAAGGTTCCTTTGCGGATGCTTATCATATCAAGACTGGTATTCAATCAAAGATCTCAATTCGTAAAGCGGCAAAAATTGTTTATTGTTAATTCAATCTATTATAATAAAGGGAGATGTTAATCATGAGTAAAAGTTTATCGATAAAAACGATTGTTGCTATTGGAATTGGCTCGGCTGTTTATGTTATCTTAGGACGCTTTCTAACGATCCCAACTGGAATTCCGAATACAAATATTGAAACAGCCATTGCTTTCTTAGCCTTTATCGCCGTTTTATTCGGTCCAATTGCAGGTGGTTTGATCGGTTTAACTGGTCATGCATTAAAAGATGCACTAATGTGGGGTTCTGTCTGGTGGAGCTGGGTATTTGTTTCATTATTTATTGGCTTTTTCATTGGTTTATTTGTTTCCAAAATAAAGGTTGAAGAGGGTCAGTTTGGTAAAAAAGAAATCTTAACCTTTAATTTAATTCAAGTTATCGTCCAAATAATCGGTTGGGGAATTCTAGCTCCGGTGTTAGATATTTTGATTTACGCAGAACCCGTTAACAAAGTATTCACTCAAGGACTTGTTGCTTCACTTTCAAATATTATTTCAGTTGGTGTGCTCAGTACGATTCTACTCGTTTCTTATGCAAAAACACAAAGTAGAGGAAGCAGTTTAACAAAAGAGAATTAAGATATTCAATTAATTGTTCTCTTAGTTAGGATAAGATTTTTTATTAAGGGGTGCACGATGGGAAAACCAATTATTTCGTTTCAGCAATTTTCATTTAAATATCATAGCCAAATTGAGCCTACCCTTAAAAATATCAACTTAACGATTGATCAAGGAGAAAAAGTTCTCATCTTAGGACCATCTGGTTCGGGGAAAAGCACACTTGCTCATTGCTTAAATGGGCTCGTTCCTTTTTCATACAAAGGGGCTATCACAGGAACACTAACGATTAAAGGGAAAGAAGCAAAGACGTTAGATATCTTTTCTTTATCAAAAATAGTTGGGACCGTCTTGCAGGATACAGATGGTCAATTTATTGGTCTTTCTGTTGGCGAAGACATCGCCTTCGCATTAGAAAACGAAAATGTCGCTCAAGAACCAATGCAGCAAATTGTTCAGGAAACAACCACATTAGTTGGCGTCAATTCACATATCGATTATTCTATTCATGAGTTATCTGGCGGTTTAAAGCAGCGTGTTTCTCTAGGTGGAATACTAGTCGAACAAGACCTAGATATTCTATTGTTTGATGAGCCCTTAGCCAACTTAGATCCTGCAACTGGACATTATGCGATGGAATTAATCGGACGGATTCAACAAGAAAAAGAAAAAACAGTGATTGTAATTGAGCACCGTTTAGAAGAGGCTTTACAGCTCGAGTTTGACCGTGTCATTGTCATTAATGAAGGGGAAATGGTTAGTGACACTACACCCAATCAATTATTGGCATCAAAAATACTTGATCAGGTACATATTCGTGAGCCTCTCTATACAAAAGCACTAAAATATAGCGGTTGTGTTATGACTTCTGATCATCAGCCTCAACACATCGAGCAATTAAGTTTAACCGAAACGGATATTGATAAGTTAAAGGCGTGGCAAAGTCATTATACAAATCAAGAAAAAGGGTTAAATCCTGATCCTTTGCTTAGCTTAGATCAAGTGAACTTCAGTTATGATGAAAAAAGAGTGCTCTCTAATATATCTTTTACGATTCAACGAGGCGAAATGATCAGTTTAGTTGGCAAAAATGGGGCAGGGAAGTCAACATTAGCCAAAGTAATCTGCGGTTTTGAACAACATGCAAATGGCTCAATCAAACTTGATAACAAAATACTCGATCAAGAAACTATTTTTGAACGAGCAAATCGGATCGGATTTGTTCTACAGAATCCGAATCAAATGATTTCAAAGCATCTTATTTTTGATGAAGTTGCACTGGGCCTAAAGCTCAGAAATGTACCAGAAGATGAAATTGAAGCAAAGGTTCATGATGTCCTTCGCATATGTGGCCTCTATCCTTTTCGAAATTGGCCGATTTCTGCTTTGAGTTTCGGACAAAAAAAGAGATTGACTGTGGCATCTATTTTAGTATTAGAACCTGAGATTATTATTTTAGATGAACCAACTGCTGGACAGGACCTAAAGCACTTCACTGAAATCATGGACTTTTTACAACAATTAAATCAGCTAGGTGTGACAATTATTTTTATTACTCATGATATGCATCTGATGCTTGAATACACTTCACGTGCGCTGGTGCTTGCTGATGGACAATTAATTGCTGACCAAAGACCTGTAGACGTCTTGACGAATGACCGCTTAATCGAACAAGCCCATTTAAAGCGCACATCTCTATTTGATCTAGCCCTAAAGGCTGGAATTGAAGAGCCTAAGCAATTTATCGATCATTTTATTTCACATGATAGGAAGGTTCGAAAAACATGGCAATGAAAATGTTAGGCTATTTTGAACGTCCATCAGTCATTCATCGATTATCTGGTTTTACCAAGTTGATTATTTTTATACTTTGGTCAACAGCAGCAATGTTAACTTATGATACGCGAATTTTACTGATCTTATTTATGTTAAGCATCGTTATTTTCAAGCTCTCTAAAGTACAACTAAAGGACATTCGTTTGGTTCTTTATTTAATTTTATTTTTCTTATTGTTAAATAATTTAGCCATCTACCTTTTTTCTCCACAAGAAGGAGTAGCAATCTATGGTCATTCACATGAACTTTTTCACATCACTGATCGCTATAATTTAACTCTTGAACAACTTTTTTATCAACTTAATGTGACCTTGAAATATATTGTCGTCACACCTGCTGCTTTACTGTTTATCATTACAACCCACCCAAGTGAATTTGCAGCTTCACTAAATAAAATCGGGATTAGTTATAAAATTAGCATCGCAATTTCATTAGCCTTGCGTTATCTTCCAGATATTCAACGTGATTTTAGAACAATTAATCAGGTTCAACAAGCAAGAGGCGTTGATTTTTCTAGAAATGAAAAAGTGGTTAAGCGATTAAAAAATGTTGTTTCGATTATGATGCCGTTGATCTTTTCAAGTTTAGATCGAATTGAAACAATTAGCCACGCAATGGAGCTAAGAAGCTTTGGCAAACATAAAAGCAGAACCTGGTACAGTGCCCGGGCACTATCTAAAGTAGATTGGATTTCATTACTCGTTAGTATTCTTCTGTTTACTGTTGCCATGGTCATTACCTTCTATGATGGTTCCCGTTTTTACAATCCCTTTTTATAATTGTCGTTTTTAAAAGATTGCGATCGGGTATAGGATAGGTATAGCTGGAAATAAAGTTCATATTTAATTTCCCGGGAAATATCGACAAGAAATTATTTATTTTAGGGAGGACATTAGCGTGGAGAAAATTATCTTTATTCAAACGGGTGTAGGTATAGATACACACGGACAGGACATTACAAAGGCAGCTAAACGAGCGGTCAAAAATGCGATCCATTCGAATTCAATGCCTGGATTAAATGCGTATTTACCTGGTGAATCATTGGATCGGATGAAAGTAAATATTGTTTTAGCGATACCTGCTGATCAAACCTTGCTTGATCAAGACCAGGTTAAAGCTGAAATTCCTTATGGTGAAGTAACGCTTGAGATTGTCGATGGTGGTTTAGCAACCACTAGTGGAATTATACTTCGCGAGCAAGATGACACAAATGATTTAATGTATATTGTCAATGCTGCCGTTCAAGTCGGCTATTAATCATTCTTGAACTTGTTCAACAGACGTGAAGCTGAAACAAAGCAAAAGATTGAATTCTTAATACGAGCGAATATTATTATAGAAATAAAAAGGGATAACCTTAGCTGAAATATTGCACATCTAATAAAAAGACGACGGATAATCAAGACCCTTTCAATCCCTCGTCTTTTCTATTGTTCTATTCACTATTTTCTAAATCGCATTGAATATTTTATCGTTTTTACTCAAAAATTCTCTGCTGAAATAAGGGGCTTCTGTTAACACCCTGGCGTACTCCAGTCTGTAATCGGTTTGCCTTGTTTTCTCTAACATACAGGAAATCTGGATGCAATCCGATTTGGGAGTAAATCCTTTTTTATTTTGAATTAATCACTAAAGCTTTTCATGAACTTATATTTTGTTTGCATAGAACAAAGGATTTATCTTGCTCAATGTTGAATATTAATATTAAGTAAACCAGACTATTTGAAGGAGGCATTCAATTGAATTATCAACCTGCAAAAGATCGCTATAAGAATATGATTTATAATCGTGTTGGTCAGTCTGGGCTTAAGCTACCAGCTATATCACTTGGACTGTGGAATAATTTTGGCGAGTCCGATTTATTCTCCAATCAACGAGCGATGATCACTCGAGCATTTGATTTAGGCATTACTCACTTTGACTTAGCTAATAATTATGGTCCGCCAGCTGGATCTGCTGAAGAAAATTTCGGAAAGATTTTAAAAAAGGATCTTTCTTCATATCTAGATCAATTAATTATTTCTACTAAAGCTGGTTTTTATATGTGGGAAGGTCCTTATGGGGATTGGGGTTCAAAAAAGTATTTAGTCTCCAGTTTAGACCAGAGTTTAAAACGAATGGATCTTAACTATGTTGATATCTTCTATCACCATCGACCAGACCCTGAGACTCCTATTGAAGAAACGATGGCGACTCTTGATCTCATTGTCCGACAAGGTAAAGCATTATATGTTGGACTTTCAAATTATAATGCTGAACAAACCAAGGAAGCTGTTAAGATTTTAAAAGAACAAAAAACACCTTTTATTATTCATCAGCCTTCTTATTCAATGTTTGATCGTTGGATTGAAGATGGCTTAACAAGCGTTCTTAGTGAAGCAGGAGCTGGTGCAATTGCTTATGTTCCACTAGCCCAAGGACTATTAACAAATAAGTACTTAAAAGGGATTCCAGAAGATTCTCGTGCTGCTAAAGCTCACATTCCGTTTTTAAAAAGGGAAGACATTTCTGAAGAAAAACTAGTTAAGGTTGTTGAATTAAATGAATTAGCAAAAGAGCGTGGTCAATCATTAGCTCAAATGGCACTTGCTTGGGTTTTACGTCAAGAAGTTGTTACTTCAGCGTTGATTGGCGCTAGTCGAGTAAGCCAGATCGAAGATAACGTTTCAACTTTAGCGAAGTTAGACTTTTCTCAAGCTGAACTTGATCAAATTGATATCATTCTTGCTAAGTAATCATCATCCCCAAGTGACCGTCATACGATCGCTTGGGGATTTATTAAGGTGGGACAAAAAAGTTTTAGCTAAATACGAACGAACATTATATGGATTTGAACTACTCACTACTTAATTTCTAACGAACTTTGAAATGAGAGTCTTCTATCGGAAATTAAAAAAACAAACACAGATAAGGTATGTTCTACTTTCCTCGAAAATACAAATCATTATCCACATTTTCATCCACAATATTTGTTTATCATCATTACCCACTGCCTTTCAACAAGATAACCACAGTTTTTCCACAAAAATAGGCTAATTTTTTCATTTTCTCTAAGCCATTTAGTGTGGGAATATTCGTTCTATACTATATATTGAAAGTTACACACAAGCTTATACACAGGTTGTGAATAACTATTGAGCTTATACACATAAAAAAGATTAAACATAAAAAAAGACTTGAGAAAATCAATGTTTTCCTCAGTCTCTTTTGATTATTACTACTATTTTGGGATTCATTGTGTGGATAACTCCACAGTCACTTGTTGTTTTTCTCCTCCTCGATAAAAGCTGACAACCATCTCATCATCAGGATTTTTACCTTGGTAGAGATGCTTTCTTAAATCAACAATCGTATGAACCGCCTCTCCGTCTAATTCAACAATAACATCATATGGCTCTAATCCAGCATAGTCAGCTGGTGAGAATGGCTCAACGGATTGAATATAAATGCCGCCTGTCACTTCACTTGGCAGATTAAGATTTCTCTGCCACTCAGTTTGAGGCACATCAACTAATGAATACGCCTCTACACCTAAGAAGGCTCGTGTCATTTCTCCGGTTGTTTCCAACTCTTGAATAACAGGAATGGCTTCATTAATTGGAATCGCAAAACCAATACCTTCTACTGCTGATTGAGCAATCTTCATCGAATTGATTCCAATTAATAGACCAGACATATTGATTAGTGCACCACCACTATTACCTGGGTTAATGGCAGCATCTGTTTGAATGACTTCAGCTTGCCAATCGGCTAGCCCATCGCCACTAAAATCCTGTGGAATGGAGCGTTGGGTACCGCTAATAATACCTTGGGTAACCGAACCCGATAAATCTAGTCCAAGTGGATTTCCAATTGCAATAACTGGTTCACCAACTTTAGTTAACTCAGAATCACCAAGTTCCATAACAGTATTTACATTCGATCCATCAATTTCTAAAACAGCTAGATCAGTAAAAAGATCTGTTCCTTTTAATTCTGCCATTTCTCTTGACCCATCTGCTAGTATGACTTCTATTTGATCTGCGTCCTCAATAACATGATGATTGGTAACGATATAAGCACGATCATCTTGTTGCCGATAAATTACGCCTGACCCTGTTCCACCATCATAAATCGCCTGTTCCCAAAAATTAAAATTCTCTGTTTGAATATTCTCAACACCAACAACAGCAGGCATGACATCTTCAACAATCGTTGTTACTTGTGTTGCAATATCAACGCTAACCGGTCGAATCGAGTCGAAGATTTGAAACTGTTCCTCTTGGTTTGCTTCTGAATCTTCACCCATAAATAAATTATCCTCAGAAATAAGATAAAACTTGTAAGGTAACCAATCCATTTCAATCATTTTTGGTAGAGCTACCGTAAACAAAAATGCACCCAATACAATGCCAATGATCAAATATAATAACCCGTTCGGTCTACGCCGGCGGTAAATACCTCGTTTTCTTTTCTGTTTTCCATCATCAAAGTATACGATTTTAGATCATCCCCTTTTTACCATTGTGATCAGTTTACCACAATAGATAGAACTTTAAACAACTTGGTAAAGTGATGTTGGTGTTTGCGGGTCTGTATCATGTATCGTTAACTGATAATCAATAGGGAAATCAGCTGTTTTCAGATGATTTTCAACGGACATCCGAGCAAGTTCCTTCATGTTATTGTCTTTACTTAAATGAGCTAAATAGATTCGTTTCGTTTGGTCACCAATAATATCCTCCAAAGCAAGTGCACAGTCATCATTTGAAACATGACCGTAGTCACCCAAAATCCGTCGTTTTACATTCCATGGATAACGCCCCATTTGGAGCATTGAGACATCATGATTGGCTTCAAAAATTAACGCATTTGCATCCTCGACCGTTTTCTTAATCCGTTCCGAAACATAACCGAGATCGGTGACAAGTGCTACTTTTTTACCTGCATGATGAAAAGTATAAAACATGGGTTCCGCTGCATCATGTGAAACACCAAATGACTCAACATCTATGTCACCAAAAGTCTTAACTTGCTCTATTTCAAAAGTGAATTTTTGCTCAAGTGACAGCTTTCCAATTGAGTTATCCATCGCCTGCCATGTTTTCTCATTGGCATAAATCGGTAAATCATATTTACGTGCTATAATACCAAGGCCTTTAATATGATCGCTATGTTCATGAGTGACTAAAATTCTTGATAATTCTCGTGGATTCAAACCCACTTCATTAAATAGGCGATCAAGTTGTTTGCCACTCAACCCAGCATCAACTAAGATTTTCTCTTTTTCTGTTCCGATATAAAAAGCATTGCCTGTACTTCCTGAGGCAAGTACTGAAAACTGAAATGTCATTCTAATTCCACCTCAACTATGTTGTTATAAACGCCCATCAAAGCTTGTCTTATCGTTGAAATTAAGTCATCTGCATCATCTTCATCTTCTAAATGATAAAATACGGTATTATCACTATTTGATTGTTCTAGTCGTTCTATCAAATCTGAAATATTTTCTTGCATGAAGGAATCATTTTGTGGATAATTATGTCCTTCAATTGCATTAATAAAGTGATGTTCACTATTATTTACTTGAATATCCCAGGTTGGATTTAATAATTGCTCACCATTCGGTAATGAAACAAGGTTATGATAGCCTAAAGTAACATTAGAAATAGTGTCACCCGGATCTAGTACATTTGAGTGGTGGTAGAGACGGTAAACAGCGTCATATTGCTGAATGACTGAACGTTCCTCACCTGGGTCACCCACTGTACTTAAACGTGTTTGAGCATATTGGGTCATATCACCATCAGCATTTAGTTGAATCAAAAGAATGGCATTCTGATTATAGAAGACTGGAAATGTGAGCCGTTGGAAAAAAACCAGCACTCCAGCCGACTCAATCCTTCCCCAATAACTATAGCTGTTGCCATTAAAGACATACTCCCCTAGATCACTCTCCGGATCCCGAAAATCAAAAGAAATAGGTTCATTAAAACGTGCAAATAAATAATGATTATCAACAACGGCCATTTGTTGGTCCGATAATTCCTCTAATCCAGCTTCCGCTTCTTCATTGTAATTATAATTTTGGGCAGAAATAAGCGGTGCTGTAAAACTTTCATCCGATAAGTTGCCTAGGCCGTTAATATTGAACTCCAACTCTTCTTCCCGAGAAGTTTCGGATATAAAGGTTATGTCCTCTTCTTGGCGATCTAATAGCTGCTTAACGAGAAAAATATTTAAGACTAAGAAACAAATAATAAAAACAGTTTTAATTTGTCCCCAATGCACTATTATCTCCCCCTGTTTCCTCTGGTGGAATAGTTAATGGATTCCAGCCATTAATACCTTTTACATACCACGTTGGAATCAACTCATAAACTTGTCCTTGACCACTTATCTGTTCTCTAATTCGATAACCCACCATGACATCGTAAATTGCACTTCTTTGATAATTTTCACTATTTAAAATCTCAATCACAGTATCAGCATCCGGTAAATTAGCTGATTCACTATTAACCCCTCGTTGCTCGACTAATGTAACCAATGGATGATTATATTGATAAACCTCTTGATTATGCCAAGCAACAGAAATATTAGAAATATTCTGATCAGAAAAAATCGGTATACCTTGGTAAGATAGGGTGAATTCAACCTTATTTATTCTTGTCGTATTCTCTAAATGAGATAAAAAATAGTGAAAAGGTTGTTCAAAAGTAAAGCCATTATGTGTATTAATAAAATTATGAACTTGATCAAAAAGCTCATAATAGGACAACTCTTGATCTGAAACCTGATGTTCGTTTGTCTGATTTGTAAATGAAATCTGATCTGATTCAAGGGTCAGTTCTCTTGTCCCATCAATAAAAACTGTATTTCCATCAAATGTGCGTGCACTTCGGACAATAGACGGAGTACTAAACAGGAAATTTTTAAATGGATCAACCGGAATATCAGTATAAGAAAATAATAAAATATTCGGATCAATTTCATTTGGCAAATACATATCTGTTCCCCGACTACTTTCATAGACTTCATAGCTAATAAAATCTTCGCTATCAAAGAATCCTTTCAATCGCTCTACCTCACGGGGATAATCTTGCAGACTGGCTCCAATCACTTGACTTTCATGATCATTACGAAAAATAAGATGATAATCACCTTTTTGATCAAAAATAATCTCAATTCGATTGAACATCAGTTCTGGAATAGATATGTCTTGGTCGACAGAAAATAAATCATAGATCGTTTCAGAAGGAAGCTCTGTAGAAAAAACAACCTCTGCGCGATCCTCAACCTCATCCTCCAACCACTCTTCATTTAAATTAAAAGCAGAAAAATTATACAATGAATAATCAAGAATACTTGTGAAAACATCCTGTTCTTCTGTTTTATCACTTAAACTAACTGGCTTTTCATTATTTTGATTATGATAAATGATATAGATCGGTTTTAGTACCTCATTCCGCGTTAATCGGTGTCCTTCTTCAATGTGTGGATCAACCAGGTTTTCTTCATCTCCTGACATCTCAAAATCAGGTTGATGATTCCAAATTGCTAAAGTTAAAAGTAAACTAGAAATAACTAATAAGATGAGTAAAATTGATTTTAATTGTTCACCTTTCACAGTTAATCCCCCTGCTTTCGGCTAATTAAGGGTAAGGAGAAATAAACTTTTGTCCCTTGTCCCTCACTGCTCTCTGCCCAAATTTGTCCTTGATGATTGATAATGATCTCTTTTGCAATCGCAAGACCTAAACCTGTACCGCCTCGCTTTCTTGAACGAGCGGCATCTGCCCGATAGAATCGGTCAAAAATTTTATCGAGCTTTTCTCGCGGAATACCCGGTCCATGATCAGCAATCATTATCTTAATTCGATTACGCTCCTTTGTTAGCTTAAAGCGAATAGAATCATGTTTAGGTGAGTATTTTAAAGCATTAGACATAATATTATCAACAACTTGAATAATTTTATCTTTATCCATCCAGAGGAAAATACTTTCTCTCGGAATACTGCGTTCTATTTTAATCGATTCATCTTTATTCATTTCAAATCGGTCAAGAACATGATGGAAAAAAGGCACAACGTTTACTCGTTCTTTAACTATTTCCTGATCTTTATGATCCATTTTAGATAATTGCAATAGATCATTGACGAGACGAATCATTCGATCTGTTTCATTTTGAGTAACCTCAAGAAATTGTGGGGCAATCTCTTTATTTTCCCAAGCTCCATCTGTTAATGCTTCTAAATAGCTACGCATCGTTGTCAGTGGTGTCCTTAATTCATGGGAGACGTTAGAGACAAATTCTCGCCGCTCACGTTCAACTTTTTCCAATTCAGTCACATCACTTAAAACGGTAATTAAACCCGAAAAACGACCGACTTCATCATGTACAGCGGTAAAATTAGCTTTCAGCAAAAGGAAATGATCAGCATCACTAAAATCAACTGTTATCGAACTGGAATCTTGCATCTCAACAAAGTTTATCGTTTGCTCATCTAGATGAAGCACCTCAAAGATGGATTTGTACCGTACTTGTTCGAAGGATTGTCCAATCAAAATAGCTGCTGGATCATTCATTAAGGTAATTTGACCCGCTTCATTGGTTGAAATAACCCCATCTGACATATTTGATAACACCAAACTTAATTTGCGCCGTTCTTCCTCTGTCGTATGATTGGCTATTTTTATGTTCTCTTTCATTTCATTAAATGTATTCGCTAATTGACCAATTTCATCCGTTCCATAAACATTCACCTTTTGGGAAAAGTCCCCTTCTGCTAGTACACGAGCCTGCTCTCGCATTTCACTAATTGGCTTCGTAATTGAACGAGCAACTAAGATACCTACAACGGCAGAAACAACAATAGCAATCAAAGTACCATTAAAAAAAATCGTATTAATACTAGAAAGCTGTTGATAAATTCCTTCCATTGACGCTTCTAAATAAATCGCTCCAATGGGCTCATCTTCATTATTTGACAAGGGATAGATTCTAATCAAATGTCGTTCACCGGTTACCCCATCACGCTGAATAGATCGCAAGGGAGTTCCTGAAATAATCGCTGGTCGAACGCTGCTGTTACCAGTTACGAGCTTACCCATATCCTCTTGATTATTTGTGCCAACAATTCGAAATTGACGATCCACAACTTGTAGATTTGTGTAAGTATCACTTTGTCCATATAAAGCCAATATACTTGCGATATCTCGTTCTAAAGACCGCTCTGAACTATCATCCGAATAATCTGTTAAAAAGGCATCTCTTATGTTGTAGCTCAATACCTCTAAGCGTTCTTCAATGCTTTGTTCAAAGCTTTCTTTTAATTCCGTTTCCAAGCCCTGAGCAAAATAAGCACCGATTACTTGGATAGCCAGTAAAAGAAGCAATATCATGATGATTGTTATTTTCCATTGAATAGATTGGAATATCCTTGCCTTTTTCATCTTTTTACTCCTGTTCAGGATTACGTAAATAGTAACCTACACCTCGTCGAGTGATAATCCAGATTGGGTTGCTCGGACTATCTTCAATCTTTTCTCGAAGTCTTCTTACTGTCACATCAACGGTCCTTACGTCACCATAGTAATCATAGCCCCAGACCGTTTCTAATAAATGCTCACGCGTCATCACTTGACCCAAGTGACGAGCTAAATAATGAAGTAATTCAAATTCACGATGTGTTAAATCAACTTGATTACCAGCTTTTGTTACAGCATAAGCATCAGGATGAATGATCAGTGTTCCAATTTGAATATCTTTATTTGTATTGTATTGATCGATTGGCTGTTGCCGGCGCCTTAAGTTAGCTTTCACACGAGCGATCACTTCTCGATTACTGAACGGCTTCGTGACATAATCATCAGCCCCTAGCTCTAGACCTAATACTTTATCTATTTCTGAATCTTTTGCAGTTAACATGATAATCGGCATGTTATGTGTTTTTCTAACCTCACGACAAACTTCGTTACCGTCACGTTTAGGTAACATAATATCTAGTAGCAATAAATCTGGATTTTCTTGATTTGTTAATTCAATGGCTTCATCACCATCATAAGCACAAACAACTTCATAACCTTCTTTTTCTAAATTAAACTTCAATATATCTGCAATTGGTTTTTCATCATCTACAACTAATATTTTTTGACTCATGTTATTGTAGCCTCCCAATAAAATATTGTTCTCTTGCTATAGTTTAACGTACTTTTGGGTAAATGTCTTTTAATGCACAAATTTACTGTTTGTTACTGTTTATTTTAGCAATGCTTCATTCTGTAAGGGCTAACTCGATAAAGCTTTGATACAAACAATAACTGCCTTTTTCAAATCATCATAACTCCAACTTGGCATTTTTCCATGTTCAATTGCAAGTTCATGCGAGGCTGGAATATGGATAAAGCCAGCTGGAAGCTCAATCTCATTGATCTTCGTATAATATAATGCTTGATACATCACATGATTACACAGGTAGGTTCCTGCTGTGTTGGAAACTTCCGCTGGCAGGCCCTGTCTCTTCAATTGCTCAACCATCTTGCTGATTGGCAATGTAGAAAACAATCCATCAGTACCATCCTCCCAAATTACCTCATTCTCTGGTTTATGCCCTTGATTATCCTTTGGTCCATCGTTCACATTAATTGCAATTCGTTCTGGACTAACCTTGAATCTCCCTCCAGCAAGTCCGAGTGAAATAATGGCATCCGGTTTTGTTTCATCTATGACTTGCAAGAGCTGTTTTCCTGCTTTATGAAAATCTACAGATAGGACATGAGAAGCGACAGTATAAGCTCCAATCGTTGTACCATTCAATTCTTCTACAATTTCCTTCGTTGGATTAATGGAGAAATCTAAAAAAGGTTCAAAGCCTGTAAGCAATAGTTTTTTACTCATATGCTGCACCTACTCTTTTATTATATTGTGATACTTCTCCTTGCGTACAGTATAACACAGAGTTTTTCGAATAAAGAAGTTCCATCATCAATTTTGATGATGGAACTCTTTTTAAATTATGATTAGCTCACTTTATTTCCGTTATTTAACTTATGACGTTTAATTTAAAACATCCATTGGATCAATATTTGAACCCTCTTTAATCACTTCAAAGTGTAAATGTATTCCTGTTGAACGACCTGTTGTCCCCATCACACCAATTTTTGTTCCTTGAGGGACCGTTTGGCCCACGCTGACTGAAGTACTTGCTAAATGACCATATAATGTTTTATAGCCATTATTATGATTGATCACTACATAATTTCCATAGCCGTTTGCATCATTGCTGACTTTCTCAACTGTTCCATTATCAGAAGCAACAATATCTCGATTGGATGGACCAGCAATGTCAATGCCTTTATGAAAAGATCCCCAGCGTGGTCCGTATGGACTGGAAATATAACCGCCAGAAGCCGGCCAATCAAAGTCACCTTCTCCTCTAGAAGGGATGACTTTCGTTCCTTCAATGGTAATTTCATCTTGAACTTCTTCAAGTACTTCCTCATCTAATACTTCACGATCAACCGTTTCACCATTTACCTTCTCAATGCCTCGATGAACCTTTTTCTTTCCATCTTGACCTTCTTGTTTTTTCTCTGTCTCGCCACGGTAAAGATCATCAGATTGTTCCGTTTTTTGTTCAAATTTAACCGTTTCTTCTGCTAATTCTTCCTCATAAACGATAACGTCCACAAATGGAACATAATCTGTCACATTAAGCTCTTGCTCTAATTGTAAAATATCATCAGCATCTAAGTCTTCATTTAATTCTAGTAGCTTATCCTCAGTTAGATCATACTCTGCTGCGACAGAATATAGTGTATCACCTTGTGAAACTTCATGAATCAAATCCTCAAGTGTACCTTTTTCTAAAAGCTTAACCGCTTCTTTAACTGTTAACAACTCATCTTCTGAAACAATTGATTTAGAAAGTGTAACTTCTTCCGATAACATAACGTCTACTATTATAGACTCTCCAATATCAAGCTCATTATCTTTATCCTCTTCCTCTGATAGACGCTCTAAAATCTCTTCGTCTACATATAAGCTTTTAAAATCAAATAATGCTTCTTCAGCCTCTTCCTCTGAAACAAAGTGACCTAAGGTGTTATCACCGAGTTGCAAAGTTGTTGCTTGGATATCAATGACTAGCTCTTGATCAAGTTTATCTAGCACTTGATCGATACTTATGTCTGTAGAAAAAACACGTTCTGGAACAAATAAAAGCTCTTGGTCATAGCCATATGTATAGGTATCATCTGCCTGATTCTTTTCTTTTATTTGATCGACAATGTGTTGTTCAACAAGCGACTCATCTTCAACAGGTCCAAGATATTCACCATCTAAATAAACATGATGGATTGTTAATAGACCATCCTCATCTTCTCCGCTAGCATAAGCAACTTGAGATTGGGAAACAATTAAACTGGTAATTAACACTAGTATCAACAATAGTCCACTAGCTAGTAATAGATTAAATCTATTTAAACTGTTCTTAGTCCGTCCTTGCATGGTAAAATCCTCCTGAACAAATTAGCATGGATACTTTAATCATCTATGGTAGATTAACATAGAGTTTCTTCTATTTTAAACCCTTTATTCGATAATGTAATACAATCGTATAATAGGTTCCATTTTGTGGTGACTATTAAATGGATTAAATTAAAAGAAAGGTTTCTTCTTAACTTTTCAGGAGCTAATACCATACGCATAGACTAAAAAAACACGATCTAATGTTAACTTTACCATTAGATCGTGCTTTATTTGATTTGTTAATTAAGCCGATAAACGTTTCGCACTTCATTTGTTTGTGTTCGGTCAGGACCGACAGAAAAGATAGATAGAGGTATTTGTGTTAGTTGAGAAATACGCTCTAAATAGTGGCGCGCATTAGCTGGTAATTCGTCAAGACTCTTGACACCAGTAATATCCTCAGTCCAACCAGGTAATTCTTCATACACAGGTTCACATTCAGCCAACGCTTTTAAGCTAGCTGGAAATTCCTTAATAATTTTCCCTTTATATTTATAAGCGACACAAATTTTCAATGTTTCGATTCCTGTCAAAACATCAATTGAATTCAAGGATAAATCCGTAATCCCACTGACACGACGGGCATGTGAAACAACGACACTATCAAACCAACCCACTCGGCGGGGGCGTCCTGTTGTCGTCCCATATTCATTACCAATCTTACGAATCCGATCACCTACTTCATCATGTAACTCTGTAGGAAATGGACCATCACCAACACGTGTTGTATAGGCTTTAGACACACCAACCACATGATTAATTTTTGATGGGCCTACTCCAGACCCAATCGTTACCCCTCCAGCAATTGGATTAGATGATGTTACAAATGGATATGTTCCTTGATCAATATCAAGCATTACACCTTGTGCCCCTTCAAATAAGACACGGCGTCCTTGATCTAAAGCATCATTTAGTACAACTGATGTATCAACAACATATTTAGCGATTTCTTGTCCATATTGATAATATTCTTCTAAAATATCTGCTACTTTTATTTCATCTACTTCATAAACCTTTGTAAAAAGGCGATTCTTTTCAGCCAAATTTTGTTCTAATTTTTCCCGAAAGGTTTCTTTATCTAATAGATCAACGATCCGAATACCTACCCGTGCTGCTTTATCCATATAAGCTGGGCCTATTCCCTTTTTCGTTGTTCCTATCTTATAGATACCCTTTTCTTCTTCTTGTAATAAATCCAACTTTAAGTGATACGGCAAGATAACATGTGCTCGGTTACTAATTTTTAAGTTTGTGGTATTG
This sequence comes from Amphibacillus sp. Q70, assembly GCF_052055485.1. Taxonomy (GTDB): domain Bacteria; phylum Bacillota; class Bacilli; order Bacillales; family Amphibacillaceae; genus Amphibacillus. Next base: position 1,146,869 of record NZ_CP197171.1, on the reverse strand, counting down.
ACATTTTTATCATGCAAATATGCTAATTCCTCTACAATTGCTTTTGGATCAATAACCATTCCATTTCCTAACACACTTACTTTATCTTCAAAGAAAATACCGGAAGGAATTAGGTGTAATTTATAAGTAACCTCGTCAAACTTAATCGTATGGCCAGCATTATTCCCACCTTGATAGCGGGCAACAACCTCCGCATTTTGTGATAAATAATCGGTAATCTTTCCTTTACCTTCATCGCCCCACTGTGTTCCAACAACTACAACTGATGACATAACTGGTACCTCCATCATTCTATTTTAGAAAAACTAGCATTCCCTTGTATCTGACATGAATACGTTAGTTTTTCTTATACTTTAATCATGAATATTTGGGTTAACTTAACCCCACTTGTTAGCTAAGTTTCTATATCCTAAAACAAATAAGGATATATCTAAAATTAACAAAGATAATAAATCTATTGATCAAGCTAAAGCTGAATAATTAACTTATTCCAACGTTCAGTTTACCAATCCAGACATCAAAAGTCAATATTTTTACGAACATTCAAACGAAACAATAAATTATTGTTCGACTTTTGCCGATGGAATATTTAGAAAACTCGGGGCAACAACGGGGTTCAATGGGGCGAGTAATCACAAATCTTTACGGTGGAACGAGTAACCGCAGCACTGTTGTCAGGTTAAAAAAATCTATTAAGTGAATCCATTTCATAATGATAAATAGCATGCTAAGATTCAAATATTGAAGTTCGGTGCTTTCCACTACAGGTGGATGCTTTCCGCGGAGATGAAGGTCTATAGGACGTAGATCATGCAGGTGTTGGGACTGCGGTTACTCGTCCCATCAAAAGCTCTGCCACAGGACGTGGCGAACTTAACCTGCCTTCAGCTAACTTTTGTAGCCTAATACGCTACAAAAGTGGATCTTCAACTCATCCTCGAAAATAAAAGGCGATTTTCTTCGTGCGATGTTTCGCTGACGAAGCTTTACTTGTCTTATTTCCGCTGGAGTCACCCCCTAAGAAGAGAGACACCGTAAGAATAAGTAGTTTTCTTATTCTTAGCCTCAATTCCAACGTCTTCATAACCTACGTCCTGTACATCTCCACGCCTATAGAAAGCGGAACATAGCTTATCTATGCTTCTAAAACGAAAGTATAAGGTTATCAATTGAAAATCTCCTTATAAAGTCAACGTTTATACTTAATAGGAGGTCTACTCTTAAGTTATCTTGCTTGAAACTGAAAATTCAAATACGAAAGTTGAGTTATTATAAAAGTATGACAAAATGAACTTTTAATATGAAGAATGACTGTGACTATACATAATTCAACAAATACTTTGCTTGGGGGGGAAACTTTAATAGTCGACCAAAAAGTAATAAGGCTGCCATACCCTGAAGTTGGATATGACAGCCTCCATAAACAATGATTTAGTCTTAAGCCGGGGGTACATCTGCATCATCGTAACGGTGATCTAAATCAACAAATTTATTATACTCTTTAACAAAGGCAAGCTCTACAGTCCCTACTGGACCATTCCGCTGCTTTGAAATGATAATTTCTATAATATTTTGTTTTTCTGATTCTTTATCATAATAATCATCTCGATATAAGAAGCCTACGATATCAGCATCTTGCTCAATACTTCCAGATTCCCTCAAGTCAGACATCATCGGTCGCTTATCTTGACGAGATTCAACGCCACGAGAAAGCTGTGATAAAGCAATAACAGGGATATTCAATTCTCTAGCCAATGCTTTTAAGGAACGGGAAATCTCTGATACCTCTTGCTGACGATTCTCTTTTGCGCTAGCCGTACTCCCTTGAATTAATTGTAAGTAATCAATAAAAACCATACTTAGACCATGTTCTTGCTTTAGTCGACGGCATTTTGAACGAATTTCATTAACGCGTATACCTGGTGAGTCATCAATAAAAATGCCTGCATTTGACAAGCTCCCCATCGCCATCGTTAATTTTCCCCAATCATCCGCTTCAAGGTGCCCTGTTCTTAAGCGTTGTGCGTCAATATTCCCCTCTGCACACAGCATCCGATTGACCAGTTGATCTGCACCCATCTCCAAACTAAAAACAGCAACATTCTCATCTGTTTTTGTTGCGACATTTTGGGCAATATTTAATGCAAAAGCTGTTTTACCAACAGAAGGCCGAGCAGCTACAATAATCAAATCATTGGGCTGAAACCCAGAAGTAATTTGATCAAGGTCTCGAAACCCTGTTGGGATTCCTGTCACATCTCCATCGTGCTGATGTAATTTTTCAATATTATCATAGACATCGATTAAAACATCTTTAATATTTTTAAATGCTCCTGCATTCCGACGGTTACTTACTTCTAGAATATTCTTTTCAGCATTACCAATGACTTCTTCAACTTCATCCTCTTTAGAAAAGCTCTCAGTCACAATATTCGTTGCGGTTGAAATTAAGCGGCGAAGTATCGCCTTCTCTTCAACAATCTTTGTATAATAACCAATATTTGCTGCGGTTGGTACTGCATTAGCTAATTCTGTTAAGTAAGATACCCCGCCAATCTCCTCCAATAACTTAGCATCTGCCAAAGCCGTTGAAACAGTAACTAAATCAATCGGCTCTCCCTGATCGGTTAATTGCATCATCACTTGGAAAATTCGCTGATGTGCTGCCCGATAGAAGTCTTGTGATTGTAGATATTCAGACGCTGTTGACATCGCATCAGGTTCAAGAAAAATAGCCCCTATAACCGCTTGCTCAGCTTCAATATTGTGAGGAGGTGTTCGCTGTTCTTCCCACACATCACTCATAAAAGGCTCCTCCTTCTCCTACTATTTAAAAGACTTGCTTTTACCCCTAATGAAAGCTTTTTTTCTTATACGATCAACGGTAAGACCTTATTCTCCTTAATCGTATAAAAGAAGAGGGTTTAAAACCCTCCTCCTCATTAAGCCTCTACAACATGTACTTTTATTTCCCCTGTAACTTCTGGATGTAATTTCACTGGAATGTTTGTATAACCTAATGAGCGAATTGGTTGTTTTAACTCAATTTTTCTTTTATCTATTTTTATCTGATGATTTTTTTCTAACTCATCGGCTATATTCTTACTGGTAATTGAGCCGAACAAACGACCATTATCACCGGCTTTTGTTTTTACTTTAACCTCAAGATTAGCAAATGTTTCCTTTAATTGCTTTGCTTCTTCAACAACTTCTTGCTCTTTTCTCTGTGCTTTTTTCTTTTTAGCTTCCAGCCCTTTTAAGTTTCCTGGTGTCGCCTCAATGGCTAGGTTATTTTTTAATAAATAGTTGCGCGCATAGCCTTCAGAAACATTTTTAACTTCGCCTTTTTTTCCTTTGCCTTTAACATCCTTTGTAAAAATAACTTTCATTTATTCGTCTCCTCCCTCAATGGATTGATCAATAATTTCAATCAGTTGTTCATAAGCTTGTTGAATTGACATATCGCTTAATTGTGTAGCAGCATTGGTTAAATGACCGCCACCATTCATTTGTTCCATTATCAATTGAACATTAACATCTCCAATTGAACGGGCACTAATTCCAACCCGACCATCAGAACGTTCTGAAATAACAAAAGAAGCATCGATATTCTTCATGGTTAATAATGTATCAGCAGTTTGTGCAATCGCTACTGCTCCAAAGACTTGACCAGGATCCGCTCGTGCAATAGCAATATTATCTTTGTGAATAATCGTTCTTTCAATTAAATGGCTTCGCATGATATAAGTATCTAAGTCTTCTTCTAAAAAGCTTTGGACCAAAATTGTATCGGCACCCTTTGAACGCAAATATGAAGCTGCATCAAAAGTCCTCGATCCTGACCGAAAGGTAAAGCTTTTTGTATCAACAACGATACCCGCTAATAAAGCCGTTGCTTCTAAGCGATTTAATTTAAGAGATGGCGACTGATACTCAATGAGCTCAGTCACTAATTCAGCCGTCGAAGATGCATAGGGTTCCATATAGACTAACGTTGGATTATCAATAAATTCTTCCCCTCGTCGATGATGATCAACCACAACAACATGTTCCGTTTTTGATAAGAGCTTTCCTTCAGCGACAAGTGACGGCATATGTGTATCAACAACAACAGTCAACGAGGACTTCGTTACCATTTCAAGTGCAGTTTCTGGAGTGATTAAATGTTCGCTCAGTTCTGTCTGATTTATTTCTGTTACTAAGCGGTCGACCCCCAAAGCTAAATCCTTCTTATCAATAACGATAAAGGCATCTACATCGTTCATTAATGCTATTTTGAGAACACCAATGGCTGCTCCAATCGAGTCCATGTCTGGTGATTTATGCCCCATAATAAATATTTGTTCACTTTCTTGCATCAGTTGCTTTAAAGCATCCGAAATCACACGAGCCCTAACTCGCGTTCGCTTTTCCATCGGATTAGTTTTGCCACCAAAAAATCGTACCTTTCCTTCTTCATTCTTGATAACAACTTGATCACCACCACGTCCCAAGGCCAAATCAAGACTAGATTGGGCCCATTCCCCCATCAAGGGTAAGGAATCACCGCCTAAACCAATTCCAAAGCTAATGGTCAGTGGGATGTTTTTATTATCTGAGACCAGCTCACGAACTTCATCAAGAATTTCAAATTTTGCTTGTTCTAATTGAGCCAAAATCTTTTGGTTCATAACGGCTAGAAACCGATCTTGTGAGGTTCGTTTTAAATAAATTCCATATTGATGTGACCATTGATTCAAGATTGAAGTGACACGAGAATTGACTTGACTTTTTGCCGTATCATCCATCGTTTGAGTAATCTCATCATAATTATCTAGAAAAATAATTCCAATCACGGACTGATGATTATCATAATCATTTTGAATCTCAACTTGTTTTGTTTGATCAAGAAAATATAATAATCGTTCTTCTTTTTTGATCGTTACATGAAAATGGCGAGTTTGCATATAAAAACTGACACTATGATCATCTTCTTTAATTGCCTTTTTTAGTTTCTCCGAGAAAATATCTAGAGACTTACCAACCAAAGTATTCTCTTCAGCGAATTGATTTAAATATGAGTTTGTCCATTCAACTTTGAAATCTTCACTATAAAGAACAATACCGACTGGCATTTCTAATAAGGCTTCTTCACCCACTTTCCTAACTCGATGGGAGAGAGTCCTAATATATTGCTCTTGTTCAACTGTCTCTTTTTGTTCTTGTCGAATCGTGTAATATAGGGCAATTCCCAGTAATATTGACATGATAAGACCCAAAATCCACTGCAGAAACCAAGTAAATCCTAGTAAAATAAAAGCAATTAAATAAGTATAAAAAAGATGAAAACTTGGGTCATATTTTTTGAATAAATTACGCATTGCTGTCAACTCCTAATTGGCTTACACGAATCAGATCAGATTATTCTCTTTCTTAGCATAAAACCTACATCAATTATACCTAAGATTCTTGTTAGATACATCCCTACAGGTAAAAATAATAGACAAAAGATAATAACAAGTACTGAAACAAACGTTGGTTGCTTCTTTTTAGCTAAGAAATATAAAATAAAGGAAAAACCTTGAATTGAAAAAAGAATACCAAGAATCACTGAAGCATTAAGGATAATTGTGTCTATCATTAACATACTTTCAAAATCAAACCATGAAAGAATAATAACAATAAAGTAAATCCATAAAACTATTTTAGGCAGTTGAAACAAACGAAAAGCAGGAAATGATAATTGGGTATGATCTGATTTATTTAAAACTTTATGGGTCAACCATTGCGTAATAAAGCCATAAATCATGGATACGATAATTAAAATAGATGGGATTAAGTCTAATAACACCATCATCTGGCGTTCAATCATGCTGATATCTTCCGTTGTTAGATCAATCCCTGCTCGCTCTAATAGTAATTGTGTGGAACCTAAAGATTCTTGAATCATTAGCTGATACTCTGTGGCGAGACTAACATCTGAAAGCCACTCAACAATCAAGATTAAAACTAGGAATCCTAGCGCAAAACCAATTGTACCACGACTCCATGTTTCATAAGGATGTCGTTGATTTTTTATGGATTCGCCAATAAAAGCTCCTGCTAATATAGCTATCAACGCTAAAGGAAGCGAGATAACAAAGAAATAAAAAGCAAAGACCGAAATAGATAAAAGGATAATCAACCCTAGCAAAGCTGAAACTTTCCAACCGTAGCGATAACCGTAGATTGCAACTGGAATTGGCAGGATAAACAGCGTAACGAGCTCTATCGATGGAATAAACATTGTGAGTAACAATAGAGCAACAAAAATGGCTCCAAAGATGAGACCTTCTCTAATTATTTTGTTTTTTTGATTTTGCATCAACTACACCTCATTATTTGTAAAATAACTTTTCATTAGACAACCCATGGATTATTTCATTAATGCTTTTTGAATAGACTCCATGTTGCTTTCTTAATTGACATGACAATCTTGAGTCATTTTGTAACATTCGACGAGCATACCTGTGTTCATTTCTCTAATTCCTTGGGCATAAGAAATTATGCACTCTCAAATTTATTGCTTAACTAAAATTTAATATATTCTTAATGTGAGAAAAAGCACAGCATTGACGCTGTGCCTCGATCATTAAGTGTTATGATTTATCAACATGTTATAAACGCATTGACTTCGATCCATTAGAATCTTAGTATATCTAAAGATATACTAATTATTATAGCTAGATCAGTGGAAAAAAACAAACAATTCAATTGTCTAACTTTTTAACTTTCATTGATAAAACGATGTTATTTATGATAATAAAAAAGGCTGGATGCACCCATGCTGAGGTATGAGTGACATAATAGCATTTCTTTTTATCACGATTCCTTGTTATAATGAGCATAATCACGTCATAAAGGAGAACTTTAATGATTACGACGATTTTTTTTGATTTAGATGATACGCTATTATGGGATAAGCAAAGTATCAAAAAGGCTTTTGAAGCCACTTGTAAAAGTGTTTCGAACCTCAATCCTGAAAAACTTGAAAAAGCTGTTCGAATTGAAGCTACTAAATTATATCAAAATTATTCAACCTATCCATTTACGCAAATGATTGGTATTAATCCTTTTGAAGGGTTATGGGGAACCTTTGATGATGAGGGTGATGATTTTCAGAAAATGCATCAACTGATGCCGGAATATCGAGTGGATGCTTGGACAAATGGCTTAAAAGCTTGTGGAATAGAAGATAGACAGCTAGGTAAAAAACTAGCTGAACAATTTATTATCGAACGAAAAAAGCATCCTTTTGTCTATTCAGATACCTATTCAGTATTAGATCAATTAAAGACAAAATATCAACTTTTACTATTAACAAATGGCTCACCATCTTTACAACAAACTAAATTAGCTATCACACCTGAAATTTCTGAATATATGAACTCTATCATTATTTCTGGTGCATTTGGTTATGGAAAACCAGACCCAAAAATATTTAAATTTGCCCTAGAAAAAGCAAATGTACCAGCCGATCAAGTAATGATGATTGGTGATAATTTAATGACCGATATACTTGGAGCAAATCGGACAAGGATTAAAAATATTTGGATTAATCATCACAACAAAATCGCTAAAGAAGTGAAGCCAACATATGAAGTGCCATCTCTTATTGACATCCTACCTATTATTGATAACTTGTCATAATACCTTCATTAAAAGAGAGAGATGCACAAGGAAGAAAAAATGTTTCAACAGATTTTTCATACGACTCTCTAAAAGATAACGTCTCGTTGCTTGATGGTTCAAATGGATTATTTCTCCGCATTCAAGCGTAAATTTTATATTTTGTGCATAAAAGCTAAAATTCAAGTGTAGATTCAGAAATTCGCACGTAAATTTTAGCTGTTATAATAAACTATATATTTTTATCTGAATCAGAATCGACCCCCTCTGCCTAACAAAAAGATTAGCGAACAATAAATATACTAAGATTAGTGGGTAAGGTCATCGCCGAATGATTTTACCCACTATATTTAGATTGTCTTTCTTAGCTTTCTTTGCTAAGATATTCTAACGAATGTTTATTAGCCGGGGGACGAATTAAACTTTAGTATCGCTAAAATTAAACATGAAGCACAATAGTTATTTGCTAAACATGGATATAATCAGACCCCTATTTCAATTTTACTGAGGACTACACTTAAATTGAACCTTAAGAGGTTCAATTAACTAGTTAAGGGGGAAAGTATTATGTACCATGCAGAAACATTAAAAGAAAAAATAAAGTTATTCTTAAAAATCTTATGGCCTATAATGATCACACAAATAAGTTTGTCGTTGATGAACTTAGTCGATACCATTATGGCTGGACGAGTTGGAACAGAAGACTTGGCTGGTGTAGCCATTGGTGCGAGCCTTTGGTCACCTGTTTTTACAGGGATGAATGGCATTCTGCTAGCAGTCACTCCAATCATCGCTCAATACTTAGGACGAGGTCAAAAAGATCGCATTCATTACACGGTTACACAAGCGATCTATTTAGCGACGGTCATTGCTGGATTGATTATTTTAGTTGGCACCTTTGCTCTATCACCAATACTTAATTTAATGGATTTAGATCCTGAAGTTAAACATATCGCCTTACATTATTTACTTGGACTTTCAACTGGAATTATTCCGTTATTTATATCAAATGTTTTAAGGAACTTCTATGACGCTCAAGGATTTACTCGTATTTCAATGTTGATTACAGTACTTGCTGTACCATTTAATGTTGGGTTAAACTACTGTTTAATTTTTGGAAAGTTGGGTTTACCAGAACTTGGTGGGATTGGGGCAGGTTATGCAACAGCTCTAACGTATTGTATTATTCTTATCTTGAGTATAGTTATGACATTTAAACTTAATACAGTTAGACATTACCAGCTATTTGTTCAATGGGTCAAGCCATCATTTAAAGCATGGAAAGAACAACTTACAATTGGAATCCCAATCGGTCTGTCCATTTTCTTTGAATCCAGCATTTTTTCTGTTGTTACCTTAATAATTGGCATCATGTTTTCAACGGCAATGATCGCAGCCAATCAAATTGTAATCAGTTTTTCATCATTAATTTTTATGCTTCCTCTATCTGTCTCGATGGCATTAACAATTGTCGTTGGTTATTCTGTGGGTGGCAAACGAATAGATGCTGCTAAACAATATAGTTTTTTAGGTGTGCTAGGCGGTGTCGGTGCATTGAGTATTACTGCTATTTTCATCTTTTTCTTTCGCGAACATATCGCTCGGTTATACTCAAACGATGCTGAAGCCATTCAGCTAGCAGCTCAGCTCTTTTTAATAACGATACTTTATCAGCTTTCTGATGCTATACAAGCTGGATTGCAAGGAGTTTTACGTGGTTATAAAGATGTGAAAATACCATTTTTTATTGCCTTTACTTCCTATTGGATACTTGGTTTACCAACAGGATATCTATTAGCTACAATGACAAATCTAGGTCCCTTTGGATTATGGCTCGGTATTTCAATTGGTTTAACGAGTGCAGCTGTCGGATTTTTAATTCGATTAAGATATAACTTTCGAAAGGAAAAAGCTAATATTCGTACACAGACGATCTAAAAATAAAGAGACTAGAACAAAAAGTTATTCTAGATACAAACAAACACGATATGGATATAAGGGAAATGATCACAGGTGAGGTATGTTCCACTTTCCGTAAGCATCAATCCCCGCGAAACGCAAGTCGTGGTTTTTTAGAACGACTAGACACCAATGCTGTCAGGTTAAGAAAAGTAATCGATCAAGAGGGTGGAACAAAAAGATTTATTCATAAACAAATAGAATATGGATATAGAGGGCCCCCCTCCGCAGATGAGATGAACATTCACTAGAAAGTGTGTGATCCCTTGTTTTTTGATAGAAAAAAGCTGTTACACAACTTATCTTTTGTGTAACAGCCCTTACTTTCATCTTATATTTAAATCTCGATTGCATTTACTTGATAAATATCTTCTAAATCAACAAGGATTTGCAAGTCTTCATCCATTACTTTTACATCAACTGTTAAAAGCATGATTGCAGCTCCTCCAATATCAGCACGCCCAACCTGCATGGTTGCAATATTAATATTCTTCTTAGCGAGTTGAGATCCCACTCTTCCGATTGCACCCGGTTGATCTTTATGTCGAATCAGAATAAGATGACCTTCTGGAGCTAGATCGACACTATAATTCTCTACTTGAACAATTCGCGGACCCAATCCTTTTAATAAAGTCCCTGCGACCGCCTTTGTGCCTGATTTTGTTTTAATTTCTACTTTTATTAAATTTGTAAATCCTTTGGTATGACTCGTTTTGTGCTCATTTATAACAAGGCCTTGTTGCTCTGCTAGGTAAGCGGCATTGACATCATTAATATGATCACCAAAGTGATATTTTAATAAACCTTTGACTGTATTTCGCGTAATTGGACCGACTTCAACATCATGCAGCTCACCGGAATAGGAAATATTAATCTGCTCAATCACTTCATCTGTAAGGTGGGTTAAGAACAAACCTAGTTTTTCGGCTAGATAGAAATACGGCTCAATTTGCTTCATAATATCTTTTGGAACGGATGGCATATTGACAGGATTCTTAACTAAATCACCATTTAATAATCGAACAACATCATGGCTAACATCGATAGCAACACTTTCTTGTGCTTCAACTGTACTTGCTCCTAAATGCGGTGTGGCAATCACTTGTGGAAGCTCAAGTAATCTATTATCTGTTGCCGGCTCTTGTTCAAAAACATCAAGAGCAGCACCCGCAACCTTTCCATCGACAATTGCTTGGTGTAGTGCTTCTTCATCGATGATACCTCCACGAGCACAATTAATGATTTGAACCCCTGTTTTCATTCGAGCAATCATTTCTTTATTAATAAGATATTTGGTTTCTTTTAATAATGGTGTGTGTATCGTTAAGAAATCAGCCGCTTCTACAACTTCCTCAACAGTTCCTTGTTTAATTCCTAAATGTTCAGCTTTATCTGTTGTTAAAAATGGGTCATAGGCAATCACATTCATCCGCTGACCTTTTCCTCTTAAAGCAACCTCCCGACCAATTCGCCCTAAGCCAATCACCCCTAGGGTTTTTCCTTTTAATTCAACACCTACATGGGTTTTACGATCCCATTTTTGCTGTTTTAAGGCATAATAAGCTTGTGGAATTTTCCTTGCTAAAGCCATCAACATGGCAATGGTATGTTCAGCAGCTGAATTCGTATTGCCATCAGGAGCATTGACAACAACAACCCCATTTTCCGTTGCTGCTTCAAGATCAATATTATCCACACCAACACCCGCACGACCGATAATTTTTAATTGTTTACCTGCTTCAATAATTTCCCTCGTTACCGTTGTTTGGCTACGAACTAATAACGCATCATAGTCAACAATTTTCTCAGTTAATTGCTTAGGTGTTAAATCCGTTATTATATCCACTTCAATGTTTTCAGCATCTCTTAATGGATAAATGCCATCTTCACTGAGAGGATCACTTACTAATACTCGATAAGTCATTTAATCATTCCCCTTATAATTATTATTCATTTTAAAAAGTAATTCAGCTTGAGTAACCCAACCTGCTATGCCCCCTTCAAGAGAAATTAAAAAACTTCCCGCCCTCTACGTTAAATCGTAAGGGGCGAAAAGTTATTGTTATTATCTTCGCGGTACCACCCTAATTTTACTGATTCAATTAAATCAGCTCTTATTGGTCAAATGTGTAACGTACATGAACGTTTAAGCTTACTGAATGTTCAGCTTAAAGACTTAGAAGTGGAATTTGTTAACCAAAATACTGGTTTGCACCACCCACCAGCTCTCTAATCCTTTTGTATCAACAAACATGTCTTCATCATTGTCTTTGGGATATTTTCTAATAATTTAGAATTTTTATTTATAATAGCATGTTTTAAATAAATGTCAACATTTTTTCGACGACTTTTAGTCATCCTAGCTGATTAGCATTTTAGCTGATCAGGAATTTTCCTGTACCGGTCTTTTTTTATGACCATAAATTCTTGGAGCAAAATGTTTATCAATTAATGGAGCCAGTCCATTCATAATCAAAATAGCAAAGCCGACTCCGCCAGGAAAATCAAATATGATTCGAATGGCTGCTGTTAAAATACCACATCCGATCGCAAATATTGTTTTTCCATCAGGGGTTAATGCACCTGAACTATAATCTGTTGCCATATAAGTAGCAGCAAACAATAATGTACCACTCAAAACATGGGTCATCATGTAGATAAAGCTAAAATCCCCATAAATAGCAGTTATTACTGCAACGGTTAGGACATATAATAATGGAATTTTAATATTTATAATGCCCCTAATCACTAAATAGATCAGACCAATAATAATGGCTAACTTCGAGGTTTCACCAACATTTCCTCCTAAGCCCGTACCAATAAATAAATCCCATAAGCTAGGAACCTCATTAGAGACTGTTGTTGAATGATGACCAATGTACTCTAACGGGGTTGCCGTCGCGACAACATCTGGCTCTGGTGTTACCCAATTAGTAATCCAAGGTGTAAAAAACACTTTTAACATCACACGTGCTGCAACTGCTGGGTTAAACGCATTTCTACCAATACCGCCGGGTAACTGCTTAATGACTAAAATCGCAAATGCACTACCCAAGACAATACTCCAGATCGGTGCTGTAACAGGGAGACTAAGTCCAATTAACATCCCTGTTACAGCAGCACTATAATCATAAATTGTCACATTGAATCCACGTACCCTTTGATATAAGTATTCAAATCCAACACTTGAAATAATACCTACTGCCACCATTAAGACAACGCGCCACCCAAAAAAATAAGTCGCTGCAATAGTTGGGAATAAGAGTGCAATCAAGACTTGTTGCATAATCCATGAAGATGTTCGTTTAGAATATAGATGTGGCGAAGGTGTCGTCAACACTTTTTCTGATATGAATAATTGGCCATCTCCCATCATTGCTCCTCCTGACGTGCACGAATCTCTTTTTTGGCTGATCGTATATTATCTAACAGAGGGATTTTTGATGGACAAATATATGAACAATTGCCACAATCAATGCAATCCATTGCGCCTAACCTCTCGGCTTCTTCAATATCACCATTCTCATAAGCTTGACTAATTAGGATCGGTTGCAAACTAACTGGACATACATTTAAACATTCTGCACATTGAATACATGGGGTACGTTCTGATCGAACGGCTTCTTCCTTTTCTAAAAAAGTAATCACTGAGGTTCCTTTAGTCACAGGTATTCGTCCTGATTTTATTGGTATGCCCATCATGGGACCTCCATGAATTACCTTACCTGGTTTAGAGCGAAACCCTTGGCATTCCTCAATTAAATGATTAATTGGTGTACCCACCCTCACCAAAAGATTTTTTGGCTCTTGAATGGGTTCACCTGTTATCGTTGTAATTCTTTTGACCGTTGGACGTCTTGATCGAATGGCTTCATAGATGGCTAACGTTGTTGCAACACTTACAACAACAGTATGTACATCTACTGGTAGACCACCTGCTGGAACTTCTCTATCTGTTAGCTTTTTGATTAGGTTTTTCTCAGATCCTTGTGGGTAAATTGTTTCGAGCTCAACGATATTAATGTGATCTACTTTATCTAATATTTTTTTCATCTCTTCAACACTATCATGTGTGTTGCTTTCTAATGCTATGTGAACCGTGCCAACAGATAAAATATCTACTAGAATTCGCACTCCATCTATGAGCTCCTTAGCATGATCAACCATTAAACGATGATCTGCGGTCGAATAAGGCTCACACTCAGCCCCATTAATAATTAAAGTATCAATTGTTTTTTCAGCTGGTGGAGATAATTTTACAGATGTGGGGAAGGTAGCGCCACCCATCCCAACTACACCTGCTTTCTCTATTATTTCTATCATCTGGTCTACAGATAGTTCTTCATCTTCACTGTATAATGGGGGTTCTTCAAGGTCTTTGTAGTCATTTTTGATGGTAATGCATGGTGCGATTCCTTTGATTGTAGGCTGATCGGAAATATCAATAACTTCTCCTGATATGGATGAATGAACATTAGCAGAAATAAAGCCAGCTTTTTCAGCGATTAATGTGCCAACTTTTACTTTATCACCTTTCTCAACAGTAGGCTCGGCTGGTGCGCCAATATGCATGGCTAGCGGAAATACGAGGTACTCTGGGACCGTAGCTTCTTCTATTGGACGATTTTCCGTTCGCTCCTTCCTATCTTCATTATATACGCCTTCTCTTTTTCTCATTAACTCAAATAACATAACATCAACCTCTCTTTCATTTGAACTTTATCATAGACTAGTTAGCAATAGGATAATCCTCTACTGATTGAAGCTTCACTTTGATCAAAGAAAATTTAATTATTTTTAATTATTCCTTTTTTCAATCATACTAAACCTGTTTTTTATGAATATTAACTGTCGATTTGTTGTTAATTAGTTAGAAAAATCGAGAAAACCCCTGCCCAGTCTTTTTTTATGCCATATCAGTGAATGACCCACAATAAAAAAAGCCTGATTTCCCTGTACTAGACAACCTGTGTCTAAAACAGAAAAAATAGGCTTTGTTTGGGTTATGATTTATTCAGCCGTAAATGGTAGTAATGCCATTTGACGTGCACGTTTAATTGCTTTTGTTAATTTACGTTGATATTTCGCTGAAGTTCCTGTTACACGACGTGGAAGAATTTTGCCACGTTCTGAAACGAACTTTCTCAACAGATCAACGTCTTTGTAGTCAATGTGTGTAATGCCATTTGATGTGAAATAGCATACTTTACGACGTCTTGAACGTCCACCGCGACGAGGTGCCATTTAAAACACTCCTTTACTTACTAAAATGGTAAATCATCATCTGATATATCAATTGGTTCTAAATTATCATTTATATTACTTTGTTGTTGATTTGATTCATTTTGACTTGGCATATGCTGTTGGTTCTGGTGTTGCTCAGATTGATAACTTCCAGACCCTTGTCCGCCACCACCGGTTGAAGCTCCTCTGTTACTATTTTTACTTTCCAAAAATTGAACAGTATCAGCTACAACTTCTGTAACATAAACCCTTTTCCCATCTTGTCCATCGTAAGATCTTGTTTGAATCCGGCCATCAACACCAATGAGACTACCTTTGCTCATATAGTTGGCTAAATTTTCAGCAGCCTTTCTCCAAACCACACAATTAATAAAGTCTGCCTCGCGATCGCCTTGTTGATTAGAAAATGGTCTATTTACAGCTATGGTAAAATTGGCTACTGCAATACCACTTGCAGTATAGCGTAAGTCTGGATCCTTCGTTAACCTGCCGACTAATACGACACGATTTAACATGAGAACCCCTCCCTATTATTGGTCGTCTTCGCGAATTGCCATATGGCGAATAATATCATCAGAGAATTTTGCTAAACGATTAAATTCATTAACCGCATTCTCATCTCCTTTGAAATTAACGATAACATAGTAGCCATCGCGAAAATCATTGATTTCATATGCAAGACGTTTCTTGCCTTTTTCATCAACTTTTGTAATCTCCGCACCATTATCAGTAAGAATTGAGTTGAAGCGTTCTACAACACTTGTTTTAGCTTCATCTTCAATATTTGGGCGGATGATGTACATGATTTCATAATTTCTCATCCGTATGCACCTCCTTTTGGTCTTAGCGGTCCTTTGATAAAACAAAGAACAAGGAGTAATAATTTTCATTACTCACAATCAAGAATTATAACAAACAAAGCCTGCTAAAGCAAGCGTTAAAAGAATTTATTTTACTGATTAGATTCCAAACAGTACTAAATCTAGACATTAAAACGAAAGTGAATAACATCCCCGTCTTTTACTAAATAGTCTTTCCCCTCTAAACGAACCTTTCCTCTTTCTCTCGCAACAGCCATCGAACGAGCATCTAGGAGATCATCATAGGAGACTGTTTCCGCTCGAATAAACCCACGTTCAAAATCTGTATGAATAATACCTGCTGCTTGAGGCGCTTTTATCCCTTTTTTAAAGGTCCATGCTCTTACCTCTTGCTCTCCTGCTGTGAAATAAGTAGCTAAACCTAATAGATGATATGTTACTCTAATCAATTGATCCAAACCTGATTCTGGAATGCCTAACTCTTCTAGAAACATTTCTTTCTCTTCGCCATCTAATTCTGCAATTTCAGATTCTACTTTTGCACTAATCACAACAACCTCTGCGTTTTCCTTATCTGCATACTCACGCACTTTTTGGACATTTGGATTCTGACCAGCTTGCAATATTTCATCTTCAGCAACATTCGCTACATATAGAACTGGTTTTTGCGTTAATAGATGTAACCCTTTAGCATATTTTTGTTGTTCATCAGTAAATTCAAGGGAACGAGCTGGCTGCTCATTTTCAAAGGCATCTCTTAACTTTGATAATATCTCAAATTCAAAGATAGCCTCTTTGTCCTTTTGACGTGCTAATTTTTCAACACGATCAATTCGTTTTAGGATGGTTTCAAGATCAGATAAGATCAACTCAAGGTTAATTGTTTCAATATCTGAAATTGGATCTACCTTCCCGGATACATGGGTAATATTATCATCCTGAAAACAACGAACAACATGACATATTGCATCCACTTGACGGATATGTGAGAGAAACTGATTACCTAATCCCTCCCCTTTGCTTGCTCCTTTTACAATACCTGCAATGTCTGTAAACTCAAATGCCGTTGGTATTGTTTTTTTCGGTTTGACTAATTCAGTTAATTTATTCAAACGATGGTCAGGTACCTCTACAATCCCAACGTTTGGATCGATTGTACAAAACGGATAGTTTGCTGACTCTGCACCTGCTTGTGTGATTGCGTTAAATAATGTCGATTTCCCGACATTCGGTAAGCCAACAATTCCTGCTGTCAATGCCATTCAATATTCCACTCCTTAATGATATTCCCCGCTCAAATGAACGTTACTTCTTTTCCATTATAATTTTCGCTAGACTAAAACTCAAGTTAATAATACTTGAATACTAATTAGTCAAATCATAGTATTATGCCCTGTAAGCTTGTTTTTTTCAAAATTACAGGGCTGTTACATGCTGTTTTTTTAAATTGTTCCACGTGAAACTTTTTATTTTATCACAGCTAACTGTTCGTAAAACTCGGGGCAACAATGGGTTTCGATGGGGCGAGTAACCGCAAATCTTTACGGTGGGACGAGTAACCGCAGTCCCAGTCCCAGTCCCAGGAGGTAACGGTTTTAATCTGCGTTCCCCTAGCTCCCACTGATTGAAGTTTCGTTTTATTTTGAGCGAACCATGGATTTCCATCTTAAAACTTGAACCGTTTATAGCCATCTTTTAGCTATATTGTTAGCTGTATAATACTTATTACGGGGCACCATATGCATTCCTCAGATTTAAAGTTAGCTTTGCTTCAATCAGTTGATTGAATTACTTTTTTAAAACTTTTTTCAAATTTCCTACGTGGTATTAAAACACTGTGGCCACAGCCTTGACATTTAATCCGAATATCCATGCCCATCCGAATAATCTTCCATCTATTTTCCCCACAAGGGTGGGTTTTTTTCATTTCAACATAGTCATTAAGCTTATAATCCTTTTTCAATTTAAATAAACTCCCGTCTAAAAGTAATTATCGTTATCTCTATTTTATCATTTTTTCCTTAAACATGTTTTGAAGAGGATAAATCATTAATCTAAATAAAATATACAAGTTTAATAAACCATATAGTGGATAAATAAGTTCAACTAAAAATTGAAATCCTACAAACGATAATGGTGTTATTAGCAAGACTAATAAAACAGCTATTTTTAACTGGCTTAAATGAATTACTGTTTGAATTCGTGAAATTAAGCCCAACATCGATCCAATTGCTGTTGTGTATATCGCTATCCATAAGATAACGGTTATCACTATCAATACCAAATTCGGAAAATGAACTAGTATTCCGTAAATCGGCATTTCATATAAATCAATTTCAGTCTCGATTAAGGTTAAACTGTGATTGTAAACCCATGATAACACACCTAAAATGGTTGCACTGATAATACTAGTTAAAATAATTTCAGTTTTTGAGCTTATCTTATGGCCCACCGCACCTAATACCGAAATAATCGGTAAAACATTGACTGATGTAAAGGATACTGCTTTGAGATAGTTTGGACTTAACACAGAAGTTTGCTCTAAATCTGGTTGTTTATTAATAAAGATGAATAATATAATAAATAAAATACTAAGTAATACCGGAATAATTATTGTATTGATGTTTATCACTTGATCGAGACTATAGCTGAATGCCCAAATAAGCATAAAAACAATAAATAAGATACCAAACCATTTGGGTACCTGATAAACTTCAAATGTGACACCGCTTCCGGCAATCATAATAATTGTTGTGAAAATTAAATAAATGATCATCATCCAATCATAAAAGTAACTAGCTGTTTTACCGACTATCGATTGTAAAACGGGTTTATAATGATTGGTTCGATGTCGATAGCTGATCGACAGAATACCATAGCTACTGACAGCAAATACTAGCGAAAATAATAAAATAGCTCGTCCACTGTTCGGTCCGAAAAAAAGCCATATCTCTCGTCCTGAAGCATACCCTGCTCCAATAACAGCACCGACAATTAAAAAACTCCACTGCATACTTTTTTTCATTAGCTATCCTCCATTTTTTACGTATAGAAATTGATTATGAATCGTATACTAATAAAAATATGATGGAGGTATACAAACTATGAAATTAACTAATCAAGCTCAATCTCGTCCGACAAAATTGAGCTTGTATTATGAAGAGCAATTCGTCTCACAAAAGATTGGTCATTTTATTTTCCAATGGCTGCCTAATCAGCTAACAGACATCGTCATTGTATGTGTTGGCTCTGATCGATCAACCGGAGACGCCCTAGGACCCATCACCGGTTCATTATTAACAAAACGTAAACAATCAAACTATTCGGTATATGGGACACTTAAAAATCCAGTCCATGCCCTCAATTTAAAAAAACAACTTAGGCAAATTAAACAGCAACATCCAAATGCTTTTGTTATCGCTATTGATGCATGTTTAGGCAAAGCTAGTTCAATAGGTCATATCAAAGCGAGTATCGGCGCACTTAAGCCTGGTCTAGCTTTAAAAAAAGAATTACCAGAAGTCGGACATCTTCATTTAACTGGAATTGTAAATGCAACTTCTCCTGTTGATTTTTTAACCCTTCAAAATACACGTCTGCATATTGTCATTGAACAAGCAGAAATTATTTCCCGTGCTTTGTTTTATTCAGAACATCTTTACTTTAATAAAACAGAGGCATCACGCTAACTAGCTCATCACCTTTTAGTGTGATTTTTATAAATAATCTTCCTAGGTTAAAGAATAACACTCTATATTGACATTAACATTCATATTACTTTAATAGATTTAACAATTGCTAATTGCTCTGAATCGGGACTAATTCCTCCTAAAAGGATATTATGATACCTTAGTGAAACTTTCACATTCAGAGAATCTATAACCGTTTGAAATCCAGATAGGATTTCAAATGGTTTTTTTATTAACCATAACGCTTTAAATCAAACACTTTAATGGATTTTACATTTAGTTTTGACTCAACTTTCTCACACTAAAATCAGTCATTCTCCCTTGCTAGTATATTTATAAGACCAATCATTCAATAGCCAGATTGACTTGTTGCACGGAGGTTTGGCTCGATGTTCTTACACATATAAAAAGCTACTTCGTTCCAAAAAGTAATGGGCTCGCTTTTCACGGAGATTGAGAGCTACAGGACGTGGCGAACTTAACCTACCTTCAGGAAAGCGAAGCATAGCTCACCTGCGGATCTCAATCGAAAGTAGAGGGTTGGCAATCGAAAAATCTAGCTACAAAGTCAACATTGATACTTAATCGTCGATCAACTCTTAGATCATCTTGACTAAGCATGAAAATTCAGATGAGAAAATTGAAGTTTTTATAAATGATAATGATACGCATCTTAAAAAATCTAGCACAGTAAATAAAAAATAACTCACAGAAATTATTCTATGTTAAAATGATTTCTAACTAATTTCATTATTCAATGAAATAGTAGTCTCTGGCAGAGAGGAGCTTAATATATATGCGATTAATAAACAAATATTTTAATAATTTTATGTGCAAATGGATGTTTCTCGCTACAATAGTTGGTATTTGTGGTGGTATATCTGCTTTAGTTCTAAATGCAGCCATTGATTCAGTTTCTTTCATCGGGCAACGTGTTCCTGTTTGGATTGCTCCCATGATTGGTGGTATAGTTGTAACTTGTTTATTTAAGTTAGATAAGAATATACCCGGCTCTGGATCCCCAAAATATATTGACGCAGTTAATCTAGATCAAGGAAGTATTTCGCAACGAACGTGGTTAACAAAGTTATTAGCAACATCTGCTACAATCGGTTTTTCTGGAAGCGGCGGCGTAGAAGGTCCTATGTTACTCATGGGTGGGAGCTCAGCGAATTTTTTTATCAAGCTTCCCTTTTTCCATCGTTTGTTAGATAAAGAAGACAAACGTATCTTAACCATTTGTGGTGCTGCGGGTGCGATTGGGGCCATTTTCCGATCACCACTTGGTGGTGGAATTTTTGTAACTGAATTACTTTATAAATCGTCCTTGCACTATAATGATATGTTTCCAGCGATTTTATCATCAACGGTTGGTTTTATTGTATATAGTACATTTGGCAGTGCAACACCTATGTTTTCAATGTCAGATTATCTCACCAATCCAGCTAATATTTTTTACTATATATTAGCTGGTGTCCTTGCTGGATATGCATCCGTTTGGTTTATGAAATTGTTTCACAAAATAGAGCATATTGGTGATTGGCTTTATAAGCGTGGCATACAGCATTATCTACCTGTTTTAGGTGGTGGATTGACAGGTTTTTTATTAATCTTCTTTCCAGACGTAGGTGGTACCGGAACAGGATTTATTCAGCATATAATTGATCACTCATTTGAAACATCATTCTTAATTATGATTTTATTAGCTAAAATGTTAGCTAGTTCATTCACAATTGGCTTTCGTGGAAGTGCAGGTCTTGTTATTCCTGCTTTATTCATTGGTGCAGTATCAGGTGGTATTTTAAGTAATTTTCTTACTGTTGCAAACAGTGGTTTAAATAACGCCCTAGTCATTTCAGGTATGGCTGCTAGCTTAGCTAGTATTGCTAATGTACCCATAGCTGCTGCTGTGATGCTGATTGAAATGGTTGGTTTACAGGTTGGTGGATCTGCAGTCGTTGGTAGTGTGGTAGGTTATGCTATTGGACATAAACGTATGATTTACATGAATATGCACCATGATACTCCAAATTATCGAGCAGCTAAGGAATTTAGAAAACTCGATCGTTATTTTGAATCTTAGTAAGGGATTGAAAATGAATGCATTAACTCGTCTCTTCAAGTGATGGGATTCATTTTTTATTTAATAATTGATATGATGCTCTCTTTAAATGGTTATCTCATTAATTTTACCTT
The DNA here is from genome assembly GCF_052055485.1 of Amphibacillus sp. Q70. Classification (GTDB taxonomy): domain Bacteria; phylum Bacillota; class Bacilli; order Bacillales; family Amphibacillaceae; genus Amphibacillus. The sequence goes on along the minus strand of NZ_CP197171.1, from coordinate 1,125,313 downwards.
CTGTTAACTGTTTATCGGATTTTCGATTAATTATTACTTACATAACTTCTTTTCTAATCGGGGAAACTGTTAGTTAATTTCTATAGATGTTCCACGTGGAACATCTATAGAAGGTCAACTCATAAAAAAACTGGACTATGCTCTGTAGCCTGTCGCAATAATGAATTGTTTCATTTGCTGAGGTTTCGCATAAAACGAAACTTCAATCAGTGGGAGTTTTACGGACGGTTATCTGTGATAAATCCAGTAATAAGATTAAATCCATGATCATTAAACGGCTTACTATTTCTTTAACATTTCAATGATTCGATCAAGGTCTTCGTTATTGAAAAATTCAATTTCAATCTTCCCTTTTTTCTTACCTCTTTGAATCTTAACACTCGTTCCTAAAAAATCACGTAATCTGTTTTCATGTTCTGTAATAAATAGATCTTTCTTTTCTTTACGCTTTGTCGTTTGAGGTTTATGATCATTTAATTGTTGAATAAGCAACTCAACTTGTCTAACATTTAAATTTTCTTTCGTTATTTTTTGAATAACACTTGTTAGTTTATCCTTTTCCTTTAATCCCAATAGTGCACGACCATGTCCCATCGATAATTCACCATTATTAATCATCGCTGTTACTTGTGCAGGTAATTGCAGTAATCTAACTTGATTAGCAATATGTGGTCTGCTTTTACCGAGTTTCTTGGATAAATCCTCTTGTGTTAATTCATATGATTTCATTAAATTAACATATGCTTGAGCTTCTTCAATTGGTGTTAAATTTTCACGTTGTAAATTCTCCAGAAGAGCTAACTCCATCATCTTCTGATCATTCAATTCTTTAACAATAACAGGAATGGTTTCTAAACCTGCTTCTTTAGCTGCTCGGAAACGACGTTCACCTGCAATGATTTCATAACCTTTAATCGCTTGTCTAACAAGCAAAGGCTGGATAATGCCATGTTCTAAAATCGAATTCTTCAATTCTTCAATTGCTTCAACTTGAAAGGTCTTCCGTGGTTGATATGGGTTTGGTCGACAACTAGATATGTCTAACTCGATAACTTGCTCTAAATCTTCTTCCTGCTGATCTAATTCAGGAAAAAAAGCATTAATTCCTTTACCTAACCCTCTCGCCATTGGCAATCACTTCCTTCGCTAACTCAAGATAAACTTCAGCACCTTTTGATTTTGAATCATAAGTAATAATTGGTTGACCATAGCTTGGTGCTTCCCCTAAACGAACATTTCTTGGAATGATCGATTTATAAACTTTATCTTGAAAGTACTTTTTGACTTCCTCAATAACTTGTAAACCTAAATTAGTTCGAGCATCAAGCATTGTCAGTAAGACACCTTCAATTTTCAATTGTTTATTTAGATGTTTTTGAACCAATCTAACGGTGTTTAATAGTTGGCTTAAACCTTCCAATGCATAATACTCACATTGAACTGGAATAATAACACTATCAGCGGCTGTTAATGAATTAAGCGTTAGAAGTCCTAATGATGGTGGACAGTCAATAATAATGTAATCATATTGATCAATTGATGGTTCTAAAGCCTTTTTTAGTCTTACTTCTCTTGATATTGTTGGTACTAATTCAATCTCTGCACCAGCCAATTGTATCGTAGCTGGTATGACATCTAAATTAGGAATATTTGACGAAACAGATACATCTTCGGTTGTTAAATCTTCAATCAAGACATTATAAATACATTGATCAATATCTGCTTTATTAATACCGATTCCACTTGTAGCGTTACCTTGTGGATCAATATCTACTAATAATGTTTTATTTCCTAAATGCGCTAATCCTGCACTCAAATTAACTGCTGAGGTTGTTTTTCCTACACCGCCCTTTTGATTTGTTACGGCGATTACTTTTCCCATCATGTCACCTACCTAATTAAAAACTCTTCTTTTCTATTCTATCACTTTTTTTAAAAATAAACATCGTTATTAAAATGTTATTCTCTAATATTGATAGATTTACGTAATTTGTCCTAGTCAAATCACTTCCCTTTTGTGATAAATAAAAACCTATCTTAGCAAAAAAGATAGGTTCTAAAGTATTAATTCTTTTTATTCTTCGCAATTTTTATTGTAATTTGATAGTATTCTTCTAGGTCCTGCTCCTCAGTCTCTAAGTCTACACCTGTATCAGATACCATATTAAGCGACTGTCGAATAGTATTCATTGCAATCCGCATATCTTTATTAAATCCTTTTAGTTTCGGTTTTTTCTTTTTCGGTTCTGCTGAAAGGATTTTTTCAATTCTTGCTTCTGTTTGTTTGACATTCAAATGTTTATTTATAATTTCAGTTAAGAGTGCTGCTTGCTTTTCCTCATCTTTTAAAATAATTAATGCTCTGGCATGGCGTTCCGTAATCGATTTGTTTAAAATTGCTGTTTGAACGGCTTCTGGAAGCTTTAATAATCTAAGTTTATTGGCAATTGTCGATTGGCTTTTCCCAAGTCTCTGAGCTAAAGCTTCTTGAGTGAGCTCATGGATATTTAAAAGTCTTTCATATGCCTTTGCCTCTTCAATAACTGTAAGTTCCTCACGTTGTAGGTTTTCTATTAGTGCAACAGATGCTGTTTCCTTATCATTCATCTGGCGTATAATTGCAGGGACTGTCTCCCAACCTAAGTCCGTTACTGCCCGATAACGACGTTCCCCGGCTATGATTTCATATTTTTTATCTGAATCGTCGATCTCTCTAACAACAATCGGTTGGATCATTCCGTGAGTATGTATAGTCTGGGCTAACTCTAAAATTTTCTCTTGATTAAAAATGGTCCGAGGCTGATACCGGTTTGGTGTAATTTCATTAAGTGAAATTTGTACAACCTCATCTTGACTATACGATTCTTCTTCCATCGGTTCTTCTTTATCACCGATACCAAATATCCGACTAAATGGAGGTAATATAATAAACACCACCTTTTCTTTCAATTTCTCTATTTAATTTTCATGAATAAGAGCATTAAATGTTTCACGTGAAACATTTAGTTAAACTTTTCTTCGTTTAATAAAGGAGTTATGACTAATAATATACTTCTACCATTCTATCATAAATTCCTTTAATATCATAAAGATTATCAAAATTTATCGTAAATTAACTAATTGTCTAACCCTCCTTACAGAATAGATAGAAATTCAAAGTGCTGTATATGAAAGTTCGACTCAATTCTTACAATAATCGTTATTTGAAACACCATTTATTAGTCATACCTTTTAGTTATATTCTCTTAAGTGAATTGCTTCACCATTATTTTAAAAAATGATGGCTTACTAAAATTTTGTAGATAAATGGGGTTTTTACTATCAACCAAACACCCATGAAGCTTTACTACTCGATATTTGTTAAATCATCCCACACAGTTCCTGTCTTATATAAGAATGTATGTTCTTATTATATCATAATTATTAAAATTTGGCTGTTATCATTTTTAAAATTCCTATGGTTAATGGCTTTCTTTTAACTAGATAAGATTATTTTTTAGAAAGTAGTTAAAAATCCACTCAGCTCCCTGAGTGGATTTAATGGTTATATTAAAGGTAATTTATTCGGCATCCCTGGTTTTCTCGGGTATTTTTTTGGTGTTGTTTTAATCTTATTAATGATAATAATATGGCGCTCTCCTTGATCACCGGGCAAATTAATTGGATATAAATCTTCCAATTCGCCACCTAATAATTTAATCGCATGATCGGCTTCTTTCAGTTCAATTTGAGCATTGGGACCTTTTAAAGCAATAAATTTCCCATTTGTCTTCACTAAAGGAAGGCATAATTCACTTAAAACAGTCATTTTTGCCACTGCCCTAGCAGTAACAAGATCAAATTGTTGTCGAAAGTTTTTATTTCGGGCAAATGACTCTGCACGATCATGATAAAAAGTAACCTCAGTTAATCCTAACTCTGACGCCAAATGATTTAAAAAAGTAATTCGCTTTTTTAACGAGTCTACAATCGTCACCTTCATATGCGGAAAACAAATTTTTAATGGCAGACTAGGAAAGCCAGCCCCAGCTCCTACATCACAAATGGTTAATGGCTTACTTAAATCTAGATAAAAACTTGCAGTAATCGAATCATAAAAATGTTTTAAATAAACCTCAGATTGCTCTGTAATAGCTGTTAAGTTCATTTTTTCATTCCATTCAACTAAAGTTTTAAAATAGATTTCAAATTGATTAATTTGATCTTCAGATAACGCTATGCCCTTTTCTTTAAGCTTTTCGACAAAATGTTCAAGCTTCATAGTGACTTCCTTTCCCTAAATCCTTATTGTTCTTTAAACCATCAGATTGTTTTTGCAATTTGACCCTGCTCAATATAAACAAGCAAAATAGAAATATCAGCGGGATTTACCCCTGAAATTCGAGAAGCTTGACCAACTGATAATGGCTGAACCTTTTTTAATCTGTGTTTAGCTTCAGTTGCTATTCCAGTTATAGCATCATAATCAATATTTTCTGGTATACTTTTCTCCTCCATCTTCTTCATTCGCTCAACTTGTTGCATTGACTTTTCAATATAACCTTGGTATTTAGCTTGTATTTCAATTTGTTCAATAACATCGGCTGGTTTTTCAATTGGCGCCGGAGCAAATTGATTAATAATTTGATAATCTACTTCTGGTCTTTTCATAAAGTCTAATGCTTTGATGGGTTCTTTTAAGCTACTTCCACCGACTTGTTTTAAAACTTCATTTAAAGCTTCGGACGGTTTAATCGTTGCTTTCTTTAACCTTTCTTGCTCTTCTTTAATCAAAGTTAGCTTTTCTTGAAAAACTTGATAACGTGACTGATCAACTAACCCGATTTGGTAACCGATTTCTGTTAATCTTAAATCAGCATTATCATGGCGTAACAGCAAACGATATTCAGCTCGTGAAGTTAATAATCGATAGGGTTCACTCGTTCCTTTCGTTACTAAATCATCAATGAGTACCCCAATATAAGCTTGCGAACGATCTAAAATTAAAGTTTCCAGTTCTAATGCATGAGCAGCAGCATTAATTCCTGCCATTAATCCTTGTCCAGCAGCTTCTTCATAACCCGATGTTCCATTAATTTGACCTGCTGTAAATAAACCACTAATATTTTTAACTTCTAAAGTAGGCCACAACTGAGTGGGGACTACCGCATCATATTCAATCGCATAGCCAGAACGCATAATTTCTGCTTTTTCCAGTCCATCAATAGTTCGCACCATTTTCTCTTGGACAAATTCAGGCAGTGAAGTTGAAAGACCTTGAACATAAACTTCCTCTGTTTTGCGCCCTTCTGGTTCCAAAAATATTTGGTGACGTGGTTTATCATGAAAACGAACCACTTTATCTTCAATTGACGGGCAATATCGTGGACCAGTTCCTTTGATCATACCAGAATACATTGGAGAGAGATTTAAATTATCATCAATCAATTGATGTGTATTTTCATTTGTATAGGTTAACCAACATGGTATTTGCTCGATTAGCTGTTCTTTTGTTTCATATGAAAAGTGACTTGGATTTTCATCACCAGGTTGAATCTCTGTTTTTGTGTAATCAATTGTTTTTGAATTGACTCTTGGTGGTGTCCCTGTTTTAAATCGAACTAGCTTGAACCCTAACTCTTCTAGATTCTCTGACAGTTTAACCGACGGTCGTTGGTTGTTGGGACCACTTTGATAAGAAATATCACCTAGAATCACACTACCACGCATAAAAGTACCTGTGGTGATGATGACTGATTTCGCATAATAAGCAGCTTTTGTTTCAGTAATCACACCTTGACAAACGCCATCTTCCACAATTAGCTTCTCAACCATAGCTTGGCGAATGGTTAAATCGTCTAATAATTCAAGTTGATGTTTCATTTCTTGAACATATAGAGGCTTATCTGCTTGAGCTCGTAGGGCTCTTACTGCTGGTCCTTTTCTGGTATTTAACATACGCATTTGAATATAAGTTTTATCAATAACTTTACCCATTAAACCTCCGAGTGCATCAATTTCTCTGACGACCACTCCTTTTGCAGGTCCTCCAATTGATGGATTACATGGCATAAAGGCAATCATGTCTAAATTTAAGGTCAACATTAAGGTTTTGGCACCACGTTTAACGGCTGAGTTAGCAGCTTCAACACCAGCATGTCCAGAACCGATGACAATAACATCATAATGACCTGCATCATATATCATTTTTTTCACTCCTTAACTAAAAAATATAATATTTTATTTCCCTAAACAAAATTGTGCAAACAGTTGATCAATTAAACTATCTTGAACAGTATCGCCGATAATTTCCCCAAGAATTTGCCAAGTCCTAGTGACATCAATCTGGATAAGGTCCATTGGCATACCTGCATTAATTGCTCCTCTCGCATCATCAAGTGCAGTCAATGCCTGCTTTAGTAACTGAATATGACGAACATTAGAAACATAAGATAAATCATCTGCTTCTAATTGTCCTGAGAAAAATATATTTGCAATCGCCTCTTCTAGATCATCAATTCCTTCTTCTTCAATTAATGAAGTCGAAATAACGGGATGATTTTTCACTAACTGCTTGACTTTAGTTTGGTCAAGCTTAGTTGGAAGATCTGTTTTATTTATTAAGACAATCAGCTCTAAATCATTGACTAACTCCAGTAATTGATAATCCTGCTCAGACAATGGTTCATTATTATTTAATACAAGTAAAATTAAATCAGCTTCTTTTAAAACTTGACGCGATCGTTCTACTCCTATTTTTTCAATGATATCTTCTGTTTCACGAATACCTGCTGTGTCAACAAGTCGAAGTGGGACACCACGAATATTAACGTACTCTTCAATTATATCACGTGTTGTTCCAGGTATATCAGTAACAATCGCCTTATTTTCTTGAACAAGAGCATTCATGAGTGAGGATTTACCAACATTAGGCTTGCCAATAATCGCGGTCGAAATGCCCTCTCTTAGTATCTTCCCTTGCTTAGCCATTGATAATAGCTTTTCTATTTCATGATAAACAGCGGTTGTTTTTTCCAATAATACTGTTTGGGTCATTTCCTCAACATCATCATATTCTGGGTAATCTATATTAACTTCAACATGGGCAACCGTTTCAATTAAATCTTGACGCAAGCGTTGAATCAATTTTGATAATCTGCCATCAAGTTGTTGAATAGCCACATCCATCGCTCGATCTGTTTTTGCTCGAATTAGATCCATTACCGCTTCGGCTTGGGATAAATCAATTCTACCATTTAAAAAAGCTCGCTTCGTGAACTCACCTGGCTCGGCTAATCGTGCACCTAATTGCAACACTAGTTCTAACAATCGATTAACAGATGCTAACCCACCATGACAATTAATTTCAACAACATCTTCTCGAGTAAATGTTTTTGGAGCCTTCATCACATTTACCATAACCTCTTCAATCATTTCGTTTGTTTCCGAATCAATAATTTTACCATAATGAATGGTATGAGAATTTACCTTTGATAAATCTCGGCCTGAAAAAATCTTATTTGTGATTGTTAAAGCTTGGTCCCCACTTAAACGAACAATCGCAATCGCTCCTTCTCCAAGCGGTGTTGATATAGCCGCAATTGTATCGAAATCCATTTTCGTCACCTCCAACATTAAATTGACTCTATTTATTAGAAAAACATGCTTTTACTCATTTTTAAATAAAAGTATATTAGTTTTCTTTTACTTAAGGCTTTAAAATATCTACTTTTCCTAGGACGCAGAACCAGCACAGCACATTCCTGCGACACGAATGCTCCATCGTATTCCTTGCTGCGGTTACTCGTCCCATCTTAGTGATTTGGGACTGCGGTTACTCGTCCCATCGAAAATATTTGCTGAGTTTTTATTTGATCTTAATGTAAAAGAAAATTTAGTAAAATAATTAGTTTCACTAACGTTATAGAGTATCATAAAAAAAAGAAAAATGAAACGTATTTATACTATCCAACTTTTCCACTTCCCTCACTATTTATCCACATTATAGAATACACATAAAACTTAACTATTTTTATTCACATGTTAACAAAAAAGCAATATAAGAAAATTCAAATCTTATCAACAAGTGGATAAGATTTGAATTTGAAAAACTACTTATTAACATGGAACAACTTTTATGATATTTCTGAAAAGAAGATTGATACAAAATAAAATTTTTTTAAACATTATATAATAACAATATCCACAGAGTAAGATATGGCAATTTTCCCTGAGGCATGACTTGTACTAACTTGAAAAGCAATAAAAAAAAGCAGGGACTGGCAGGTCATTTAACAGGTTTTTTGGTCTATCGACCTATCTGTCGATCCCGTCGAAACGCCACCTATTGCTTTTCAAGACAACTAAACACTTCAATTTAGTAAGTAAAAGTTAAATGATAAAAAGACGAATGATCCATTCAATTTTATTGAATATCATTCGCCCTTTTAACTAACTACTTTCTTTACTTTTAGCCCAACTTCTTTTAAAAAGTTATTTTACTATTGATTTAATAACGACAAAACGATTAGGATCTGTACCATCTGAATGTGTTTCAACATCAGGATTATTTTGTAAAATACTATGAATAATTTTCCGTTCAAAAGATGGCATCGGCTCTAATGTGACATTTTTTTTGATTTTAACTGCTTTGTCAGCTAAACGCTCTGCTAGCTGTTTCAGTGTTTCTTCACGTCTTTCACGATAGCCTTCTGCATCAACAACAATACGGAAATACTCTGTCGTATGTCTATTCAACATCACCTGTACTAAATGTTGAATGGCATTAAGAGTTTGACCACGTTTTCCAATAATCATGGCAATTTTTTTGCCTGATAAATCAAAAGTTACATTATTCTCATCACGAGTCACATGGATAACAACATCTTCAGAAAATGCCTTTGCAATTTCTTCTAGGTACTTTGCTGCTTGATCAATCGGATCTTCCTTGATCATTACCTTAACAATTGAGCGTTTGGCACCAAAAATACCAAACATTCCTTTTTTACCTTCATCAATGATTTCAATATTGACTTGGTCCTCTGTAGTGTTAAGTTGCTGTAACGCTGATTGGACCGCATCGTTTACAGTTTGTCCAGAAGCAGTTACCTGTTTCACAATTATTTTCCTCCCGAAGTTTGTTGGAATTTAAACGGTTTTCTAATGAAAATTGTTTGTATAACCATGAATACATTACCGACTACCCAATATAATGATAGCGCTGCAGGGAAAAACAATGACATAACACCAATCATAATTGGCATCATATATAACATCATTGACATCTGCGGATTAGCCGCTCCTTGTCCTGTACTTGCCCCAGCCATCGTTAGCTTTTGTTGCAAGAAAGTTGCAGCTGCTGCAACAATTGGTAGAATATAAAATGGATCGGGTTGAGATAACTCAAACCATAAGAATGTTCCATCCTGTAATCCTGGGGTTCGCATAATTGATTGATATAAAGCCATTAAAATTGGCATTTGAACGAACATTGGTAAACAACCCGCCATCGGGTTAACATTATGTTCTTTAAATAGCTTCATTTGTTCTTGCTGTAATTTTTCTTGTGTTTTTGCATCTTTAGAACTATATTTCTCTTGAATTTCTTTTATTTTAGGTTGAATCTCTTGCATTGCTTTTGAACTCTTTAATTGTTTCACGTTTAATGGAACTAAAATTAATCGAAATCCGAGTGTAACCACAATAATTGCTAATCCAAAGCTACCACTAAATAATCCCGCTATCCTAATAATAATCCATGATAAAGGATAAACAAAGTAAGAGTTCCAAAACCCTTCACTTTCAGCAGTTATTGGTTCATTAATATCTCCACAACCTGATAACAGTAAAACTATACCTAGTAAGGCCACCGCAATTAAGACCTTTTTACGCATGATTTTCCTCCTTAACAAACATTGATACACATATATGTAAAACTCATTTGTTATTTTATCATTATCTTATCATTAATACTACAAACAAGCATGGATATTTTTATTTGAGTAATTTTCTACTTACAAAAATAATTTTGATTTTGATAACACATGAGTCAAACTTTTTTTTATTTGATAAAAATTCATATCTTTCGTTGGCTTTCGAGCAATGATCACAAAATCATATGACTGCTTAATGTCTGCTTCCAATTCATGAAAAGCTTGTCTAAGATAACGTTTGACTTGATTTCTGACCACAGCATTTCCAATTTTCTTTGAAACAGATAGTCCTACTTTAAAATATGATTGATCATGCTTTGGAAGATAATACAGGACTAGTTGTCGATTTGCAAATGATTGACCATGTTTGAAGACTTTTTGAAAATCATTATTTGATTTTAATCGATGTTGTTTACGCAAACTGTATTCCCTCCATCTCCTACCCATTTTCCCTTCTATAAGTGGAAAAAAGACCACTGAAATGTTGTCAGTGGCCTATGCTGATAATACTTTTCTTCCCTTTTTACGTCGACGAGCCAAAACATTACGCCCGTTTTTTGTACTCATACGTGAACGAAATCCGTGAACTTTTTTACGTTGACGGTTTTTCGGTTGAAATGTGCGTTTCATATTATATTACACCCCCTGAGGAATTAAAAATCAACTATAACACTGCCTAACCTAATACATTATACGTAAAAACTTCTTTATCTGTCAACAAGAATTCGGTTTTTAAGTTTATCTACAATAATAAGTTAGTTTTAATATTATTGTTAACAAGCTATTGATTTATATTATTCAGCAAAAATTTAAAGCTACTTAATCTTAACAACTTGTCCACAAATTATTCAAGTCAAAATAAACATATAAAAAATATCCACACAAGATATAGACAAATAAATAACATATTAACTACCTGTGGATGATTTTTAAAAACATATGTGAGAAATTGTGGATAAGTGTCGAATCACCTTGCAAATTCTATCGTTTTTTGCTAATATTATTGTTAACAATTTAGAAAAATATTTTATTCTGTGAAAGACTATCCACAGAACGTGGATAAGCTGTGGATAGTTATTCACATCTATGTAGATTGAATTACTAACAGGCTTGTGAATAACTGTATAAATATAATTATAAAACGATTTATACATTCACATCAACAGTAAACCTTTCGATCTATTTTCATTTATGAAATAGATGGCGAGAGGTTTTTTATCTGATTTTTTTATCCCATCTTAATTTCAGATCAATAATTTTTTAATGACTAAAGGTAAACACTCGGAGCGGATCACCTTTGGTACATAGTTATAGGTACTGCCAATTGGGATGTAAAACCCTCGCCAATTGAAGTTTCTATCAAAGAGAAAGGGGCTTATTGATGGAAAATATTGAAGAATTATGGATAAGTACGCTATCTTATGTAAAAGAAAAGGTAGCGGGTGAAAGCTTTGAAACTTGGTTTAAAAATACTAAAGCTAATAAAATATCTGGTGATACATTAATTGTTACTGCTCCTAATGAATTTACCCGTGATTGGTTAGAAAGAACTTATACCAATCTTGTCTCGGATGCCATTTTTGAAGTAGCAGGAACTAGACTAAAAACAGTCTTCGTTCTTCCAGACGATGAAAAAAAGGTTGAAGAAAAAAAGAATAAAATAAATCGAAAACCATCAGTCGTCAATAATGAAAACTATCATCGATCCAAAACAATGTTAAACGATAAATATACATTTGATTCTTTTGTGATTGGCTCTGGTAACCGTTTTGCGCATGCTGCCTCATTAGCTGTTGCAGAAGCACCAGCCAAAGCTTATAACCCTCTTTTTATTTATGGTGGAGTTGGGTTAGGGAAAACACACTTAATGCATGCCATTGGGCATTATATAATTAAACATAATCCAGATGCCAAAGTAGTTTATTTATCATCTGAAAAATTCACTAACGAATTTATCAACTCTATTCGGGATAACAAAGCTGAAAACTTCAGAAATAAATATCGAAATGTAGATATTCTATTAGTTGATGATATTCAATTTTTAGCAGGAAAAGAACAGACACAAGAAGAATTTTTCCATACATTTAATACATTACATGAAGAAAGTAAGCAAATTATTATTTCTAGTGATCGACCACCAAAGGAGATTCCAACATTAGAGGATCGACTTCGTTCTCGATTTGAATGGGGATTAATAACAGATATTACACCGCCAGATTTAGAAACAAGAATAGCCATTCTTCGTAAAAAGGCTAAAGCTGATGGTCTTGATATTCCTAATGAAGTCATGCTGTATATTGCCAATCAAATCGATACTAATATTCGGGAACTAGAAGGAGCATTAATCCGTGTTGTTGCATATTCATCACTAATAAACCAAGATATTGACGCATCATTGGCTGCTGAAGCATTGAAAGATATTATTCCTAGCTCTCGTCCAAAAATGATCACAGCTGCTACCATACAAGAGTTAGTCGCTGAAAAGTATAATATTAAATTAGAAGAATTTGCTGCCAAAAAAAGAACAAGGTCTGTTGCATTCCCTAGACAAATTGCGATGTATCTATCACGAGAGCTCACTGACCTTTCTCTACCTAAAATCGGAGAAGAATTTGGCGGACGAGACCATACAACAGTATTACATGCTCACGAAAAGATCTCTCGTTTAATGACTGAAGATCAATTATTAAATCAGGAAATAGAAGAAATAATCAATCAACTAAAATCGATTTAAAAATAATTAACATGTGTATAATCTGAATAAGTGTTCGTAATTATTAACAGTCTGTCCACAAGTGGATAACTATTTGTTTTACACGTTTTTATTTGTTATCCACATAATCACAGTCCCTATTACTATTACTACTATTTTTTTATTAATAATTAATATATAATAGACTTTCATTAGGAGGAGTTTTTTTTATGAAATTTACAATTCAAAGAGAATTATTACTCGAAAGTATTCAACATGTAATGAAAGCTATCTCTTCAAGAGTAACCATTCCGATCTTAACAGGGATCAAAATTGAAGCGACAAAAGAAGGCATAAAATTAACAGGTAGTGACTCAGATATTTCAATCGAATCATTTATTCCAGTCGAGGAAAATGGGGTTATAAATGTAGAAGATATTGAATCTGGTAGTATTGTTGTTCAAGCTAGATATTTTCCAGATATTATTAGAAAACTTCCCTTAAAAACTGTTGAAATAAATACATCAGAGGACTTTCAAGTTACAATTCATTCAGGAGGATCCGAATTTCATTTAAATGGACAAGATGCGATGGAATATCCACAGCTCCCTGTATTACATACAGATAATAGTTTTGAATTATCAAATGATCTATTAAAAGAATTAATCAAACAAACTGTTTTTGCTGTATCAACTGTTGAAACTCGGCCTATTCTAACAGGCGTAAATATGCAGTTAGAAGATAATCAGTTAAATTTTGTCGCAACTGACAGTCATCGTTTAGCATCAAGAAATCTTCCCGTTAATTTAGAAGATAATCAGTTGACGTTCAAAAATGTTGTTATACCAGGGAAAAGCTTAGTTGAGTTGAATAAAATTATTGAAGATAATGATGAGTCAATGATGATCAGCGTGACAGAAAATCAAATTCTATTCCAAACTAAAAATTTATACTTTCTATCTCGCTTATTAGATGGAAATTATCCTGAAACATCAAGGCTAATCCCTGATCAAAGTAAAACAACTGTTTTAACTAAAACAAAGGAATTGTTGCAAGCTATTGACCGTGCGTCATTATTGGCAAAGGAAAATAAAAATAATGTTGTCAAACTTGAAACCAAAAAAGATAACCGATTAGAAATTAGTAGTCATACACCTGAAGTTGGACAAGTAAGTGAAGAAGTAAATACTGACACCATCGAAGGTGAAGAATTAAAAATTTCATTTAGTGCAAAATATATGATTGATGCTTTAAGAATTATTGAGTCAGAATATGTAAAAATTGACTTTACTGGGGCAATGCGACCATTTATTATTAAACCAGATCAGGATGATCATATTTTACAATTAATATTACCAGTCAGAACGTTTTAAAGGTTAAAAAATAGAGTGTGATTCACACTCTATTTTATTTTTTAGACCAAACTAACGCGATGAACTTAATGGAGTACTTTGCTAATCTCACAATCTTTAGTAAAATAGATAAAGGATGCATAAGCTAACACAAGTTATGACGATAAAGATGAAGGAGCTATTAAGATGCAGGTTGAAGATATTATCATTCAGACAGAGTATATTCAGCTCGGCAAATTTTTAAAATTAGCAAATGTTGTTGATTCAGGAGGAAGTGTCAAAATTTTTCTAGCAGAATTTACGGTTCAAATCAATGGCGAGTCAGATCAACGACGAGGTCGAAAATTGTACCCAGGTGATCAAGTTGAAATAGAAGATGTAGGCACTTTTCGTATTGTAAAAGAGTAGACTACCTGGTCTTCTTAATGAAAAGGTAGGCATGATCTAAATGTATATTAAAAATATTAAATTATCGCATTATCGTAATTATGATAATGTTGACATATCATTTCAAGATCGAATCAATGTCATCATAGGCGAGAATGCACAAGGGAAGACAAATTTAATGGAGGCTATTTATGTATTAGCCTTTACCAGATCTTATCGAACGTCAAAAGATAAAGAACTTATTCAATGGGATCAAAACTATGCTAAAATAGAAGGTACAGTTATTAAAAGAAACTATCAATTTCCTCTTGAAATGCAATTTTCTTCAAAAGGGAAAAAAGCAAAACTTAATCATTTAGAACAAAGACGTCTTAGTGATTACATAGGTGCGCTAAATGTTGTCATGTTTGCGCCAGAAGATCTTAACTTAGTTAAGGGTAGTCCACAGATTAGAAGACGTTTTATTGATATGGAAATTGGACAAATTCAGCCCGTATACATTTATCATTTAGGACAATATCAAAAGATATTGAAACAACGAAATCATTTGTTGAAAGATTTGCAACGTAGAAAAACAGATAACTTAACAATGTTAGCTGTTCTGACTGAACAATTAATAGAGCATGCGAGTATAATCATAGAAAAGAGATTTTTATTTTTACAATGGCTTAGACGTTGGGCGATCCCCATTCATAACAGAATAAGTCAAGAACAAGAAGAACTAATGATTTCATATGATCCAACGATTGATGTATTAGAAAGTGAAGATAAGGAAAAAATAAGCAATATATACCATGAAAAATTTAAAGAAAATCATTCAAAGGAAATAGACCGTGGCAGTACATTGTATGGCCCCCATCGGGATGATCTTTTATTCTCTGTGAATGGCCGAGATGTCCAAAAATATGGTTCACAAGGTCAACAACGAACAACAGCCCTATCATTAAAATTAGCAGAGATTGAATTAATAAAACATGAGGTTGGTGAATATCCTGTTCTTTTACTAGACGATGTATTGAGTGAACTTGATCAATATCGACAATCTCATCTACTTGATACAATACAAGATAAAGTACAGACCTTCGTATCAACAACAAGTGTCAGTGATATTCAACATGAAACAATTAAAAAAGCTGATCTTTTTTATGTTAAAAACGGAGTGATATCCAATCAGAAAAGAGGTTAAATAATGTTTATTCATATAGGTGATGATCAAATCATTAGCTCTGAAGATGTGATTGTAATGATTGACCAACAATACGTTGAGTCATCATCGATAAATGGAGAGATGATTGAGTATCAGCAAGAACAAGAAAGTACGCCAGACATAAAAGATGAGACAAAAACAATTATTGTGACAAAGGACTGCATGTACTATAGTCCCCTTTCTATTCTAACGTTAAAGAAACGATCGAGTCTTAATATGATGCTAGATCATTTAGATGATTATACAGATAGTGAGACGTTTGATTAGTTAAATGACAACAAATCATGATCGGTTTTATAATAGAAAATATCAGACCCATGATAGCAGCTAGGTCTAAAGGAAAAGTGTAGGTGAATCAATTGGCAATGGAAGAGAATGCATTTAATGAACAGCAATATGATGAGAATCAAATTCAAGTATTAGAGGGTTTAGAGGCAGTTCGTAAGCGACCAAGTATGTATATTGGTTCAACAAGTGAGAAAGGACTTCATCACCTTGTTTGGGAAATTGTTGATAATAGTATTGATGAAGCATTGGCAGGTTACTGCGACCATATTGAAGTTGTGATTGAACAAGACAATAGTATTACGGTCGTTGATAATGGTCGTGGGATTCCAGTTGGTATTCAGGAAAAAATGGGTCGTCCAGCTGTTGAAGTTATTATGACGGTTTTACATGCTGGTGGTAAGTTTGATGGTTCAGGTTATAAAGTATCTGGGGGCTTACATGGTGTTGGTGCTTCAGTTGTAAACGCCCTATCAACATCACTAGAGGTCTTTGTTCACCGTGATGGAAAGATCTATTATTTAGATTTTAAGCGTGGTGTTTTAAACACAGAAATTAAAGTTATCGGTGAGACTGATTTGACAGGGACACGTGTACACTTCAGTCCCGATCCAGAAATTTTTACAGATTCAATTCAATTTGATTATGATACATTAGTTTACCGCATTCGCGAGCTTGCCTTTTTAAATAAAGGCTTAAAAATGAGTATTGAAGATAAGCGAGTGGATCAAGAGAAAAAAGAGAGTTTTTATTACGAGGGTGGTATTAAAGAGTATGTCGAATATTTAAATCACTCGAAAGAAGTCCTGCACGAACCGTTCTTTGCGGAAAAGGAAGAACAAGAAGTGATTGTAGAAGTGGCCATCCAGTACAATAATGGTTTTGCCAATAATATTTATTCGTTCGCCAACAATATTCATACTTATGAGGGTGGAATGCATGAGTCAGGATTTAAAACTGGCTTGACTCGAGTGATTAATGACTATGCACGAAAGAAAAATTTATTCAAAGAAAATGATCCTAATCTATCTGGAGACGATGTTCGAGAAGGTTTAACAGCTATAATTTCGATCAAACATCCTGATCCTCAATTCGAAGGTCAAACGAAGACAAAGCTTGGTAATAGTGAGACACGTACAATCACAGATTCAGCCTTTAGTGAATTGTTTTCCCAATTTTTATTTGAAAATCCTGATACGGCTAGAATTATTGTTGATAAAGGATTAATGGCTTCACGTGCAAGAATGGCAGCGAAAAAGGCTCGTGAATTAACAAGAAGAAAAGGTGCCTTAGAGATTTCTAATTTACCCGGTAAATTAGCAGATTGTTCTTCTCGTGATGCTTTAATTAGTGAACTGTATATCGTTGAGGGTGATTCTGCTGGGGGTTCTGCTAAGCAGGGTCGTGACCGTCATTTTCAAGCTATTTTGCCTTTAAGAGGTAAAATTCTTAATGTTGAAAAAGCACGACTTGATCGTATTTTATCAAATAATGAAATTCGATCGATGATCACGGCAATGGGGACGGGAATTGGTGAAGATTTCGATATTTCCAAAGCTAGATACCATAAGGTTGTCATTATGACAGATGCTGACGTTGATGGTGCACATATTCGAACTTTATTATTAACCTTTTTCTATCGATTTATGCGCCCATTAATTGACCATGGCTATATTTATATTGCTCAGCCACCCCTTTATAAAATTCAACAGGGGAAAGTTGTTCATTATGCCTATGATGAGAATGAAATGCAATTTATTCTTAATGAATTACCAAAACAGCCTAAACCAGGTTTGCAGCGTTATAAAGGTCTTGGAGAAATGAATGCTGAACAATTGTGGGAAACAACAATGGACCCAGATAACCGGACTTTATTACAAGTTCAACTTAATGATGCGATTGAAGCCGATCAAATATTTGATATGTTGATGGGTGATCGAGTAGAACCACGTCGCGAATTTATTCAAGAAAATGCGATTTATGTGAAGAACTTAGATATTTAAGTAGCTCATTTTGAATGTTTAATTATTCCAACAGATAATAGATTTTCATTCCATGAACACAGAGGCATACAAAGTATCGGGTTTAGCTTGTCTTTTTTAACTAGATCCCTAACAGAGTTAGCTTCAAGTAAGATCTATTTCTACAGGTTGAGAAAGGCTTCGTCAGCGATATATCACATAATGAAAATGGTTTTGTATTTTCGAGGAACCTCATTCATTGGCTCTTTTTACTTAGCTGAAGTTACGTTCGTTGAAAACGAAGAGACTTTTAGGTAAGACTGAAATGTATAAGATAGCTTTGAATGTTAAGTAAGTATATTAGTGTCCTCAGTTTGATAGGAGGTATTTGGATGGTGGATAATCAACGTCCCCAGGTACAGGAAATAAATATAGGAAAAGAAATGCGTACGTCCTTTTTGGATTATGCGATGAGTGTTATTGTTTCACGAGCGATTCCTGATGTTCGTGATGGTTTAAAGCCAGTACAGAGAAGAATATTATATTCAATGAACGATTTAGGTATGCATGCGGACAAAGCGTTTAAAAAATCTGCCCGTATTGTTGGTGATGTTATTGGTAAGTATCACCCACATGGTGATTCAGCTGTGTATGAGGCAATGGTTAGAATGGCACAAGATTTTAGCTATCGCTATATGTTAGTTGATGGGCATGGTAACTTTGGTTCAGTTGATGGTGATCCAGCTGCTGCGATGCGGTATACAGAGGCGAGAATGTCTAAAATATCGATGGAATTGTTACGTGATATCAATAAAGATACAATTGATTATATTGATAACTATGATGGTTCTGAAAGAGAACCTCAAGTCCTGCCAGCTCGATTTCCTAACTTACTAGTCAATGGAACATCAGGCATTGCTGTGGGAATGGCGACAAATATACCTCCTCATCAATTAGGTGAAACGATTGATGCTTTGTTAGCAGTTAGCGAAAATCCTGATATTTCAATTGATGAACTGATGGAAGATCATATTTTTGGACCTGATTTCCCAACAGGTGGTACGATTATTGGTCGATCTGGAATCAGAAATGCTTTCGAAACGGGTAAGGGATCGATAACGATTCGTGCTAAAGCAGAGATTGAAGAACAGCAAAATGGAAAAGCCCGTATCTTAGTAACTGAATTGCCTTATCAAGTCAATAAAGCAAAATTGATTGAAAAAATTGCTGAACTTGCACGTGATAAGAAAATTGAAGGAATTACAGATTTACGTGATGAATCCGATCGAAACGGGATGCGGATAGTAATTGAACTGCGTCGAGATGCGAATCCGAATGTTTTATTAAATAACTTGTATAAACAAACAGCTTTACAATCATCATTTGGAATCAATATGCTCGCCCTAGTCGATGGACAACCTAAAGTTCTTAATTTAAAACAAAATCTTGAGTATTATTTAGAACATCAAAAAGATGTGATTAGACGGAGAACACAATATGAATTAAATAAGGCTGAGGCTAGAGCCCATATTTTAGAGGGTTTAAGAATTGCTCTTGATCATATTGATGAAATTATCACTTTGATTCGTCAATCGAATACGACCGAAATTGCACGTCAAGGTTTGATCGATAATTTTAAATTAACGGAAAAACAAGCACAAGCCATTCTAGATATGCGTTTACAACGATTGACCGGATTAGAGCGCCAGAAAATTGAAGAAGAGTATGAAGAGCTTTTAAAAACTATTGCTGAATTAAAAGCTATTTTAGCTAATGAAGAAAAATTACTTGAAATTATTCGTGAGGAACTAGTGGATATTAAAACACGTTATAACGATGTTCGTCGAACTGAAATTGTTTCAGGCGGAGCGGATTTCTTTGAGGATGAGGATTTGATTCCTGAAGAGGATATCGTTGTCAGCTTAACACATCGCGGTTACATTAAGCGACTTCCTTCTTCTACTTATCGTACGCAAAATCGAGGCGGTCGCGGAGTACAGGGAATGGATATGAATGAAGATGATTTTGTTGAACATCTTGTCTCAACATCCACTCATGATACTATTTTGTTCTTTACTAACAAAGGAAAAGTATATCGTTTGAAAGGATATCAGATTCCAGAGTTTGGTCGAACAGCTAAAGGTCTTCCGATTATTAACATTCTAGAGGTCGAAAAAAATGAATGGGTCAATACCGTGATTACAGTTCCACAATTTGATGCTGAAAGATATTTATTCTTTACAACAAAATTCGGTATTTCAAAACGGACATCCCTAAACCAATTCGCTAATATTCGACGAAATGGACTGATTGCTCTTAATTTACGTGAGGATGATGAACTTATTTCTGTTCAATTGACAGATGGTACGAAAGACATCATGATTGCCACAAGAAATGGTTCATTAATTCGATTTGATGAAGAACAGATCCGTTCAATGGGTCGAACTGCAACAGGGGTTAAAGGTATTTCATTACGTGAAGATGATGAAGTTGTGTCTATGGAAATTATTGAAGACGATGCCTTTATTTTGAACGTAACAGAAAATGGTTATGGTAAACGAACTGAAGAAAAAGAATACCGTGTGACCAATCGAGGTGGGAAAGGTATTTTCACAGCTCATATCACGGAAAAAACCGGAAATGTTGTAGCGGTAAAAACCGTTAAAGGAAACGAAGATTTAATGATTATGACCATTTCAGGTGTCATCATTAGAACGCCAATTGAAAATATTTCAATTACAGGACGGAATACGCAAGGGGTTCGTTTAATTCGTTTACAAGATGAAGAAAAAGTAGCCACTGTAGCCCATATTAAACAAGAAGAAGAAATAATTGAAGAACTAGATGATAAAAACCAAGAAGAATAACGTTCAAGTAGGCAGGTGAGTTCGTGTGTATGTACATCCGAATCAGTTGGTTGAAAAGTGTGTGATTGTAAAAGATGTTTATAGTAAATCGAGCCATCCCATTATCGCTCAAGATACGGTGGTAACAGGTACTCATATTAAAGTGTTGAAAAGTTTTTTAGTTGATCAAGTAGAAGTTGCTTCAAAGTTAGCGAATGGCTTAGATTTTAAACCAAGTCAAGTCATTCCTTTTAAAGAAGATCCTACAAAACAAAAAACATTTCAAAAGGAACCATCAACATTTTTAGAGGATTATCGAGCTGTTGTTACTAATTATGCGAGGATGTTTAAACAGTGGCAAAGTGGGAAGACATTAGATATTCATGAGGTTAGACAATTAATTGTACCGCTAATTGAACGAGCAGATGAACATCAAGGTGAAATTTTTTTGGTGAATCATTACGCAACCAAAGAGACATACCCTTATCATCATAGTGTAGCAATTAGTTTGTTATCAACCCTTTTGGCTAAGCGGTTAGGTTTTGAACAGGAATCGATTCAAATTGCTATGGCTGCTTTAATTGCCGATAGCGGAATGGCAAAGGTTAATCATAGGATACTTAAACATAAAGGAAAGTTACCTAAAGCAGAATTTGAAGAGCTTAAGCAACATTCAACCTTATCCTATCGTTATGTAGAAAAGAGCCCGGCTTTAACAAAAGCAGCAAAGCTAGCTGTCTTGCAACATCATGAACGGCCTGATGGACGAGGTTATCCATTGGGGATTACTGAAGATAAGATCCATTCATATACAAAAATCATCTCAATTGCTGATGCGTATCATGCAATGACATCAGATCGATATCATCAACAAAAACAACCATTTGATCGAGTGATTTTCCAAATGCAGAAGGAAATCAACCGTCAATTTGATTCACGTTATTTAAAGGTTTTTATCACTTGCTTGGAAGATGCTTTATTGGAAGAGAAAGTTTGCCTTTCAAATGGGCAAACTGGTACCATTGTTGCTTTATCATTTACGGACTATCCAGAGTTTATTGTTCAAATTCATGATACACATGAAATTTTGTCATTATCTGATCAAGATGAATTAATGATCGAGTATTTAATCCAGAGATAGAAATATGGTAAATCTAGAGCTGTCATGTTGTACAGCTCTATTTTTGCACTTGGAGATGCAGCTGAAAGGTTCAATGTTGCTAGCTAATCATTCTAGATCCCATAGTTGCTCCACTAAAAATCAAGATAATAGGAGTTTTTTTAATAAATATCAGCTCATTAACAAAGAGTAAGAGGAGGAAGAAAATTTTCGTTTATCTACGATAAAGGCTTGAAATACAGCTGTGTTTATCGTATTGTATTTAACAATAAGTAAAGCTATCGCATGGTTATTCAGAAAAAGGAGGAGTTAGAGTAATGAGGGAGGACAAGTTTACAAAAGAAGGTTTAACATTTGATGATGTTTTGCTGATACCAGCTAAATCTGATGTCTTACCTAGGGATGTTTCAATTAAAGCAGAATTAACAGAACGGTTAAAATTAAATATCCCATTGCTAAGTGCTGGTATGGATACTGTTACTGAGGCAGAGATGGCCATTGCAATGGCAAGACAAGGTGGATTAGGCATTATCCATAAGAATATGTCGATTGAGGAGCAGGCAGAGTTGATTGATCGAGTTAAGCGCTCAGAAAGTGGCGTTATAACGAATCCTTTCTACTTAATGCCAGACAATCAAGTATTTGATGCCGAACATCTGATGAGTAAATACCGAATTTCAGGTGTTCCTATCGTTAATAATCCAGAAGATAAGGTTCTAGTTGGCATTTTAACGAATCGAGATCTTCGTTTCATTGAGGATTATTCAATTAAAATTTCTGAAGTGATGACAAGTGAAAATTTAGTTACAGCTTCAGTTGGTACAACCCTTGATGAAGCAAGTAAAATTTTACAAAAGCATCGAATTGAAAAACTCCCTTTAATTAATGAGCAAGGAGTATTGAAAGGTCTTATCACAATTAAGGATATTGAAAAGGTCATTGAATTTCCTAATGCAGCTAAAGATAGTCAAGGCCGTTTACTTTGTGGAGCAGCTGTTGGCATAACTGCAGATTCAATGACCCGGGTTGATAAATTAGTCGAAGCGGGTGTTGACTGTCTTGTAATGGATACAGCACACGGGCATTCAAAGGGCGTCATTGATCAACTTAAACGTGTTCGAGATAGATATCCTGATCTAGATATTATTGCTGGCAATGTAGCAACTGGTGAGGCAACGAGAGCACTAATTGAGGCAGGAGCATCAGTTGTTAAAGTGGGAATAGGACCAGGTTCAATTTGTACAACACGAGTGGTTGCAGGAGTAGGTGTACCACAAATAACAGCTGTTTATGATTGTGCTAAGGTTGCTGATGGATATAATGTTCCTGTTATCGCTGATGGCGGAATTAAATACTCTGGTGATATTGCTAAAGCTATTGCAGCAGGAGCAAAGGCTGTTATGCTTGGTAGTTTATTTGCAGGTGTGACAGAAAGCCCAGGAGAAACAGAAATTTTCCAAGGCCGCCGTTATAAAGTTTACCGAGGAATGGGTTCTGTATCTGCGATGAAATCTGGTTCAAAGGATCGTTACTTCCAAGATACCAATGATACGAAAAAACTTGTGCCTGAGGGAATTGAAGGAAGAATTGCTTATAAAGGCCCTCTTACTGATACTGTTCATCAATTATTGGGTGGCTTGCGAGCAAGTATGGGTTATTGTGGTGTGGAAGATATCGAAACTTTCCGTCAAGAAGGCCAATTTATTCGAATGACGGGTTCAGGCTTACGTGAATCTCATCCACATGATGTTCAAATCACAAAAGAAGCACCGAACTATTCAGTCCAATAAGATCGTGTAGTTGTTAAGCAGCTGTTACAAAATGTACATCTTGTGACAGCTGTTTTAATTTTGCTATCGTATAGTTAGGCAATATCATATTTAACTGAGGACATTTAGGTTAGGTACGAAGTAAAAGATTTGCCTATGGTTGCACAAAAAAACAGGTTATTTAAACTGTCAACAAGTAGGACTTTTCCCTTTTTAAAGAATCACATCGAATCGAGGCACACCCACAATTCTTATGCTTTCATGTTCATTTCGCAACCCAAACCCACATCATTAGGGTCTACTCGAATGCATTCGAGTATTATGGCTAGAATAATAATTAAGTATGATCCTTATAGGGGAAATTTGGATTGTATTCAAGAATCTTCGCCACTATAAGCTAGAATTTATAATAAGAAATGCACTATCGTTGTGATGTGGTTTGATTATGAATAACATCATTTTAAACAACAATCAACAAGATAATGTGCTAAATCATTTCAGTAAATTTATTCAACTAGATAATTCATTTTAAAAATAAAAAAGTGAATAGTTGGAAAAAAATACAGACAAAAGTAGATACCGAAAAGAAATAGAATATGATAAAATGTCAAAGTAAGAGACTTTTTTTGGAGGTAAAGAAATTGAGAATTTTAAAGAAAACGATCGTTAGTTTAATTGCTTTAACTTTTTTCCTCGGTTTATTTCAAGGTCATGTTCCTTTAGTGAATGCACAATCACTTGATATAGATGCTGAATCAGCTATTTTAGTAGACGCAAGTACAGGTGATATCCTTTTTGCTAAAAATGCTGATATTAAGCTACCGCCAGCAAGCATGACTAAGATGATGACAGAATACTTAATATTAGAAGCAATTAGCGAAGAGCAAATTAGTTGGGAAACAACAACCGAAATTAGTGATTATGCTTATTCGATAGCAGCAGATACGTCTTTTTCTGGCATTGGTCTAAGACAAAATAAGGACTATACCGTACGAGAGTTATATGAGGGGATGGCAATCATCTCTGATAATGCTGCAACGATTGCTTTAGCTGAACTAGTCGCTAATTCTGAAAGTGAGTTTGTCCAACAAATGAACGCAAAAGGAGAAGAATTAGGCTTAACAGACTTTGAATTTGTGAATTCAACAGGTCTAACAAATTCTAGTTTAGGCGATAATTATCCAGAAGGAACAGATCCAGACGGTGATAACCTAATTTCTGCTCGTTCGGCTGCACTTCTAGCTTACCACTTAATTAATGATCACCCAGAGGTTTTAGAATTCTCAAGTACGATTGAATCAGAATTAGATGGTGAACCATTAGAAAATTTAAATTGGATGCTCCCATGGAATAATACAAACTTTGATCAATACCATGTTGAAGGAGTAGACGGATTAAAAACAGGTCACACAGAAACGGCAGGTTATTGTTTTACTGGAACAGCCGTT
The DNA here is from genome assembly GCF_052055485.1 of Amphibacillus sp. Q70. Taxonomy (GTDB): domain Bacteria; phylum Bacillota; class Bacilli; order Bacillales; family Amphibacillaceae; genus Amphibacillus. The sequence goes on along the minus strand of NZ_CP197171.1, from coordinate 1,100,335 downwards.
CGAGATGGTCAACGTTTAATTACTGTTGTGATGCGAGCAGATAGTTATGGCTCTCGTTTTGAAGAAACAGCCAAGTTATTAAATTATGGTTTTGATGAGTTTACCCCAGTGGAACTGTTTGAAGCTGGCTATCAGCTAGATGATCAAGAGACCATTGAAGTAGCGAAGGGAAAAGAGAATCAAGTAGGTGTCGAATTAGCCGATCAATTATCCTCATTTGTTCAAGCGGGTGAAGAGGATGATTACTCATTGGAATATGTCTGGGATGAGGACAAGCTAGCTGAGGATGGAAAGCTCGTTGCCCCTATTGAACAAGGAGAAAAGGTTGGAGAAGCCCATTTGATCTATCAAGGGGATGCAGATTATGGTAACATTTTATCTGATCAGGAAAACCAAATGGTCGATCTTGTCACAACGACAAATGTTGAAAAAAATAATTGGTTTATGTTAACAATAGGTGCAATTGGAGATTTCTTTAGTCAACTATTTTCAACTGTTATTGATACAGTAACAGGTTGGTTTTAAAATTAACTAGAGGTTCAGGCAAATAAAAAGCCTTGAGCCTCTTTATTTATAAAGACTTAACAAGCAGATACTTGCGTTTAGACAATAGGTAAGCTAAAATATTAGCTAATAAAAAAGTTTGAAATTTCAATTTATTTTATCAAAATTATTTAAGTAGTCATAACGACAATCCATTTATTTTAAAAATAGTCATACAGGGGGAAGGAAAATGAAACAAAAGGTTGATTTTCAAAACGGTGGCGTTATTATGGACGTAATCAACGCTGAACAGGCAAAAATTGCAGAAGAAGCAGGTGCAGTAGCTGTAATGGCACTTGAACGCGTTCCTTCTGATATTCGTGCGGCAGGTGGTGTAGCACGGATGGCTGATCCAGCAATTGTTGAGGAGGTTGTTAATGCAGTATCAATCCCAGTTATGGCAAAGGCTCGAATCGGACATATTGTTGAAGCACGTGTGTTAGAGGCTTTAGGTGTTGATTATATAGATGAGAGTGAAGTTTTGACTCCGGCAGATGAAATGTATCATTTAAATAAAAGAGAGTATAATGTTCCTTTTGTTTGTGGTAGTCGTGATCTTGGTGAAGCAGCTCGTCGAATTGGTGAAGGGAGCTCGATGCTCCGAACCAAAGGGGAACCTGGGACAGGAAATATTGTTGAAGCGGTACGTCACATTCGTGAAGTAAATGGGCAAATACGAAAACTAATCAATATGTCAATTGATGAAGTGATGACTTATGCTAAAGAATTAGGTGCTCCGTATGAAACTTTATTAACAATTAAAGAAAATGGACGTTTACCTGTTGCCAACTTTGCTGCGGGCGGTGTTGCTACTCCTGCTGATGCGGCGTTAATGATGGAATTAGGAGCAGATGGGGTTTTTGTTGGGTCAGGAATTTTTAAATCAGATCAACCTGAAAAATTTGCTCGAGCTATTGTTAAAGCAACAGAGAACTATCAAGATTATGAATTGATAGCACGTATTTCAAAAGGACTTGGAACAGCGATGAAAGGTATTGAAATTAGCCAACTTTCTGATGAAGAACGGATGCAAAATCGCGGATGGTAAATTGAATGATCTCATCTTTGAAGAAACTTGCAAATGAAGTGTCTTTTCGGTACACTATCAGAAAGACTAAGATTTTAACGATAATGTTCTAGGTAAAACTAAGTATAAATTATTTTTTTCAATGAATGATAATTAAAAATCATTATATATTGATAATGCGTTGAGAGGAAATAGTAACTATACTTTTCTCATTAAGAGAGCTGATGGTTGGTGAAAATCAGTGTGAAAAAATAGTGAATCCGTCCTTAAGTGATATGTGGTCAGCAAACATATCCGGTATAATAACCGTTATGATTAAAGAAGCCGGAAGATTTTATTTCTTCAATCTGGGTGGTATCGCGGGAGTTACTCTCGTCCCTAATGTTTAGTTAGGGACGAGAGTTTTTTGTTTACCTATCAAAAAGGTTAAATTTTTATCGATAATAGTCTAAGTAAAATTGAGATATTTGCCACAACGATTTGGTGGTAAAAATAAGGAGGAAAACAGATGTTAGATATTAAATTATTGCGTCAAAATTTTCAAGAAGTTAAAGAAAAGTTAAAGTTTCGCGGTGAAGATCTATCGGATCTAGATCAATTTGAAGCGATTGATCACAAGAGAAGACAGTTGATTGCAAAGACAGAGGAATTAAAGGCAAAACGTAATGAAGTTTCAAAAGAAATTGCCTTGTTGAAACGAGAAAAGAAAGATGCCGATATGATGATTAAAGAAATGAGGACAGTTGGCGATCAGATTAAAGAAATTGATGATGAACTAAGAGAATTAGAGGACAAACTTAATCAAATGATGTTATCAATTCCTAATATACCTCATGAATCAACACCTATTGGCGAAACAGAAGATGATAATGTTGAGGTGAGACAATGGGGGGAAGTAGTAACACCTGACTTTGAACAAAAGCCGCATTGGGAAATTGCAAAGGATTTAAACCTGTTAGACTTTGAACGTGCAGCTAAAACAACAGGTAGCCGCTTTGTATTTTATACAGGTTTAGGTGCTCGCTTAGAACGTGCCTTACTCAACTTTATGATGGATCTCCATTCAGACCAGCATGGTTATCAAGAAATGCTTCCACCCTATATGGTTAATCGGATGAGCATGACAGGTACAGGCCAATTACCTAAATTTGCTGAAGATGCTTTTAAAATAGAAGATTGGGAATATTTTTTAGTTCCGACAGCCGAAGTGCCAGTAACCAACTATTATCGTGAGGAAATTTTATCAGAAAAAGATTTGCCGCAAAAATTTGTTGCCTTCAGTGCTTCATTTCGTTCTGAAGCGGGTTCAGCAGGAAGAGATACACGTGGTTTAATTCGTCAACACCAATTTAATAAAGTTGAGCTTGTTCAGTTTGTCAAACCAGAAGATTCTTATCAAGTGTTGGAAGAATTAACAGGCCATGCAGAAAAAGTATTACAATTATTAGAACTCCCTTATCGAGTGATGAGTATGTGTACAGCGGACTTAGGCTTTACAGCAGCTAAGAAATATGATATTGAAGTTTGGATGCCAAGTAACAATACCTATCGGGAGATTTCTTCTTGTTCAAATTTTGAAGCCTTTCAAGCACGCAGGGCAGGCATTCGTTTCCGTCGAGATGATAAAGCTAAACCGGAATTTGTTCATACCTTAAATGGATCAGGTTTAGCGATTGGTCGTACGGTCGCTGCTATTTTAGAAAATTATCAAAATGAAGAGGGTACGATCACTGTTCCAACCGTATTGCAACCTTATATGGGTGGAAAAAAAGTAATGGAATAAAACAATTCGAGCAGGCATTGAAATCAGGAAAATTCTAATGCCTGTTTGTTATTTATTAGAGTTAAATATGGAAAGGGAAAGCTGTAAGATAGTTAAATATAATCGCTTACACATTCGCTTTATGATAAAATGGTAATATAAACCTGAGAAGGAGTGAGCGTTAATGAAAAAACTTGAAATAGGTAAAAGCGGCTTACAAACGAGTGAAATTTCATTAGGCTGTATGCGTATGAATCAATTATCTGTACAAGAAGCCAATCGAGTGATACAAAATGCACTGGATTTAGGAATTGATATGTTTGATCATGACGATATATACGGAAAAGGCAGATCAGAAGAGATTTTTGCTGAAGCAATTGATATGAATCCAACGATTCGAGAAAAAATGATTATTCAAACAAAGTGCGGGATTCGGGAAGGTTTTTTTGATTTCTCAAAAGAACATATTTTAGCTTCTGTAGAAGGCAGTTTAAAACGTTTAAAGACAGACTATATCGATATCTTGTTGTTACATAGACCAGATACCTTAGTAGAGCCAGAAGAGGTGGCAGAAGCTTTTGATGAACTGAAACAGAGTGGAAAGGTTCGTCATTTTGGAGTTAGTAACCAGAATCCGAATCAGATTGAGTTGTTGAAAAAATATGTCAAGCAAGATCTAATAGCCAATCAACTACAATTGAGTTTAATGTTTACCCCAATGATCGATGCAGGATTCAATGTTAATATGAATCATGATCCAGCGATTGTAAGAGATGGTGGGATTTTAGATTATAGTCGACTTCACGATATGACAATTCAACCATGGTCTCCATTCCAGTTTGGCTTTTTTGAAGGTGTATTTGTTGATCATGATAAATTCCCTGAAGTTAATCAGAAGCTACAAGAATATGCCGATAAGTATCACGTAACAAAATCAGCTATTGCCATTGCTTGGATTCTTCGTCATCCAGCAAACATGCAGCCGATCGTTGGTACAATGAATGTAGAACGTTTAAAAGATATTGCTAAAGCTTCAGATGTCACACTTTCAAGAGAAGAATGGTATGAGCTTTATCGCGCAGCAGGTAATAAGTTACCTTAACATTAGCTGACAATCCCCTTTACCCTGAATATACGGTGAAGGGGTGTTTTATTTTATGATCAGAACTGATAGACTATTTTTTAGCTCAATTGTAACTAATTTTCCTTTTTCATGCTAAAATGTCCTTGACGTGCATTTCAAAAGGAGGGTGAAGACTAGTGTCGGTAGTTAGTCGAAGCTCATCTGTTCTTGACATGTCATTTTAACTGAACTTTTTGAACATCCTCTTGAAGAATGGAAGGAGATCTTTATGAAAAGAATCCTACTTGTAGAAGACAGTATTGAAACGAGTAAGATGTTACATACGATTTTATCTAAAGATTATCAAATTACACAAGCCTTTTCAGGTACAGAAGGTTTACTGCTATTTCAACAACAATCCTTTGATTTGATTATTCTTGACCGTATGTTACCAGGAAAAAGTGGTCAGGAAGTTTTAGAAGAAGTACGACAAACATCACAGATCCCAATCATTATTCTGACCGCTATCAGTAATCAAAATGATATTGCTGAACTGTTATTGAAAGGTGCAAATGACTATCTCACCAAACCATTCAACAACAATGAATTGAAAGCTCGAATCGTGGTGCAACTTAGAACCCATTCACATGAAGAAAAAATAACGACAACAGATATTCTACAATATAAAAATTTGACATTGTATCCTGATTCATTTGAAATAGGCAATAAAAAAGGGGCACGTCTTCCTTTAAAGCGAAAAGAGTTTGATATTTTAGCTCTTTTAATTCAGCATCCAGATAAAGTCTACACCAAAGAGCAGCTCTATGAGTTAATCTGGGGCGAATCATACTATGGTGATGAGAATACAATCAATGTCCACATTAGTAATGTTCGTAAAAAAATCAAACAACTAGATGATAAAAATCAATATATCACAACGGTTTGGGGGATCGGTATTAAATTATCTTAAGAAAGGAATGAACATAATGGCATGGTTTTGGGGAGCATTTTGCTTAATTTTACTTATTTATCTCGCCTTTTTAATCTATGATCTGAAAAGTTATGTATCACAATTACAATTTATTGTAGAAAATAATACGAATCAAGAACTACATTTGCACACACGAATGCCTTTTTTGAAGAAAATTACTTTACTAAATAATCAGGTATTGAGAAATAAAAAAGAAACACGAACAAAATTGGTAACAGAAACACAGCACTTGGAACAAGCGATCCATAATATTTCGCACGATTTAAGAACACCACTAACTGTTGCTACTGGTTATGTACAACATCTATTGACAGAAAACCTCACTCTTGACATACAAAAAGATATCTTAACAAAAATCCATGCAAATTTAGAAGTTGTTGATACCCGCTTAGAACATCTGTTAGATTATCAAAGAATTAATGAAAATCAAGTAGAACTCTATTTAGAAAAAATAAATCTTTCACGTTGTTTAGAAGAAAATCTATTAACTTTCTACCATTCCTTTGAAGAGAAAGCCTTCCAATTAGACATTGATATCGAAAAAAATCTTTATTTGACTGCTGATAACCATGCGTTAAATCGTATTTTTCAAAATATCTTAGGGAATATGCTTACCCATGGCCACACGCATGGGAAACTGGTTTTAAAGCAAGTAGACGATGCTATTTTATTTATTGCTCGGAATAATACTAAAGAATCGATCCAGCATCCTGAACGGTTAACTGAACGTTTTTATATGGAGGATCTTGCACGCCAAAGCGAGCATTCTGGCATTGGTTTATTTATTGTCCAAGAGTTGACTAACAGATTATCTGGTATGCTGTCTATTACTACTCAATCAAATAACTATGAAGTAACAATCACCTTTTCACAAACATAGCTAAAGAAATCAGAATATGACTTCTTTAGCTATCTGTCGTTTGATTAAAAATCTTGTTTATTAAATAACCAATTTGTCAGCGTTAGTCCAATACCTATGATCAAAATGGCACCAATAAATGATGTTTGCATTTCATGAGCTGTTTTAAAAGTTGTTGTAACCACATTTTCAAAGGCACCTTGCATATCAAGATAATTAAGAAACGTTAAATTTGGCTGTATGGTATGCCAGAGAAAGATAGCCAACGGAAATATGATCGCAATGAGAATACTCACGGCTGTTGTTTTTGTTAAGTATAAGACAAAGTTGGTAATCGTTGACATGGCGAATATAAACAGACAGCCAGCTAAAATATAATAGAGTTGATCTAGTAGTATTTCCCCCGTTATTTCTCCAAATCCACCGATCAAACTTCCTGCAATGAAAGCCACTAACAATAACCAAACATATTGGACAAAGGCAATCACTGCATAACTAAAGAATTTGCCAAAGAAAAAAGTACTTCGAGATGTTCCAGTTGTAATAATATTTTTAAGGGTGCCCTTAGAATATTCACTGCCTAAAACTAAAATAATTAAAGGTAGCAGATAATAAAAAATGAAGGTATTATTAATAATTTGCACACTATTGATTCCAGTAACCACCAACTCTCCTATTTCATTGATTTGTTCCCCATCCACCATGATTCCCACTCTTTCACCAGATACTGCAAAAAGGATAGCAAGTAGTGTGATGACTAATTCGGTAATCCAAAACGATCTTGTATGCAACAAACGATAAATATCTGCACGAATCATATTTAACATGTTACTTTTCCTCCTCTTCTCCTATATCGTAATCAAATCTTTGAAGTAATTTTCTAAGCTTTCATTTTCTTGATAAATACTGTTGATAGCTACATCATTCATTATAAGTTCTCGACTTAAGATATGAATGGGCATTTCTGTTTGGTAAATATTGATCTGAGTTTGGCTGACAATTTTAAAATCTTTAATTGCCATTGTTTCAAGTACACGAGTAGCTTGTTTTGTATTTTTGACTTCGAGATGAATAAAGGCTTGGTTTTTTTCTATGAATGTTTCCTTAGTTATTTCTTCAACTAAAATTCCATCTTTAATAAAACCAAAGCGAGTCGCTACATGATACAGTTCATCTAAAACATGACTAGAAATTAAAATTGTGATATTTTCTTGATTTAATTTCAATAATAATTCTCGAAACTCTACAATGGCAATCGGGTCAAGTCCATTGATCGGTTCATCTAAAATTAAAAAATCAGGTTTATTGAGCAAAGCAATGGCAAGTCCTAATTTTTGTTTCATTCCTAAAGAAAAGTTTTTGTATCTTTTCTTACCAGTATCTTTAAGATCAACGAATTCTAGTGCTTGTGCAACTGCATTTTTCTCAACTATTCCATTTAATTTACAATAGTACGTTAAATTCTCTTTTGCAGTTAGCTGATCATAAGCAACGGGTGTCTCAATAATATTACCCACCCTTTTCAATTGTTTTAGATATTCTTTTTTTGAAACCGAGCCAAACAGTTGGATTTCTCCAGAGTCCACGCCGATCATTTTAACAATACTCTTCAAAAGTGTTGTTTTCCCAGCACCATTTCGTCCAATAATCCCATAAATATCACCCTTATTAATTTGTAAAGAAATATCCTTTAAAGCGTGTTGTTTACCATATTTTTTATTGATTGCTTTTATATCTAATACCTTTTCCATCATCAATCCTCCCAATAGTTAGCTCTTAACTTATTGACACTCCTAGCATAACAGGTAAAATTAAATCAGCTATTAACTAATTCTTAATTGATTCTTAACTATATGAATGGCTAATCCACTCAGTTGGGTTGTCAGAAGATATTGAATAGTTCTCTTATATTAATGAAACAATAACTAACATAGAGTTAGGCGATTGAGTGTAATAATAAATACTGATTTTAGATAACTAAGTTCATCTTTTTAAAAAAGTTGACAGGTATAATAAGAACTGATATTATAAATCTTGTCGTTAATTCACGGAGGAATACCCAAGCCTGGCTGAAGGGATCGGTCTTGAAAACCGACAGGGGCTTCACGGCCCGCGGGGGTTCGAATCCCTCTTCCTCCGCCATTATTTATGAATCATATGACAATATAAATAAAACTTAGCTGGCTAATGTCAGCTAAGTTTTTTTACTTAATAATAGATGAGGAGAGAGTAAATGAAAACAGACTTGTACCTTCGCCCACTAGGAAAAGGTGATTTAGACTTTATTTATCAAATGCATACAAATCCTGATGTAGCAAATTATTGGTGTAATGAACCCTATACAACGATGGAAAAACTAGAAAAGGAATATCAATCAAGCCAGGAAAGCGATTCTCATAGGCAATTTATTTTAATGTATGGGGATGAAAAAGTAGGTCTGCTTGCTCTTTATAGTATATCCGTGCGTCATCGCAATGCAGAATTTGCGATTATGTTTGATCCCACTCAGCAAGGAAAAGGATATGCCACAGATGCATCGCGGTTACTTATAGAGTATGGATTTAATCAATTGAACTTACACAAGTTATATTTAGAAGTCGTAAAAAACAACGAGAAAGCTATCCATATTTATCAAAAAGTTGGTTTTCAAATTGAAGGTGAATTAAAGCAGCATTACTTTGTTGACGGTCAATATTATGATGGATATGTCATGAGTTTATTGCGAGATGATTATGTAAGCAATGATAGAAAAGGCTAGGATAGCTCCCAGCCTCTTTTAATAATTTTTCATGTTTAGTTTCGTGAATAATTGATAAAACGACCGATTTTTTCAAGGATAGGTTCAATGGAGGTCTGATCATTCATTAAATCATAATCATTGATATTAATGCGCAAGATCGGACATGCATTGAAGCTGTTAATCCAATCTTGATAGCGTTTATGCATTTCCTCCCAATAAGAAAGTGGCGTTTGTTGTTCCATCTCACGCCCACGATCTTTAATTCTAGCAATCACTTCATCCAGTGAACCTTCTAGATAAATAAGAAGATCAGGGTGTGGAAAATATGGGGTCATCACCATTGCATCAAAAAGGTTCCGATAAGTTTGGTAGTCTTCTGGAGTCATTGTTCCATTATCATAATGCATTTTAGCAAAAATACCCGTATCCTCATAGATTGACCGATCTTGAATGAAGCCACCACCATATTCAAAAATACGTTTTTGTTCTTTAAAGCGTTCAGCTAAAAAGTAAATCTGTAAATGAAAGCTCCAACGTTCAAAATCAGCATAAAACTTATCTAAATATGGATTGGTATCTACTTTTTCAAGAGAAGTATGGAATTTTAGTGCTTTTGCTAGTGCATGGGTCATGGTTGATTTTCCAATTCCAACTGTCCCAGCGATCGTAATAATACTATCATTTGGAATCTTATATTTTTCTCTTAAATTCATAATTGTTGGGCTCCTTTATTAAGGTAATATTTAATATCTGCAAATATTTTCTCGAGATCCGCTTGATGTTTGATAAAGTCCATTTTATCTCCGTTAATCCGGATAATCGGGATATTAGGATGATCGAGTTCGAATGTATCCATATAAGTTCGATAATCTTGGCGTAGTTGTTCCAAATATGAAGCTTGAATCTTTTCTTCAACAGATCGGCCCCTTTGATCAATTCGTTGAAGGAGTGTTTCAAGGCTAGCATCTAAATAAATTAATACATTTGGGCGTGGTTGGTCTTTAACTAAAATTTGATAAATTTGTTCATATTTATCAAACTGCTGTTCAGATAAGGTTCTTTTTGCAAAAATCATATTTTTCATAATATGGTAATCCGATACGATCGGTTTTTGTTGCTTGAGATAGTCACGCTCAATATCTTCTAATTGCTTATAGCGATTACATAAGAAAAACATCTCAGTTTGGAAGCTCCATGCTTCAATATCATCATAAAATTTACCTAAGAAAGGATTTTCCTCAACAATTTCTTTAAGTAAATGAAAATTAAATTGATTAGCGATTTTCTTTGCTAGCGATGTTTTACCAACACCAATTGGTCCCTCAACCGCAATAAAAGGAATATTTTCCATTATACATATTTCCCTCCTGAAAACAATCTGTGACAAAATAAGACAAAGCCTATTTTAACATATTTCTTATTTTTTCGGTGGATAAGCTGGGCAAGAAAAATAGAAGCTGTTGTAAAATGGCTATCCTAACTTTTCCTTTATTCCATTTAGACAAGATAAGTAGGGTCTTACTATCCTGCCTTTCAAATGAAATCTCAAACTAAAACACAGGATAGAGCTTCTATCTCATTTTAGTGCAGTGTAACTGGCTGGTCTACTTAAGAAGCGACGTCCTATCACATCGTCGACACTAGCACGTCCTGAGACTCAGAATAAGAAAAATACTTATTCTTGCACGATCAAAAAAAATAAAAGATGTTATTGACGATCGTATAAGTCAAACGATGGCATTCGCCATAAAGACTTGACGATAAGCCAATTTTTGCTAACCTTGTAAATACTAATAGTAGCACTTATTTAGTGCGACTACTCGCCCCACCGAAAAGATTTGTGTGTCGAAAAAATTCCTACTGAACAAAGTTTCACTTTATTCGAATTTTCAAGTTAAAAAATTGATCAAAATGTTCTATTCTTATTTCTAATCCTCACAAAAAACTGTTGCACCATTTATTCTTCATGGTGCAACAGTCCTTAATAAAATCGGATGATAATTAAAATGATCGTGAAGACAATGATGCTGATATTAAGCGCAATGACAGAAACAAGCCCAAGGTAATTTTTTTGTTTAATCAAGTGGCTGCAAAAGTGAAGGCAATAATATGTTAAATACAGACAAGCTAGCGTAAATAAAAATATTGGCATGTTAATCTCTCACTTCATCAAGATTTGTATCTGTCAATGTTTTTCCAAATTGTAGTCTAGTTAGTTTAAATTTAATATTGATATCTGCATTTGGATAGATATGATTCATCCAGTCTGCTTTCTCGTAGCTCGGAACATCTTTGAAATGCTTTCGAATAAAAAGTGACCAATAAAAGGGCTCCCCCTTATATTCTTCTTGTGTTTTTTTTATAAATTTTTCAGTTAACTGAGTCGTATAATCTTCCAATTCTCTAATTAGAATCTTCCTGTATTTCTCATTATCAGCGTAATTAACTAAACTTGGCATAGCTAATATTTCAAATTCGAAAAAAACAGTGACATCAATGGTTGCGTGATTGCGCTCAGCATCATATTCAATATCAATCTTCGGTTCTGAATTCTGGATGTAGTTTCCTGAAATATAATATTCAGGATTAATCGGATCTTGATAAGTCGTTAATAACTCATCCAATTCAATCGTCTTGTCTAATAAGTTGGCAAGTCTGGTTTCTTGTCCAGTTAATATATCGATCATTATTCCTTCTTTAAAGACGGCAGAGCCAAGAAATTGGGTATCATTCCCGCCTCTTTGTAACAGTTCCCCCGCAATATATTGATCTTCTTTTTCTTCTTCTTCTTCTTCATGAATGGTTGTTGCATAAATGGCTAAAAATAAATCAGCATCTCCTTCAGTGATCTGAAGAAAACGGTGTAAATCCGCATCTGGAATAATCCCTGCTTCACTCGTTTGTTCAATTTTATATTGAAAGTATTTATAGGGTTTTTGTTCTAAGCTTGGATTATTATTGTTTAAAAAAAGTTCCGCTTTTTCCTTAGAAACAATGATTTGAATATCGTGCCGCATATGAGTTGTTCGAGAGGCTGGTTGAATAATCCGTAAGAATTCCTCTGATCTTGCTAATTCTTCAGAAATAACAAAAATAGCTGTATGGTCCAAAGAAACCTTTTTGGTAACAATAGCATCCGCCTTATCCTTGGCTGTCCTGATATCTGAACCTTGTACAGTAATAATTTCATCTGATTCACTTTCTCCTCCATCCTGTCCATAATTAGCCATATTTGGATTGGCAATTTGGAAAGTAAATTGGTAAATACCATCTTGATCTGTTTGATCCATTCCTATCGCAATAACAAATGACTCCTGCTCTACCTCGATCATATCTTCACATCCAGATAGAATGAAAAGAAGAGGAAATAGCACTAATCCAATCCATTGCTTCACGATGATCTCCCCTTTCCTCGTTTGAAAAAATGACCGACAAGTAAGATCAATGGGAAAACAAATGTAGTGGTTGATGCTATACTAAGTAACTGATTACGATAAACCAATTCCGTTATAATCATATTATCTGGTATTAAACCAATGACCATGATTAAAAATCCCATCGGTAAAAGGAGTAGTTCGAATTTTTCAATATTAAAAATCGCCCCAAATAGCCAGGTTATTAAATAGAGAAAGAGAGTAAATCTGATAAAAGTTGCTAATAGCCAAAAAGTCATGAAAAAGGTTTCTACATTAGTAAAAAAGCTTCCTAAATCGACGTAGAGCGCAATCTCATGAAAGGGAAAAGGCGTTTTAGAAATTGATTTATAGTCAATAAAAGTCGTATAAATAAAAAATAGAAAAACGATTTGAATCGCAGAAATAATTAATCCAATAATGGTCCCTTTATAAAAGTTCTCTGGTTTCTTAGCAATGGACGGGATCATCATGAGTAAAATAGTGCTAGCAAAAAGCGACGTCCTAGATACGCTTTCAGTTAACACATGGGAAAGACCAGAGCCAAAAATAGGATAAATACGTTCGACAACAATAGAGGGAAGGGTTAGAGCAACGAGTAGGAGAAGAACTAATTCCAAAAAAGGAAAAAAAACCTTTGCTGTATAGCCAATCACTTTTATCCCCCTAATTCCTCCGAAAATACAAATGAAAATGAGTAAAACAAAAATAATATTGATTGATGATTTTTCAAAATACAGTAATTTTATTTGATTAACATAGCCTCTAAAGTCAAAAGCAGCAAGAAAATAACTATATAGAAAAATAAAAAAGGCTAATGTTTTTCCTAAAAATTTACCGAGTAAAATTTCAAAAAGATCGACTAGATTCCTTGCCTTATATTTTGCTAATAAATAGTATAGGATGAAAAGAAAAGGTGAAATAACGATAATGGATAGTAATGGAACGTACCAAAAAGCATTTTGGGTCGTTTGTGCTAGCAATGTAGGTGTTGTATCCGATAATTTCAGTGATATAAAAATAATCGTTAGAGCACAAATTTCATAAGTGGAAAGTTTTGTATCGACCTTCATTCTAGTCATCCTCCTCTACTTTTTAATCATTTTTAAATCTTTTGGTAATAAGTATTTAGGACGCCATTTTTCCTTTTTCAATGGTTTTCTAAAGTAGGTGTCATTGTTTGATCGGTAGTTTGGTGCTAGGGGTGCAAAGTAAGGCACGCCAAATGATTTTATTGATACGGCATACATCATCCAAAGCGTAAAAGTAATCATCAAGCTATATATCCCAAAGAAGCAGGCACCAAAAATAAAAATAAACCGTGTCAATCTAACTGTGAAATTGAAGCTCGGATCACTGATAACAAACGATGTTAAACCAGATAAGGCAGAAACAATCACAACAATTGGACTAATGATATTCGCCTCTACCGCAGCTTGTCCAAGAATTAAAGCACCAACAATACCAATTGTGGGACCAAGTGGGTTTGGAATGCGTACCCCTGCTTCTCGAATCAGTTCGAAGGCGACTTCCATTAGAATCACTTCGAAAAGCAAGGGTAAAGGGACTTGATCTCTTGCAGAAGCAATCGCTAATAATAGGTCGAGCGGGATCATTTCACTATGGAAATTAGCTAAGGCAACATAAAGTGCTGACACCATCGTCGTTAGAAAAAGCGAGAGAAAACGAATTGTTCTAGCAAAGTTACCAAAAACGACTCGGGAATAGCGATCTTCTATATTTTGAAGAAATGCCCAGAAATTAATCGGGACGATCAAGCAAGCAGCCGAGCTTTCCATTAAGAGAATAACATGACCACGATTGATATAAGTACATGCATTGTCAGGGCGCTCAGTATATAAAATAGTCGGGAAGATTGAAAGCGGCCGATCCTCAATATGTTGCTCTAATAGTTCAAGATTTTGAACAGAATCGACAGTTATTTGCTGAATTCGTGCTCGAATTTCCTTTAATAATTCCTCATTAACAAGATCAGCAATGTAGATCATGTGAATATCTTGCTTAGATCGCTGTCCGATGTGCTGTACTTCTGACACGAGCTGTTGATTACGGATTCGTTTTCGAATAAGTGAAATATTGATATGGATGGATTCTGAAAAGGCTTCTTTTGGCCCACGAACAACATTTTCATTTTCTGCTAGACTAACTTGTCGATGTTCAAATTTTGTGACATCGAATGCATAGGCTATTGGGTGATCTTCCATAAATAAAATGACTTTACCGCTTGTCACATTATGATTAATCTCGGTACTGTCAGTCATAGTCTTAACACATTCAACGGTAACAATGTCGATAAGCGAATCCCCATCTTGTTCAAGAAGAGGTTCAATAATGGACTCTTCAATTTTATCGCTATTGACGATTGAAGCGTAATAGCAAAGACAGATCCTTTTTTGATTATATTTAGCTGTTAACATTCTGAATGAAAAATCATTGTTTACTTGATATGAAAAATCATTTTTAATTTTATCTATATTTTTAACAAGATCAGAGCTTATTTTATCAGTGTTGTTTTTAGCTTGTTTTTTTCTTAGCAAAGAATTCACCTCAATTTCAAATTTAGTTTGAGTGATTTTAAGTATTCTATACATAGATGATTGAGATATTTTTAACTTAATCTACTACACAAATAACCCCACTTCATAACGCCATGAAGTGGGATTGATTCAGTATTTTCTAATTGTGAATTGGTCTTCTAATAACAACCAATTTTGTGGGAATGCTAAGCCGAGTTTCCAATAACTAATTCCTCGTAAATCCTTTTCTTTGATTAGATCAAATTTTGCTTGGATAGAGCGAGCATCCTCAAACCAGACTTCATGTCTATTTCCTTCCGAATCAGTATATTGAAAGTAAGGAGCTTGGGCGGTCGTTTGATAAGAAATGGCTTGATTATTTTCACGTGCTAACTGAATAGCTTGTTGTGGACTTAAGGCACGTGCATACTCACCTCCTGGTTCAAACGGTAACGTCCAATCATAGCCGTATAAATTCTGTCCGAGCATTATTTTCTCTGCTGGTATTTCTGTTAAGGCATAGTCAACGACCCGTCTGACTTGGTCAATAGGAGAAACAGCCATTGGTGGTCCACCACTGTACCCCCATTCGTAAGTCATTAAAACAACAAAATCTGCAATTTCGCCATGGGCTTGGTAATCATGAGCCTCATACCATTGTCCTTGCTGAGTTGCACTTGTTTTTGGTGCTAAAGCTGTTGACATTAATAAATTCTCTTGACTCAATCGGGCTTTTGCCCGACGTAAAAATTGATTGAAAGCTTCTCGATCGGTTGCGGGAAGAAATTCAAAGTCAAAATGTACATCTCGATAGCCTACTTCGTTTGCTGTTGAAATGATTTGATCAAGTAAATTTTCTTGGATCGTTTGGTCATTAACAATTAAACTACCTAGTTCTTCGCTAAAAGCTCCTTCTTCTAAGTTGGTTACCGCTAGCATCAGTGCAGCTTGATTATTTTCAGCAATCATCGGGAAATCATTAAGAGGTGGTGCTGAAAGGCTACCATCACGATTGACTTGATAACTAAAAGGGGCAAGGTATGTTAATTGATCAGCATGCTTTTCGGCAGCGTTAATTAATGCCGGAGAGACAGTTTCACCGATCGGCTCTACGTAAGCATTCGTTTCAATTGTTATTTTAGGCTGCTCAGGAATATATAATCTAAAACCAATAGGTAAAGGTTGATTTGGATTAATTGCATTAATCTCTGCAAGCTCTGTAACAGTTAAATTAAATGTTTGGCTAATAGAATATAGACTATCACCAGGACGAACAAAATAAAATTGCCCAACAATAGGGATGACTAATGCTTGACCGACAACAAGTTCTCCAGGGGTTTCTAATTCATTCGCTTGAACAATGTCTTCAACAGAAGAGCCAAAGGTATTGGCGATGCTATATATCGAATCACCCTGTTTAACAATATAAATTTGCACAATAAATCCTCCTAACTCATTATTCGTGTTATTCTATGCTGTAAAGTGTGGGCAAGTGACACTAAATAAAGTTCATTTTTTACATGTTGGGAAGATAAAATTGTGCCTAAGAAGTGGTGACAACATAGTGGAATTTTAATAGTTAAAATATAAAAAATAAAATAAGTGTGTTTGTCTTATGATGTTATTTCGAACAAGTTTGCAGTGAGTTTATTCTAAGAAGTTATTCATGCAATTGCTTTATTAAAAGATGAGGGAATGAGAGTTTTACAAAAAAATGTTATACTTAAATGAGAAAAAAGATTCAAGGAGAGCTTGGTATGACAGATGAAGATTACATGGAACTTGCACTAGCAGAAGCCATTAAGGCAGCTCAATTGGGGGAAGTACCAATTGGTGCGGTACTTGTCCATCAAGATGAAGTTGTCGCCCGTGCTTTTAATTTACGTGAGGCTTTACAAACAACGGCTTCTCATGCAGAAATGCTTGTGATTGATAAGGGGAATGACATTCTCAACAGTTGGCGCTTAGATAACTGTACGTTATATGTCACTCTAGAGCCGTGTCCAATGTGTGCTGGAGCAATTTTACAAGCACGAATTCCGCGTGTTGTCTTTGGCGCTTATGATCCTAAAGCAGGTTGTGCAGGCTCAATCGTTAACTTACTTGAGAACCATCGTTTCAACCATCAAGTTGATCTATTAGGCGGCGTTTTGAATGAAGCTTGTTCACGCTTGTTGAAAGATTTTTTTAAAAAATTGCGCTTAGAAAAGAAAGACAGTCAAATTATTTCTCTAACTGAGTATAAGGAAGAAAATAACAAATGATAAGCATTGCAATTTTGCTTAAAACAGATTATACTAATAAGTGCGCAATTTATTGTGCCTAAATATAGTTTGCAATCTTGCCGTGCTAGGTGGGGAGGTAGCGGTGCCCTGTACTCGCAATCCGCTATAGCGAGACTGAATTCCTATCTGAGGTACGCATCTATAAGGTCTGCCATAAAGAATTGATGTTGATGTTTGGGTCCTGCGCAACGTGAACCCGTGAATCCTGTCAGGTTCGGAAGAAAGCAGCAGTAAGCGGTCTCTCGCGTGTGCCGCAGGGAAGCCTGGGCTGAGTCATGAATTTATGTAACGCTTAGGGATGTGTGATCGATGATAGGTGCACGGCGTTATATAAAAAATCAAATTCTCTTGCCATTTTGGTGAGAGAATTTTTTTACACCTTAGCAGGAAAAGTGGCGAGCAGAGTATTGTGCCTGAAATAGATCATCTTTTCATGTTTAAAGGATAAGAAAAAATAGTATAAGCAGCTCGCGTTATATTATAAATTTATTCAGTGATATGACACTTCTTGCAAAGCAGTATGGAGCAGTTAATCATGGAGTCATCGTTGCCATTGCGCCATTCAAAGACGAGTTTTTTCTAAAATTAGAGATATTACATAGTATTCATTCACATTTGGGGTGGATTTCAGTTATAATAGAAAGGGATTCCAAATAGGGAGGACAAGGCAAAAAATGAGCTATCAAGCCCTTTATCGTGTGTGGCGACCACAGAAATTCGATGATGTCGTTGGACAATCACATATTACTCGTACCTTGCAAAATGCCATTTTTCAAAATAAATTTTCTCATGCTTATTTATTTTCTGGTCCACGAGGGACAGGAAAAACAAGTGCAGCGAAGATTTTTGCTAAAGCAGTTAACTGTCAAGCAGCACCTGTAAAAGAGCCATGTGGAGAATGTGATGCATGCATTGGAATTCAAGATGGCACGATTTCAGATGTAATTGAAATTGATGCGGCATCGAATAATGGTGTTGAGCAAATTCGTGATATTCGTGATAAAGTGAAATATGCGCCAAGCGCAGTTACTTATAAAGTTTACATTATTGATGAGGTTCATATGCTTTCGATTGGTGCTTTCAATGCACTATTAAAAACATTAGAAGAGCCCCCACCACATGTGATCTTTATTTTAGCAACGACAGAGCCACATAAAATTCCATTAACGATTATTTCAAGATGTCAACGTTTTGATTTTAAGCGGATTACGCCCCCATTTTTGATTAGTCGAATGAAAGACATTATGGCACAAGAAGAAATAGAAGTGACAGATGAAGCTTTTCACGCGATCTCACTAGCTGCAGAAGGTGGAATGCGTGATGCTTTGAGTTTACTTGATCAAGCTATTTCATATAGTGATCAGATTGTTGAGCTTGAAGATGTCCTAGCCATAACAGGATCAGTTTCCCAAGGGAAATTAACAGAATTGCTTGATGCACTTTATCATCAAGATGCAAAATTGGTTTTAAAATTAGTTGATCTATTTATTCAAGAGGGAAAGGATCCAGGGCGATTAATTCATGATTTAATCTATTTTTTACGTG
Organism: Amphibacillus sp. Q70; assembly: GCF_052055485.1. Lineage (GTDB taxonomy): Bacteria > Bacillota > Bacilli > Bacillales > Amphibacillaceae > Amphibacillus. The sequence continues at coordinate 1,081,570 of NZ_CP197171.1, read as the reverse complement.
ATCTCCTTCTTTATCAAAGCACATCAGATTTTGATGATTTATTAGAACGAGCCGTTGTTGATCAACCTTTTATTGAGTTACAGAAACAAGTATCTGCTGACTGGATTCAAAAGGCAATTACTGAATTAAATCAATGTCAGCAAGAAATGAAGTGGACTAATACACCAAAGGTTTTCATTGAGATTACGATGTTAAAGTTGACAGAGGCCCAAACGCAACAGAAAGCTTCAGATGTCGATTCAACACAACTTTTGCAGTTAACAGAAAAGCTTGATAAACTAGAAAAAGAATTACAGACAATTAAAGCTAACAAGGTTTCATCAAATGAACCCGTTCAAGCACAGGCAGCTAAACAGCGAACATCACCAGCTAAAAATAAGTATCGAGTGCCTTATGAACGGATTCGTCAAGTGCTAAGTGAGGCAGAGAAGAAATTTCTACAAGAAGTTCATGGTAAATGGACGATATTTATGAACATGCTAAAGCAACAAAGTGCACCGGCTCACGCTGTATTACAAGATGCAAAGCCAAGTGCCGCTTCTGTAGAAATGCTCGTCATATCATTTAAATACGATATTCATTGTTCGCTTGCCCTTGATCATCAGCAAACGATTGAATCACTTTTGTTAGAGGTATTGGGAAAAGAGATGCATTTCATCCCGATTCCAGAAACGAATTGGCTTGAATTACGGCAGGACTTTATCGCCAAACAACGTCAACAAACAAAAAAAGATACTAATGACTCAGAAGATAAAGAACAGGAAGATCCAATTGTATCAGAAGCACGAAAGCTTGTTGGTGATGATTTATTAGAAATTCATGAAGAATAATAAATGTACCCTTAAGGAGGAAAAAATATGCGTGGAAATATGGGAAATATGAACAAGATGATGAAACAAATGCAAAAAATGCAAAAAGATATGGTCAAAGCACAGGAAGAACTACAAGAGATGACCTTTGATGCGACTGCAGGTGGTGGTATGGTTAAGGTAACTGCCAATGGGAAAAAGGAAATCCTTGACGTGGAAATTAATGAAGATGTTGTTGACCCAGATGATATTGAAATGCTACAAGATTTAATTATTGCGGCAACAAATGAAGTGTTAACAAAAATAGAAGAGATAACAAATGAGAAAATGGGCAAATTCACTCAAGGCATGAATTTACCTGGAGGGATGTTCTAGGAGGGCTAATTAGTGTATTATCCAGAACCAATTTCAAAGCTAATTGATAGCTTTACTAAATTGCCAGGAATAGGACCGAAAACAGCGGTTCGACTGGCTTTTTTTGTATTAAATATGAAGGAAGATGATGTATTAGATTTTGCGAAGGCACTTGTAAGTGCGAAAAGGGAACTGACCCATTGTAATATATGTGGAAATATCACTGATCAAGATCCTTGCTCTATTTGCCAAGATCAATCTAGGGATAATTCTATTATTTGTGTCGTTCAGGATCCGAAAGATGTGATCGCGATGGAGAAGATGCGAGAATATAATGGACAATATCACATTTTAAATGGGGCGATTTCACCAATTGATGGAATTGGACCAGAGGATATTAATGTTCCCTCTTTACTTGATCGCTTAAAGGATGAAAAGGTAACAGAACTGATTTTAGCTACAAATCCGAATGTCGAAGGTGAAGCTACTGCGATGTATATTTCCCGATTAGTCAAACCTTCTGGAATTAGAATTACCCGAATTGCTCACGGTCTCCCTATGGGGGGCGATCTTGAATATGCAGATGAAGTAACACTCTCTAAAGCTTTAGAAGGTCGACGTGAATTATAAAACAGAGACGCTTTTCTCACTAATTAATATAGGACACAAGCTAATATCGTAGGACTGGGGTTGGGATGAAGATTAATTATCTCATTAAAGTTTATTGTTGACCCGAGTGAATCAGAACATCAGCAGTCGTTAGCTTCCCACTTCAATTATTTTATTTTTAAGGTGTGAGTCTACGGGCGATTATCTGTGATAAAAGGATGTGAGGCAATCATGTTTGGTAAGCGAAAGTGGAAAAAAGAAAAGGAACAATTATTGCAAGATATCTTACAGTTACAAAGTGAATGGACCCGATTGAAAAAAATTATTGATCAGAGTATAGAGCCGAGTGAGACAGGACGATTTGAATTAATGGTTGCTGAAGCAAAGTATTTTTATTTATTAAGAGAAGCAAGATACTATCATTTGAATGCTAATTAATATTAGGTGATCATAAAGGACTCATAGAATTAGAGAAGGTTCACGAGATGTGGGCGTTCTTTTTTTTTTCTGAAAACATATATTTGAAGCAAAGAGTCATTTAGACAAGGAGTGAATATAAATGAATTTGTTTATTATGGTTGGCATTATATGCGTTGGTCTCATGATATTATTTAATCTAAAAGCAATTAAATGGCTGCCAAAAGCAATCACGAAAATAGCAATCGGTGCATTATTATTATTTTTCTTAAATATTTTGAGTGGCTCATTTGGTTTACATGTCCCCATCAACTTATTTACTGCAACAACTGTTGGTTTTTTAGGGATTCCTGGAATGATTGCTTTGAGCTCTCTACACCTTTTTTTTATTTAAGCGAATTTTATCATGCTCTCTTTTTTACAAATTTTATATAAGCCTGTAGTTAGTTAATTTTTCGCTAACTTTGAGTATGGATATCTTTTGATGGGACAAGTAGTCGCACTAAGGAAAGCTACTTTAGTAATACCATTAAAAATAAATCAACTTAATCGGAAATCCTAAGGAACTTTGGCTAACTTATCCTAAGATTCTGGGACTGTGTTTACTTGTCTTATTGAAAAGATCAATGAGAACGTCGAATTTATTACATTCGTATATAAGTCAAGTTTACGTTTCTAAAATATTTTTTTCTAATCTTGATGTTGATCAATTCTTTAATGTAAATGATCATCTAATATAAAGTTAACAAATCTAAAACATATTGAGGAGTTGTTAACTTTGTTTATTCTATGGATCAATAAATATAAAAAACAAATAATGCTTATTTCAGGATTACTGTTAATATCAGCTTTTATTATTAACTTTACAACTTACTTTGTTTTACGTCAGTTGATACTTATTTTCGCAACAGTAGTTGCAGGGGCACCGATATTTATTAAAGCATTCCAAGCATTACGGATGAAAGCTTTTAGTATAGAATTACTCGTTATGATTGCTGTCATAGGGGCGCTTTTTATTGGTGAGTATGTTGAATCAGCTGTTGTTACTTTCTTATTTTTATTCGGGGATTACTTAGAAATACGAACATTGCAAAAAACGCGTTCCTCAATAAAAGAGCTTATTGATATGGCCCCACAGGAAGCAACAGTCATTCGTGATGGGAATTCAATCATTGTTCCTGTTGAAGAAGTTGTTGAAGGAGATCGGATCATTATTCGTTCCGGGGGTAAAGTTCCAGTTGATGGTTGTATTGTTTCAGGTCGAGCTGTTTTAAATGAGGCTACGGTAACGGGTGAATCTGCTCCGGTTATGAAAGAACAAACAGATAAAGTTTTTAGCGGGACGATTATTGATAATGGTTATATAGAATTGATAGCTGAAAAGGTTGGAGACGATACGACTTTTGCTAAAATTATTGAATTAGTAGAAGAAGCACAAGAATCCAAATCACAAACAGAGAAGTTTTTAAATAGATTTGCCAATATCTATACACCAGGAGTTATTGTTTTATCAATCTTGGTTTATATCATTACTCAAAATCTTCACTTGGCGATCACTTTCTTAGTTGTTGCTTGTCCAGGAGCATTAGTTATCGGGGCACCTGTCTCTAATGTTGCTGGGATTGGTAATGGTGCCAAGAATGGTGTCCTTGTTAAAGGTGGAGAAGTAATGGATAACTTCTCTAAAGTGGATACAATTGTTTTTGACAAAACAGGTACATTAACAAAAGGGAAGCCAGAAGTAACAGACATTAAGACATTTAATGATCAGGATGAAGAGACTTTATTGAGCTTAGTTGCTCAAGCAGAAACAATTTCTGAACATCACTTAGGTCAAACGCTTGTTAAAGAAGCTCAAGCAAGAAATATTTCTTTAGAGGCAGAACCTGAAGAGGGGGAAGTTGTTAAAGGAAATGGGATTCGTGCGAAGGTAAATGGTTTAAATCTTGTAATTGGAAATCGTAAGCTTATGAAGATAAGTCATATTAAAATTTCACAAGCTAAACAAAACTATGCGATAGCACGTGAAAAAATAGGTCATACAGCAATTTTTGCTGCGATAGATGGTGAAATAGTTGGCATTTTTTCAATTGCAGACCAAATTCGTGAGGATGCTTCTCGTGCCTTAACAGAAATGAGGAAAAATGGTATTAAAAAAATAGTAATGTTAACAGGTGACAATAAGCACACAGCTGAATTAGTCGGACGTCAACTAGGCATCGATGAAGTTTATGCCGAACTATTACCAGAAAATAAGGTAGAATATATTAAGACCTTAAAAGCGAGAAACCATGTTGTGGCAATGGCTGGTGATGGGATCAATGATGCCCCGGCAATCGCAACCGCTGATATTGGTTTAGCGATGGGAGAAGGTGGAACTGATATCTCAATGGAAACAGCAGACGTTGTATTAATGGCTGATAAGTTGCTACAACTTTCACATGCTTACTCACTCTCTAAAGCTACTATTCGTAATATGAAACAAAATACAATATTAGCTGTTGGTATTGTCTTTCTATTATTAGCTGGTGTATTAGTTGGAACGATTCATTTAGCATCAGGGATGTTTATTCATGAGGCTAGTATCCTAATTGTCATATTGAATGCAATGAGGTTGATTCGTTTTAATCATAAAAAGTGAACCTTGATTTTTATCAAGGTTCACTGGCATATAATGAAAACAGTGAAATGCCTGTTAATATATCTTATCTATTCATTTAATGTTAAAAAACAGATTAAAATAGGGTTAAGCTTTATTTAATTCAAGTAAAGTAAAAGCTGTTTATCGCAGGGATTAAGTATCTTTAGATCAATTAAAAAATAAACTATCATATTTACCTAATTGTTCAGATTAGCATGCCTACTCATAATTTTGACTAGTTATCTTAATCATTGATCATTTCCATGTAAGGGTATTTGCAATTAATTAAAAAATTTTAGTATATGGAATTGATTAGCATTGAAAAAAAGTAAGATAAAACATTGCTTTTTCAAATGTTTTTATCTATAATGTTTGTAACTACTTTGTATGATGTACAATGAAGGGAAGACAAATAATTAGCTGTTCAATTTTCAGAATAATTCTTTTATTTAGAAATATTGTATAGATGTTCAGGAGGATAGAGTTGAAAAATAAATTACTAGAAATCAAACATTTGAATACCTCCTTTCGAATTCGAGATGATTATTATGCGGCTGTTGACGATGTCTCATTAAGTGTGAATAAGAATGAAGTCTTAGCCATTGTAGGGGAATCTGGATCAGGAAAAAGTGCATTAGCTTTTTCCATTATGCGCCTACACAATCGAGCGAAAACAGAAGGAGAAATTTTATTTAAAGGGGAAGATGTCGTGGGGATGTCTTCTTCACGTCTGAATCAGGTGAGAGGAAAAGACATGGCGATGATTTTCCAAGACCCGTTAACGGCTTTGAATCCATTAATGACGGTGGAAGAACAGATTGGTGAAGCCCTCTACCTACATGATAAAAGACTGGGGAATAAAGAACGACGCCGTAAGGTGATTGACTTATTAAATCAAGTCGGTATTCCTCGCCCAGACTATGTCGTTGATCAATTCCCTCATGAATTATCGGGTGGGATGCGGCAGCGTGTGATGATTGCGATTGCGATTTCCAATGATCCTGAACTATTAATTGCCGATGAGCCAACGACCGCCTTGGATGTGACGATCCAGGCCCAGATTCTTGATTTGATCCGAAACTTAAAGGAGAACATGGACGCCGGTATTATTTTAATTACTCACGATTTAGGGGTCGTGGCTGAAATGGCAGATCGGGTGGCTGTGATGTATGCAGGGGAACTGGTCGAAGTGGCCACTGTGGAAACCTTGTTTGATAACCCACAACATCCTTATACACGCTCTTTATTAAATTCGGTTCCTAATACCCATCAAAAACAAGGGAAATTACATGTGATTCAAGGGATTGTCCCTTCCTTAGCTCATTTACCTCGAACAGGCTGTCGGTTTAAGGCACGAATTCCTTGGGTTGAGGAGACAGCTCATGAAGCTGATCCCGTTTTACACGAAATAGCGCCCGATCATTGGGTGCGTTGTACGTGCTATAAGCATTTTCATTTTCCCGACATAGAGGAGGTCGAGACAAGTGGCCTTTCTTGAGATTAACGATTTACACGTTCATTTCCCCATTCGAGGCGGTCTCCTGAATCGAAAGATTGATTCAGTTCGAGCGGTTGACGGGATATCCTTTCAAATCGAAGAAGGTAAAACCTATGGTCTCGTTGGTGAATCCGGTTCAGGTAAAACGACAACCGGTCGAGCCATTATTGGTTTAAATGAGATTACGTCTGGTCAGGTCCTGTTTCAGGGGATGGACTTAGCCGATAAAAAGAATAAAAAATTAGATTTCAGAAAAGATATTCAAATGATCTTTCAAGATCCCTATTCTTCTTTGAATCCAAAGAAACGGGTGTTAGATATCGTGGCTGAACCGTTACGGAACTATGAAAAACTAACGAAAAAAGAAGAAGTGATCCGGGTTGCGGACTTGCTTGAAAAGGTCGGGCTTTCAGAAGAAGCGATTTATAAATACCCACACCAATTTTCAGGGGGACAGCGGCAACGCATTGGGATTGCCCGAGCGATCGCTTTAAAGCCTAAGTTGATTATCGCCGATGAACCGGTTTCTGCCCTTGATGTGTCTGTGCAAGCCCAAGTGTTAAATTTCATGCGGGATATTCAAGAGGAACTCAATTTAACTTATTTATTTATTAGCCATGATTTAGGCATTGTGAAACACATGAGCGATCAGATCGGCATCATGTATAAAGGGCGTTATGTTGAGGAAGGGACAACAGAAGATATCTTCACCCATCCCCAACATATTTATACGAAGCGCTTAGTGGCGGCTATTCCAGATATTAATCCAAAAAATAGAGCAAAGCAAAAGACTTTTAGAGAAGATGTTCAAAAAGAATATGAACAGTCCTATCATGATTATTTCGATGAAGAGGGCTTAGCCTATGCCTTACGTCGCCAATCAGAAACCCATCTCGTTGCTTTGCCAGAGAGAGGGTGACCTGACGATGTGGAAGTTTATTGTGAGACGATTGATGATTACACTACCTCAGATTCTGTTACTCAGTGTCTTGGTTTTTCTCATGGCACAGTTGATGCCGGGAGATGCTTTAACCGGGTTAGTCGATCCTAACTTAGACCCGGCAACGATTGCTGAACAACGGGAACGTCTGGGTTTAAATGATCCTTGGCATATTCAGTATATTGATTGGATAGGCAATGCCTTACAAGGCGATTTAGGGCAATCCTTTCGGTTTAAAGTGGATGTGACCACTTTGATTGGTCAACGATTGAATAATACGGTGTGGCTGTCTTTATTAACTTTAATTTTTACCTATTTGATTGCTATCCCATTGGGGATTACGAGTGGCCGCTACAATGATTCCCTTCGGGATCAAATGATTACAGGCTATACGTACATTGGGTTTGCGACCCCCTTATTTATCTTTGCCTTAGTGATTTTGTGGATTTTTGGTTTTAATTTCGGTTGGTTCCCAACGGGATCAAGTGTCGGTCCGGGCTTAACTCCCGGTACTTTGCCTTATATCGTCAGTCGCCTGCATCATTTGATGTTACCGGCTTTATCGATGGCCCTGATTACAACCGTTAATACGGTGCAATATTTACGTAATGAAATCATTGATACCAAACAGAAAGATTTTATTTTGACCGCTCGAGCGAAAGGGGCTTCAGAGTCTCGTGTTTACAATCGCCATGTCTTTAGAAACTCACTGTTACCGATTGCTGCTTTATTCGGCTTTGAGATTACCGGCTTAATTGGAGGAACGGTCTTTATTGAAACGATTTATAGTTACCCAGGTATGGGGCTTCTCTTTATGGAGTCGATCACGCAACGTGATTATAGTGTGGTAACCGCCGTCGTTTTACTATTCGGTGTCGCCTCAATCTTAGGAGCGTTATTATCCGATATTATCTTAAGCCTTGTTGATCCAAGAATTCGAATTAAGTAATCGAGAAAGGAGTGAGATCCATGGCAGAAATCAATGTAGATGTAGATGTTAAAAAGGAAAAGAAAGCCAACAAAAGTCAGAGTGGCTTAAATATCCTTTGGCGCGAAATTGTTCGCGATAAATTAGCGTTAGTGTCATTAATCTTTTTTGTGACCATTACCGTGGTTGTTTTTACGATTTCAGGTGTTTTAGATTTAGATCAAATTGTTCGAGTCGACTTGTTTTCTATTCACCAAGCACCGAACAACGAATTTTGGTTAGGAACCGATTATGGGGGACGTGATGTCTTTGGTCAATTGATCGTGGGGACACGGAACTCTTTATGGATTGGATTTATTGTTACTTTCTTAACCGGAATGATTGGCGTGATCTTCGGATTAGTAGCCGGTTATTTTGGGGGGCATGTCGATAACGTCATGATGCGTATTCTTGATTTCTTTCAAATCTTACCGTTTCTGATGATCGTAATTGTCTTTGTCGCAATTGTGCCGAGTTATAGTACAATGGCCTTTTCACTGATCATGACCGCCTTTTTATGGATGGGGATTGCCCGGTTAGTTCGGTCAAAAGCCTTACAAGAACGGGAGTTAGATTATGCCCAAGCGTCCAAGACCTTGGGGACCTCGCAGTGGAAGATCATGTTTGGGCAAGTGCTGCCAAATTTAAGTTCGTTAATCATCGTGACGATGACATTGAATTTGGCAGCTAATATTGGGTTAGAGTCAGGCTTATCCTTTCTGGGCTTTGGCTTTCCAGAGTCAACACCGAGCTTAGGGACGTTATTAAGCTATGCGCGAAACCCACAAACCTTAGAATACCGCTGGTGGATTTGGTTACCCGCAGCGATTCTGATTTTCTTATTAATGCTTAGCGTTCGAAACGTTGGAGAAGCGTTAAAACGGGCGACAGATGCCCGTCAACGTCGAGGCTAAGTGTCATATCTATTGAGATTGATACCTACATCTTAAAAAGATGTTAAGTATAAATAGTCAACAATTCATGTTGATAAAACACATAAAATAATGGGGAGGTTATTGTATGACAAGAGGTAGCATGTCAAAAGGTCTTTTTGCACTAATGTTATTGTTAGTACTTGTGTTAGCAGGTTGTAATAATGATGGAGACTCAGAAAGAGAACTCGCTTCTATTGATGACTTTGAACACATGAAGACAAATGAAGGGGAAGCGATTGAAGGTGGAACGCTGAATTTTGGTTTAGTGTCAGATACACCATTTGAAGGAACATTAAACTATAACTTCTATTCTGGTAACCCAGATGTTCAGATTATCGATTGGTTTAGTGAGAATCTACTTGCTTTTGATGAGAACTATAATTACACTCAAGAAGGCGCTGCCACTTTTGAAGTAGACGAAGATGATCAATCGATTACATTTACAATTAATGATGCCCTAAATTGGCACGATGGGGAGCCAGTTACGGCAGAAGACTGGGCCTATGCTTATGAAGTTGTTGGGCACCCAGACTATGATGGTGTTCGTTATACACAATCATTGAGTAGTGTTGAAGGAATGCCAGAGTATCATGATGGAGATGCTGATGAAATTTCAGGTATTGAAATTATTGATGATAAGACAATTAAATTCACTTATCATGAATTTACTCCATCCCTATTAGCAGGTGGAGTTTGGGCTTATCCATTAGCAAAGCATATTTTTGAAGATATTCCAATTGAAGATATGGCATCGTCCGATGCTGTTCGTCAAGAACCTATTGGCTATGGACCATTTAAAGTAGAATCGATTGTTCAAGGTGAAACAGTCACGATGGTGAAGAACGAAGACTATTGGCAAGGTGAACCAGCACTTGATGGTGTCAACGTTCGTGTAATTAATCCAAACGTGGTTGTTCAATCGTTACAATCAGGAGAAGTAGATGCGGTGAGTACATTCCCACCTGACCAATATTTGGATAATGCAGATATGTCAAATGTGGAATACCTAGGTATAATTGATAATGCCTATACGTATATTGGCTTTAAACTAGGTACATGGGAAGATGGCGAAGTACAGCCTGATCCTGATGCGAAAATGGCTGATGTCGACTTGCGCCGTGCGATGTGGCATGCGGTAGACAATGAAACACTAGGAAATCAATTCTATGATGGACTGCGTTGGAATGCGACAACCCTAACGCCACCTTCACACCCAGATTATCATGATGAAACGATTGAAGCACCGACTTATGATCCAGATCTGGCTAATGAAATTTTAGATGAAGCAGGATATACGTATGCTAATGAAGATGATGATTATCGTACAGATCCAGACGGTAATGAATTAGTAATTAATTTTGCTTCCATGTCTGGTGGAGACACAGCTGAACCAATCGCTCGCTATTATATGCAAGCATGGGAAGAAGTCGGCTTAAATGTTCAACTATTAGATGGACGCTTGCAAGAATTTAATACATTCTATGATCGTGTCGAAGCTGATGATCCTGATATTGATATTTACCAAGGTGCTTGGGGCGTAGGATTTGATGTGGATCCTTCAGGTTTATATGGTCGAAATGCAGCCTTTAACTATCCACGCTTTGCAAGTGAAGAGAATGACAGATTATTAGCAGAAGGATTATCTGAAGATGCCTTTGATGTAGAATATCGTCAAGAGGTGTATAGCGAATGGCAAGAGCTTATGGTTGAGGAAATTCCAGTTTTCCCAACTGTATACCGTGCTATTTTAGTTCCAGTTAATAATCGTGTTCATAATTATGGAGCTAGCTTTGATAAGTTCCCAGAGGCTCAACGCCATCAAATTGCAGTGACACAAGAAGAACCATTTGTTGCTGACCAAATTGATGAAGTAGAAGAAGAACCAGAGCCAGAAGGCGAAGAAGACGAAGCAGACGAAGAATAGAATAATTAAAGGCAGAAACTTTGTTAGACAATTCTAGCAGGTTTCTGCTTTTTTTCTACTATTTAAATGTATAGATTCCACTTCATTCGGTGAAACTAGTAAATGGAGGTGGAGCCGATGAATTATTGTCATATTTGTGATACAAATCAAGCAAAGGGGATATTTATCTATGATTTATACATTTGTGAGAGTTGTCAGACGAAGATAGTAGCAACTGATCCAGAAGATCCAAATTACCGTTTTTTTGTTAATAAATTAAAGCGAATCCAAAAGTCCCCGTTAAATAGTTAAATGTTTAAGTCTCATATTCTTTTAATTAAAAGAATATGAGACTTTTTTACTTTAGGTAGTATATATTTACAGCTTCAAAAATTTAGTGGAAGTTAAGAATTATCTGAAAGATCATTAATATTTTAGCTTAAACATGCTACAATAATAGGAGAAGTATCAATATGCTTAGTTAGTGACGACCTGTGTGTAGATCCATCTTATTAATGGAAGGCTCACCTCAGGAATGGTTAAAGGAGAATATATGGTGAGAGGATATTTTATAACATTTGAAGGTGGCGAAGGAGCTGGGAAAACCTCAGCATTAGCTGGTGTTGCTGATCAATTAATTAAGCGAGGTTATCCCGTTATGGTCACACGAGAACCAGGAGGAATAAAAATTTCCGAAAAGATTCGTGACATTCTTTTAGATAACTCAAATATAGAAATGGATGCACGAACAGAAGCATTACTGTATGCTGCAGCAAGACGTCAACATCTCGTTGAAAAGGTCAAGCCTGCGTTAGATGCTGGTAAAATTGTTTTATGTGATCGATTTATAGATAGTAGTTTAGCATATCAAGGTTATGCAAGAGACTTAGGAATAGAAAATATCTATCAAGTTAACCAATTCGCGATTGAACAATTTATGCCAGATTTAACTTTATTTTTTGATATTGAACCGAAAAAGGGATTAGCAAGAATCCAAGCCAATCAGACCCGTGAACAAAATCGATTGGATGTTGAAGACTTATCTTTTCATCAAACGGTCTATGAAGGCTATCAAATACTAAAGAAACGTTTTCCGGTACGTATTGAAACGATTGATGCAGAGAAATCATTAGCAGATGTTATTGAAACAGCGTATCAAAAAATTTTGTTGCATATAAATGAGTAAGAATATTATTCAGGAGGCGACTTGAAATGAAGTTAATTTTAGCTGTTATTGAGGATAAGGATAGTAGTCGGTTGATTGATGCACTAAGCAAGAAAGAATTCAAAACAACCAAGTTATCATCAACAGGTGGTTTTTTAAAAGAAGGAAATACAATATTAATGATTGGTTGCCAAGATGAGTATGTTGATCAGGCACTTGACATTATTAAACGGAATTCAAGTCAACGTGAGCAAATGGTGGCCCCTATTTCTCCAATGGGTGGGAATACAGACTCTTATATCCCTCAGCCAATAAATATCGAAGTCGGCGGGGCGACTGTTTTTGTATTGCCTGTCGATCAATTTCATCAATTCTAACTTGTTTAACAGAGGCTTTCGACTTATAAGTGGTAATATGAAACTTATGTAAGTTAGCATAGGAAATTCAAATGAAATGATACTGAGGCATGATTAATAATAATTTAAAGGATGTATAATATTGTGAAAATTAATAAAGAGATTCGCTCACAAGTTGATGCAACTAAACTGAATCAACCAATACCAAAGGCAAAAGGTTTATCTTTTGATGCAATGGTCATGACACAAGCTGAGAAACTACAAGGCTATGAGCTGGAACTCCTTATGAAGGAAATTACTAGCCAAGGTGAGAAGCTTGCACGTTATCGTACGCTTCGTGAATTAGCAAAATATAAACGTTTTGTTAAAGCTTTCATAAAAGAGGCAGTTAATTTTGGATTAGATATCTCTCATTCACATACATTCAACTTGAATGGAAATAGTCGTCGATTATTAATTGTTAAACAGATTGACGAACAATTAATTGCTTTAACAGAATCAATTGTCGAACAAGAAAAGCGTTCTATTGATTTACTTGATATGATTGGAGAAATTAAAGGTTTATTAATTAATTTGTATTCATAAACAAATGACACTCCTGTGATTTATGCTAAAATAGAATATAACAACGAAAGAGAGAAATCGTCACGTTGATTTCTCTCTTTTTACACTATGACTATAATATTAATAATCAAAGCAAAAGCTTTTTAAACATGTTTAAAACTAATTTGGGGGTGCCATGGATGAAAAGTTGGACAGATATTTTAGATCGACAGCCAATTGCTACGAAAATGCTGCGACGAATGTTGATTCGTGGTCGGATAGCACACGCTTATCTAATCCAAGGTGATCCGGGAACAGGTAAAGAAGCATTTGGCTATTTATTAGCAAAAAGCTTATTTTGTAAAGAGATAAATGAAGGTGAGCCTTGTCATCAATGTAACGAATGCAGGCGAATTGATTCAGGTAATCATCCAGACGTTCATTGGATTCGTCCAGATGGCGCTTCAATTAAGAAAGATCAAATTGCCCATTTACAAAAAGAGTTTACTTATACAGGCTTAGAATCAAATCAAAAGGTTTATCTCATTTCACATGCCGATTTAATGACAACAAATGCAGCTAATCGATTATTAAAATTTTTAGAGGAACCTAGTCAAAAAACAACGGCTATTCTCATGACAGAAAATAGTCAAGCGATACTTGATACGGTTAAGTCAAGGTGCCAAACCATTACACTAATGCCGTTATCATCTCAATCTATTCAAGAAGCCTTACAGGAAGAAGGTATCTTACCAGAAAATGCTCGATTATTTTCAGTCGTTATGCCAAATCTTGAACAAGCACGAGCGTTAGATCAAGATGAGTGGTTTGCGCAGGCACGAAAGTTAGTGGTACAATTAGTAGAGATACTCCAATCTAAACCGGATGAGACTTTATTATTTATACAGAAGCAATGGATGGAGCATTTTTCAGATCGAGAAAAACTTAGCTTTGGCTTAGGTTTATTAATGTATTGGTTTAAGGATTTAATCTATTTACAGATTGATCAAAAAGAGGCTATCGTTTTTCAAAGTTATTTAAAAGAACTCGAAAAGTGCGTCTGGCATTGGTCAAAAAATGAAACAACACAAATTTTAGCTTTTATTTTAGAAGCCAAACGACATATAATGCAAAATGTCCATCCCACCCTAGTCATGGAGAAATTAACACTGCGAATGCAGAGGTGATTATAGATGGTAGAAGTTATTGGTGTTCGCTTTAAAAAGGCGGGCAAAATATATTATTTTGATCCTGATCAGCTAGTTATTGAACAGGAGCAGTACGTTATTGTGGAAACGTCACGAGGCATTGAATTTGGTAAGGTTGTGATTGCCAATAAGTCTGTTGACATGGAAGACGTTGTTTTACCTTTAAAAAAGGTTATTCGTATTGCAACAAAGAAGGATAAGTGTACGGTAATAGAAAATAAGAAAAATGCTGAAGAAGCATATCAAGTATGCTTTGATAAAATTAATGAGCATCAACTTGATATGAATCTTGTTGACGTTGAGTATACATTTGATCGGAATAAAGTTATTTTTTACTTTACAGCTGATGGTCGAATAGATTTTAGAAATTTAGTTAAAGATTTAGCTTCTATTTTTAAAACGAGAATTGAGTTACGGCAAATAGGTGTGAGAGACGAAGCAAAACTACTAGGTGGAATTGGTCCGTGTGGTCGAATGCTGTGTTGCTCAACATTTTTAGGTGATTTTGAACCGGTTTCTATTAAAATGGCAAAGGATCAAAATTTATCTTTAAATCCGGCAAAGATCTCAGGGTTATGTGGTCGTCTTATGTGCTGTTTAAAATATGAAAATGACGATTATGAAGAAGCGAAAAAACAACTCCCCGATTTGGGTGAAAAGATCCAGACACCTATTGGTGAGGGTAAGGTTGTTGGTTTAAATATATTAGAACGTGTTATTCAGATTGAAGTTATTGAGAAAGAACGTGTGGTTGAATACACATTAGATGAATTAATTGAACAAGGTGTTGTTGATTTAATGACCATGGAATGATGAGGTGGTAGTGCCATGAACAAAAAGGAAGTGTTCGAGCAAGTATCAGATATGGAAGAACAGATTGGTCAACTTTACCAACAATTAGGTGATTTAAAGGGACATTTAAAAGAACTTTTAGAGGAAAATCATCGGATCACAATTGAGAATCATCATTTACGCCAACGTTTAGATAAAGAAGTTGAAGTGGCAGAAAAAAATGATATTCAACAAGATAGTCATGCTAGTGTTATTGGTGAAGGTTATGATAATTTAGCACGACTATACGAAGAAGGATTCCATATCTGTAATATTCATTTTGGAAGCCCTAGACAAGATGAGGATTGTCTATTTTGTTTACAGTTTTTAAATAAAAAATAGACATTTTATCATCAGATAAAGACTGGCTTTTGGAGTAAGAAGCGAAACGTCATTTAGGACAAGACTTGTCTTCAACTAAATGGCAGTTGATTACACTCTCAAAAACCAGTCTTATTTATAAGATAAATAAAAATGTTTAGTCTGTTAGAGATATCTTACTCTTTCTTATAAGGCCTCATCAGTTGAAGCATTACCACAGCAGGAAAAATTCATAATATTTTGGAGGGTATGGGTGTTAGTCCAATAGTCTCATGTTGGAAGAGATTTGAACCATCCTCTAATTTAAGTAACATTACAGTATCCCTCTTATTGGGGGACTTCTTGAGCATATAGTGCCATTTTCTTTATGTGATGTCTAACTGACAAAGCCTTTCTTTTTTTTATTGAACAAGTTAAACATAAATTGGAATTATATTATGGTATGGAGGTTAAGAATGGTAAGTCTAGTAGGTGATGAGCGTTTCGATTATCTATTTACGGATCAATCGATGCAAATTATTCAAAGCCCAACAGTTTTTTCGTATTCAATTGATGCTGTTTTGTTAGCTGATTTTGCATCTCTTCCATTAAAAAGAGGGAAAATTATTGATCTTTGTACGGGAAATGGTGTCATTCCGCTACTGATGAGTAAGTTCACTCGTGTACCGATGATTGGTGTGGAAATTCAAGAACGATTGTATGATATGGCATGGCGAAGTATTCGACATAATAATAAAGAAGAGCAAATCAAGATGATTCATGGTGACCTAAATGATATGCCGCGTTATTTCGGTAATGATAAATTTGACCTTGTTACCGTGAATCCTCCTTACTTTAAGACGGAACATCGAAATCAATTAAATAAAAATGATCATCTGACCATTGCAAGACATGAAATGTTAGTTAACCTTGAAGAGGTCATTCAAACATCGAGTCAATTAGCTAAATCAGGTGGAAAGGTGGCCATGGTTCATCGGCCAGGACGGCTTGTTGATCTGATTAGTTTGATGCGAACTTATAAGCTTGAGCCAAAACGGATCCGATTTGTTTATCCTAGAGAAGGGAAAGAGGCAAACATTTTGTTAATTGAAGCCATTCGTGATGGAAAGGCTGATTTAAAGTTATTGCCGCCACTCTATGTCTTTAACGACGATGGCAGTTATACAAAGGAGTTGCATCAACTTGTCTACTGAGCATGGTATTTACATCATCGAATGTAAAGATGGATCGTTATATACGGGTTATACAAATCATTTAGCTAATCGATTACGAATGCATGAGTTAGGGAAAGGGGCAAAGTATACAAGAGGCAGAGGCCCATTTAAATTACGCTACTATCAAGCATTTGAAACGAAGGAAGCTGCGATGCAAATGGAATATAAGATCAAAAAAATGCCTCGCGAGAAAAAGGAAAAAATAATTCAGGAACAAAAAATAGGTGAGTAGATTGAAAACACAAAAAAGTTATCAGGATAATAGTGAGATAGGTATTTTATATATTGTACCCACTCCAATTGGAAATTTAGAGGATATTACAATTAGAGCATTAAATACATTAAAACAAGTTAACCTCATTGCAGCAGAGGATACACGTCATACTAAAAAAATACTTACCCATTTTGATATTCATTGTCCGCTTACTAGTTATCATGAGCATAGTCAGCAGTCAAAGCTAGTGTATCTATTGAATGAACTGAAAGCAGGTAAGCAAATTGCTTTAGTGAGCGATGCAGGAATGCCAGGTATTTCAGATCCGGGTACATTATTGATTCAGGAAGCAATCCAAGCGGAGATAAATGTTGTCGTTTTGCCAGGTGCAAATGCTGCTCTGTGCGCATTAATAGGATCAGGATTAGCAACAGATCATTTTTATTTCTATGGTTTTTTACCGAAAAAAAACAAAGAACGCAAAAAAGCTTGGCAAGACTTAAAAAGGCAACAAGCAACAGTGATCTTGTATGAGTCACCTTATCGGTTAAAAGCGACTTTAAACGATATAAAAGCGAACTTGGGGAATCGAAGGGTCGTGATTGCCCGAGAATTAACGAAAAAATTCGAAGAGTATATTCGAGGAACAGTTGAAGATGTACTGAACTGGGCAGAAGAAGGGACGGTAAAGGGAGAGTTTTGTCTTATTATTGAAGGAGCTATAGATCCGGTTGGCACTGAACAATTATGGTGGGGGGAACTTTCTGTCATTGAACATGTCGATCATTATATTGAAGCAGAACAGTTAACGAGTAAAGAGGCCATAAAAAAGGTGGCTCAAGAGCGGGAAGTAGCAAAGCGAGAGGTTTATCAACAATATCATCTTAATTGATTAAAAATAAAAAAGAGAGCGCTTCTAAAATTGCTCATAAAAGTTAGACAAACATCTAAAATTTTGAGCTTATTTAGATGATAGACTCTCTTTTCAGTGTACTTATTTGTCCAAAGTACGGTTAATTTCGTCAACCAATGCTTTGGCACCTTCTGGACTTAAAACAAGTTTACCTTCAGCCAGGGATAGGTTATCATCAGAAATTTCACCAGTAATTTGGCAAGTCATGCTTGGTTTATATTTTTGCAAGATGATACGCTCATCATCCACATAAATCTCCAAAGCATCTTTTTCTGCAATACCTAATGTGCGTCGTAATTCAATGGGTATAACAACACGTCCTAACTCATCAACCTTGCGTACAATACCTGTAGATTTCATCGTTTTCTCCCCTTTAACGTATATTCGGCATATTTCGACAATACCTAAATAGAATATACCAGTAATTTCAATATGTGTCAATCAAAAAAACCAATTATATTATATTAAAGGGAAAAATTATACTTAAAATACTTAATGTGATTTTTGGATTTATTAAATATGGAATGAATGAATTTAAATATGGAAAAGATGGATAAAAATAAGCTTATCATCAATGATTAGATGGAAAAATAATTGTAAAACCGTTACAATGTAAAAAGAATAGTTAGTCAAACTAAACATTCATTAAGCGCATTCTTATTTTATATAGGATTTGAACCATTTAGGAGGACATAGAATGACAGATAAAAATACCTTTTATATCACAACACCTATTTATTATCCAAGTGGTCATCTACACATTGGCCACGCCTATTCAACGGTTGCAGGAGATGCAATGGCACGTTATAAACGATTGCGTGGTTATGATGTGATGTATCTTACTGGAACGGACGAACATGGTCAAAAGATTCAAAAGAAAGCAACTGAAGCGGGCGTAGAACCGCAGGAGTATGTCGATGAGATTGTCAGTGGGATTAAAACCCTTTGGGATAAATTAGACATATCGTATGATGATTTTATTCGAACGACGGAACCGCGTCATAAACAGATTGTTGAGCAGATTTTTGCTCAATTGCTTGAACAAGGCGATATTTACCTTGACCAGTATGAGGGATGGTATTGTACATCTTGTGAATCCTTTTTTACTGAACGCCAACTCGTAGAAGGTAACTGTCCAGACTGTGGTGGACCGGTTGATAAAGTAAAAGAAGAATCTTATTTTTTCAAAATGAGCAAATATGTTGATCGTTTATTAGCCTTTTATGAGGAAAATCCTAATTTCATTCAACCTGAAAGTCGTAAAAATGAAATGATTAACAACTTTATCAAGCCAGGTTTAGAAGACCTTGCAGTGTCTCGAACGACGTTTGATTGGGGAATTAAAGTACCAGGCGATCCAAAACATGTCATCTACGTTTGGATTGATGCACTATCAAACTATATTACCGCATTGGGCTATGGAAGTGACGATGATCAGCTTTACCAAAAATATTGGCCAGCTGATGTTCATTTAATGAGTAAAGAGATCGTTCGATTCCATACGATTTATTGGCCGATTATGTTAATGGCTTTAGATTTACCATTGCCTAAGCAAGTTTTCGCCCATGGATGGATTTTAATGAAAGATGGGAAAATGTCGAAGTCAAAAGGAAATGTTGTTGATCCGGTTTCATTAATTGATCGCTATGGTTTAGATTCATTACGTTACTATCTATTAAGAGAAGTACCGTTTGGTTCTGATGGTGTCTTTACACCGGAGGGATTTGTTGATCGAGTCAATTATGATTTAGCTAATGATTTAGGTAATCTGCTTAATCGAACAATTGCCATGATTGATAAATATTTTGCTGGTGAAATTCCAGCCTTTAATCCTGGAGAAGATCAATATGATGAACAGTTAGAAGCTTTTGCAGTGAAAACGATTGAGGACGTTGAGCGTGCAATGGATAAAATGGAGTTTAGTGTGGCACTTTCAACGATTTGGCAATATGTGAGTCGAACCAATAAATATATCGATGAAACACAACCATGGGTACTGGCAAAGGATGAGCAAAATAAAGCCCGTCTTGGAAATGTGATGGCTCATTTAGCAGATGCTCTCCGTCGAATAGCAGTATTGTTGCGGCCGTTTTTAACTGAAACCCCTGAGGCGATCTTGGCTCAACTTGGTCTTCAGGGTGATCAGTTTAAAGCATGGACTAGCTTACCTGAGACAAATATCATTGTAAAAGGGACAAAAGTGAATAAAGCTGATCCGATTTTTCCACGATTAGATATCGAAGTAGAAGTAGAGACAATTAAGGAAATGATGAAGCAATCTACACCAATAAAAGAGTCAAATGTTACGCCATTTAAAGACGAGGTCGCTTTTGATGACTTTTTGACTCTTGATCTACGCGTCGCAGAAGTGATTAAGGCAGAGAAAATGAAAAAAGCTGATAAATTACTAAAGATTTATGTTGATTTAGGCGAGGAGAAACGTCAAATTATTTCCGGTATTGCAGAATACTATCAACCTGAAGATCTAGTTGGAAAAAAAGTCATTGTTGTGGCGAACTTGAAGCCAGTAAAATTAAGAGGAGAGCTATCACAAGGGATGATCTTAACCGGTGAAGATTCAGAAGGAAACTTATCATTAACAACCGTATATGATGCTAACTTGCCAAATGGTTCTGTTGTAAAATAATATAGATCTTTATTAAGAAGCTGTTGCACAATGCAGGATATGTTGTGCAACAGCTTTTTTATCGGTATTAGGAATGTATTTGAAACATTCTATCCCCTATTTTTTGACTTGCAATTTTGCTTGAAACCCCGAATAGATGTGCTCTACTTTCTACTCAACTTTTTTTAGCTAGAGGTTAAAATTGCGAACGGATTTCGATATTCATACAAATGATTACCATATTAAAGGTTAAGTTACTCGAAAAAAATTGTCACAAGATGTACATTATACATTTCGCAGCAGCCTCTTTTTTCACGAGTAGTTTGTTTTTAAAATTTCAAGAGGTGTAATGATATGATTGATGCAATGAATATGATTAAGAATGGAAATAAAAAACAGAAAAGTGCATATAAAGTAATGAAAAACTTAAATATTTTACAACAGTTTTCAGCAGCAAAGCCTCTTCTATGTGGAACAATTCCATTAGCTATTGATCATGAAAAATCCGATTTAGATATTGTGTTAGAAGCAGAAAATTTAGATGAACTTGCTTCAAATCTAAAAGAGGCTTATGGGCATTTTGAAAAATTCACACAAAAGAGAATCATAGTACGAAATCAAGATGTTCGATTAACTCATTTTTTCTTTGCCGGTTTTGAGTTTGAATTGTTTGCTCAGAATCGCCCCACTAAAGAACAAAATGGTTACTTGTATATGGTGATAGAATATCACATACTGCAAAATAAGCCGGAATGGAAGAAGATTATTCGACAAATGAAAAAAGATGGTCTAAAAACAGAGCCAGCTTTCTCTGTTCTATTAAAGTTAAATGGAGATCCATATGAAGCACTCATTAAATATGGAAAGGAAAAACAATATATTTAGATGTTACTCATGACATCAAAAAGAAAATTATGACTCAATTATTTGGAGGAAGGATTGTAAATACTGACTATATTATGATAAACCCGAGAAATTAAAATAAGGAGCCATCAATGAAAGGTAATTCAAAACTCGAGATAGGTAGGATTTATATTTTTGGGGAACAGTGTTAGTATAGTTTAATGAACCAATCTTCGTTAAGTCTTATTAGGAGGCAATTTACATGTTATTTGATACCCACGTCCATTTAAATGTGGCTCATTTTGATCAAGATCGTGATCAGGTGATTAAGCGAGCGCAAGAAGCAGGTGTTGAAAAAATGGTGGTTGTTGGCTTTGATCATGAGACGATTCCAAAAGCGATTGAACTAGCTGAACAGCATGATTTTATTTATGCAGCTGTTGGTTGGCATCCGGTTGATGCGATTGATTTTACTGATCATGAATTAAATTGGTTAGAAGAGCTCTCTCGACATCCAAAGGTCGTTGCTTTAGGTGAGATGGGCTTAGACTATCATTGGGATAAGTCGCCTAAGTCAATTCAAAAAGAAGTTTTTAAAAAACAAATTCGATTAGCCAAAAAATTAAACATGCCGATCATTATTCATAATCGTGAGGCTACTGAGGATATTATTGAAATTTTACAACAAGAAGAGGCGCAGACAGTTGGCGGGATTATGCACTGCTATAATGATTCACCAAATTATTTGACAGCATGTCTTGAGTTAAATTTTTATATATCGTTAGGGGGACCTGTTACGTTTAAAAATGCGTCCTTGCCAAAGGAAGTAGCGAAAGAAGTACCCATCGATCGATTGTTAATTGAAACAGATTGTCCATTTTTAGCCCCACATCCATATCGAGGTAAGCGTAATGAGCCTGCTTATGTTGCTTTAGTTGCTGAACAAATAGCTGAGCTGAGAGGACTATCTGTAGCAGAGATTGCACAAGTCACAACAGCCAATGCGGACAAATTATTTAAGTTAACGAGGTCATGATCAGCTCCCTAATTAATGGATTTGTTACGATTATGTAACGAAATATTCGTTTTGTAACTTTTATTTAATGATTATGAAATAAGGTGTGTCGTGTCTATTCTAACCGTTGATACAATAACATTCCTAACCGTAATATAAGCAAAAGTACTGTTTGACTTCCTTTTTGTTAACTTATATAATACTGGCGCGTAACAAAAAAGGAGGCAAAATAGCATGAAGTCAATATCTAAGCTATTGCCAGTATTAAAAAGCAAGATATTCTTTTCATTCATAAGTATTGTAGCACTCATAATCGTTATTTATATTACGGTATTAGAAACAACAAAAACAGAAGTTGAATTTACCCATAATGATGAAACGGAGACGGTGGTTACTCGCGAAAATACGGTTGGAGAATTTTTAACAGAACTAGGTATTGAAGTAAGTAATCATGATAAATTATCACATAACCTTGATGAAGAAATAGAATCTGGCATGCAAGTAAGTTACAAAGAGGCAAAGGCACTAACGTTAACTGTTGATGAAACTGAAGAGACATATTATACAACTGAAGATACGGTCGAAGCATTTTTTGATGAAATTAATCTAACAGTTGGTGAACATGATGATTTAAATGTTGAATTAAGTACAGAGATTGAAGAACAATTAGACATTGTCTTAAATCAAGCCATTGAAGTGACAATAAAAGATGCAACAGAAAAAGATACATTATGGACAACTGAAAAGACAGTTGCAGATTTATTAGCGTCTGAATCAATTGAATTAAATGAACTTGACCGTCTCGAGCCTGAGGCAGATGAAGCGATAAAGGAAGATATGACAGTTAGTATTACACGCGTTGAAGAAGTCACAGATGTTGTTGAAGAGAAAGTTGATTTTTCAACGGTTCGGCGAAATGATTCCTCACTTGAAAAAGGAGAGGAACAGGTTATCGAATCGGGTTCAGATGGCTTAATCGAAAAACAATATCGTGTAATCATTGAAAACGGTGAGGAAGTTGATCGAGAGTTAATTAGTGAAGACATGAAGAAAGAAAGTGAACAACGAGTAGTTGCAGTAGGAACTAAAGTTATTGATCAGATCGCATCACGCGGTGGAAGTAGTAATATTCAGACAACAAGCTCTAATTCAAATAATAACTCAAATAGTAATTCAAAAACATTGACGATGGAAGCAACTGCTTATAATTGGGATTGTAGTTCCTGTGATGGTCAAGGTCGAACAGCAACGGGGCATGATTTAAAGGCGAATCCTGAAGGGGTTATTGCGGTTGACCCTAGTGTGATTCCATTAGGAACGAAAGTGTATATTGAAGGCTATGGGTATGCTGTTGCTCGAGATACGGGCGGTGCTATCAAAGGAAATAAAATTGATTTGCACATGTCGACACCGGAAAAAGCTCAGCAATTTGGACGAAAAACAGTAAAAGTTCAAATTATTAATTAAAATAAGCCCTTGTTAATGACATGAGCATTAACAAGGGCTTTTTAACTAATCCATATAAAACTTGCAAATGAAAGGAATTCATTTATGACTGTTTTATTAAAAACAATAGACCAATCTAATTATAAAGCATGTGCTGAGTTAACCGTATTAGAAGATCAAGAGGATTTTATTACACCTAACTGGTATTCATTGCTTGAAGCAAATTATGAAGCTGATCGACTACCTTTTGCTATTTATGAGCAAGAAAACTTAGTTGGTTTTATAATGTTTAGCTATTACCCGGCTGATGCTGATTATCCTTTAGATTCTTGGTGGATTGAACGGTTTATGATTGATCAGGAATATCAGAATAAAGGCTATGGCACGAAGGCACTTTCAGTAGCAGTAAGTTTCTTTAAAGAAAAAATTAACCAAAAGGAACTAAGAATATCCGCTGTTCCCAATAACCAGGTGGCTATTAAGTTATATGAAAATCTTGGGTTTGTTCGAACGGGTGAGCATGTTGACGGAGAGCAAGTTCTTCTGTTAAAGTTCTGATCTATGTTAGTAGTCGTGATCACTGGCATTGCATAAATTTTTAAATCAATGTCAAGTTTTACTGAAAAGGCCTCAAGCTACTCGAGATCGGGTGCTTGACTTTTTTTATACAATACTAATGGGTAGAGGTATAGGTTAGCTGAACTCACACATCCTAATGTTAAGGAGGTGGGTTATTTGTCAAAACGAGATGATGCCTATATCAAACGCCCTGTTAACGATCATGAACTACAGGAGAAGAAACAAGCGATGCCAAAGCAATTTGATCATGAATTTGCCAACGAACCGTTGAGTGAGATGGAAAAACAACAGAATAAGAAGACAAAAAAACGACAATAGACAAAGTCAAGAAGCGGTCACAAAATGTATAATTATATATCCTGTGATCGCTTCTTTTTGTAGATCACCCAACCCTCGTCCACTAATAACCATTTGTAGAAGTGTCGAAGCTTGTCCAGCCTATTTTTTTCTATTAAGCTTCTAACCCATTTAGAAAAGTTATAGAACCCATTTGTTCTGTTTTTTTTTATTCTAATCCCTTTACTCAAAAAGCTAATAGAGCGCTTCTATCCCGTTTTTCGGACTTCCAATGCAATCAAATTGTCGGATAGAACGTTTCTACCCCGTGTTTTATTCGAATATCCAATTTGAAAAGCTCAATAGAATATTTTAACCCCCATTTTTAATACTCACAAAAAAGGTTATTGAACCACTTTATCACAGATAATCGTTTGTAAACTTGGAGCAACAAGATATTGGCCACATGGGCATTTTCATAGAACGTGAAGGCGTTAGCTTGTGTTTCTTATTAATCGTTAGGCAATAAGGTATGTAGACTAAAACTACCACGTCCTAGAGTTATGGTTACTTGCCCCACTGACAAGAATTGCGTGATTTACATTGTGTCGGTCTAATTTTTATTGATTGAAGTTTCGTTTTCCCCTTCATTGTGCAATAGCCAAGGCGAAAACCATGATATGGTGTTTTTGTTTTTCCACATCGAAGTGGAAAATAAAAGTTTTAACTCCCATTGAAAACGCTTTATAGTTAATATTAAGAGAAGGGAGGAACTTTAATGGATGAAGTCAGACCTGGAACAGAGATGGACTCAATGTCCATTATTTTGCATGCAGGTAACGCAAAAAGTGATGCTTATGAAGCCCTGATCGCTGCTAAACAAGGGGATTTTAAAACATTTAATGAGAAATATGGAACAGCTAAAAGTGAAATTAAACAAGCTCATCGTGCCCATGCGGAGATGTTACGAAAGCTTTCTTCAGAAGAACGAATGGACGATGTCGATATGTTATTGGTGCATGCTGAGGGTCATTTGACAGCCACTAATATTGCTGTAGATATGATTGGAGAGTTTGGAGAATTATACAAATGGAAGGAGACTATTGATGGATAAACATTTTTTCTGGGGTGGGGCAACAGCCTCTTATCAATGTGAAGGTGCTTGGAATGTAGACGATAAAGCAGAATCTATGTGGGATCACTATCTTCATGAAAATAATTTAGAAAATGGGGATGTCGCAAGCGATCATTATCATCGATTTGAAGAAGACATTCGAATGATGAAAGAAGGTGGACAAACTTCATATCGATTTTCGTTATCTTGGCCGAGAATCATCAAAAATAAAGAAGGTGATATTAATCCGAAGGGAATTGAATTTTATCATCGATTACTAGATACTTGCCACAAGTACGACATTGAACCATTTGTTACGATTTATCACTGGGATTTACCACAATATTGGGAAGAAGAAGGAGGGTGGCTAAATAATGAAGTAGCATATGCTTTTGAACATTTAGCAAAAGTCTGCTTTGAACATTTTGGTGATAAAGTTCGCTATTGGACGACTTTTAATGAACCGAAATGGTTTATTGCTAACGGATATTTTATTGGTAATTATCCTCCTGGTTTGCAAGATGTTCAAAAAACAATGATTGGTGCCTATCATGTGATGTTGGCAAGTGCTTTGGGCGTTCGTGCGTTCCGTGAAGGTGACTATCAAGGACAAATTGGCATTGTTCACAGTTATACACCGGTTAGTGGAGTTGATGAAACAATTGAGACGCAAATTGCTATGCGTTATGCCGACAATTACAGTAATAATTGGGTGTTAGATACGGCCGTGCTAGGGGAATTTCCGATTGATTTAGTAGCAAAATTAGCAGAGGATTATGATGTGAGTTTTATGCAATCAGAGGAGCTACAAATCATTAAAGAAAATACGGTCGATTTAATTGGTTTAAACTACTATGCACGTACTTTAGTGAAGCCCTATACAGAAGGTGAAACACAGCTGGTTTTTAATCATTCTGGGAAGAAAGGTCAAAGTAAAGTAGTCATTAAAGGATGGTTTGAGCAAGTAAAAGATCCAAATAGTGAATTTACGGCATGGGATACAGAGATTTATCCTAAAGGCTTGCAAGATGGCTTGATTGAGGCATGGGATCGCTATCAGCTACCGATTTACGTCACCGAAAATGGAATTGGGGTTAGGGAAGATGTAACCGTTGATCAAGTCAATGATGACTATCGAATTTCCTTTATGAATGATCATATCAACGCGATCATGAATGCAATGGATCGCGGTGTAGATATTCGTGGCTATTATGCTTGGGCATCCTTTGATCTGTATTCTTGGAAAAATGGTGTAGAAAAACGCTATGGACTAGTGGCGGTAGATTTTGAAAAAGAGCAAGAACGAAAACCGAAAGCTTCTTATTACTGGTTTAAAGATATTATTGAAAGCAACGGAGAACACATTCAAAGAAGAACATTTGAATAGGAGAGGGAAACAATGAAAAAAGTGATGTTAGTTTGTAATGCAGGCATGTCAACTGGCATATTGGCAAAAAAAATTGAAGCCGCATCCGGTAATACGTTAGAAGTCAAGGCCTATAGTGAATCAGAATACAAGGATTATCTTGATGGTGTTGACTTAGTGTTAATTGGTCCACAAATTCGGTTCTTAAAACCACAAATTGCTGCAGCGGTAGATGTACCAGTTGAAGCCATTTCCCCCATGAAATATGGCATCATGGATGGCAAAGGTGTTTATGAAGATATAAAAAAATTGATTGGAGGATAAAAGATCATGGGATTTAGTACATTAAGTGAAAAAGTGGATCAATATATCTCGCCATTTGCTAACAAGTTGAGTCAGCAACGGCACTTAAAAGCTATACGGGATGCTTTCATCTCCATGTTGCCAATAACTTTGTTTGGTTCCATTCCAATTATTTTAAGTGCAGCACCTGTTACTGAAAATACGACTAACAGTTTTCTGTTAGCATGGGCTAATTTTGCTGAAGAAAATAGTCTAGTGTTGAGTTGGATAAGTAGTGTGACGATGGGTGCCATGTCATTATTCATTTGTGTAGGTGTAACGTATTTTTTATGTCGCCATTATAAAGAAGATGTATTACGTCCAATGATGTTTGCACTAATTGGCTTCTTGATGTTGGTACTAACTCCATTGCAACTTGGGTTTGATGGCAATGAGGTTGAGATCAGCTATCTAGATGGTCGTGGTATTTTACTAGCACTGTTTGTCTCTATTGTAACAGTTGAAAGTTATCATTGGATGCGCAAGAAGAATGTTGGAAAAATCTCTATGCCAGATAGTGTTCCTGCTTCGTTATCGGAAACCTTTACATCGCTTGTGCCTGGAGTAATTATAATGACGTTTTTTTCTATAATATTTGTTATTTTCAATATATTTGATACAACTGCCGTACAGTTCCTATACAATGTAATGGCACCAGGTTTCCAAGCAGCAGATAGTTTACCATTCACGATTATCAGTATTTTCTTAGTTCATCTGTTTTGGTTCTTTGGTATCCACGATGCGGCTTTGGCTGGAATTTTGGGCCCCATTCGTGATGGCAACTTGTCTATCAATGCAGCAGAAAGAATGATGGGTGCAGATCTGAGCAATATCTTCACAACACCATTTTGGACATATTTTGTTATTATTGGTGGATCTGGTTCAGTCTTAGCACTCGCCTTTATCATGATGCGTTCTAAATCTAAACAGTTAAGAACAGTCGGGAAAATTGGATTTTTACCTTCCATTTTTGGTATTTCTGAACCGATGATATTTGGGACACCATTGATGTTGAACCCAATATTTCTCGTTCCGTTTATCCTTACTTCATTGGTAAATGGAGTTGTTACGTATCTATGCATGTCATGGGGGATTATTGGAAAAACCTTTGCTGTCTTTTCATGGCAAATGCCTGCTCCAATTGGAGCGTTTCTCTCCACCATGGATTGGAAAGCGGTTGTATTAGTTCTGGCTCTAATCGTTTTAAATGGCTTCATGTATTATCCATTCTTAAGGGTTTACGAAAAGAACTTACTTACCTTGGAAAAGGAATCAGAGGTTAAGTAAGTTGCAGATGCGCAACAAACAGTTATTGATATTTATAGTGGAACAGAAACCACTTAAGAATAAGAGCATAGGAATTCCTATGCTCTTATTATGATAAAATATAAGCTATAATGTCTTTAGGAGGAAGGAAATATGATACAAATTTCCCAGCGACAAGAGCAGATCATAGAGAAATTATCTTTTAGCAAGCTCCCTCTTACAGCCCAGCAATTATCGAAAGAATTAGGAGTATCAACCAAAACGATTCGAAACGACGTTCAACAGTTAAATGCACAATCTGACCAAGCAATCATTCTGTCTAAACCTGGTTCT
Organism: Amphibacillus sp. Q70; assembly: GCF_052055485.1. Classification (GTDB taxonomy): domain Bacteria; phylum Bacillota; class Bacilli; order Bacillales; family Amphibacillaceae; genus Amphibacillus. The sequence goes on along the minus strand of NZ_CP197171.1, from coordinate 1,052,526 downwards.
GGATTTTACATGAATATAGAAAAACCAACTCTTGAAAACTATGGTATGGAAAAGGATCGTTCAAATATCTATTTTGAACTGCTGATGCACATCATTGATCAAGCAAGTTGTGATTTTTATGAATTAGCTGATGACTTATTTATTAGTGAATCTACTTTAAATCAGATCATTAAAGAACTAAATGATCTGATTATCCATCATAATCAACACTTAATCATTCAACGGAAAAACAATCGTTTGTTTATTGATGGTGAGGAAGCAGAGAAACGTCGAGTATTTACTTTATTTTTAAATCAAGAAATTGAATCCAATAAATTAAGTCTTGAAAAATATTCCGATTATTTTGAACAAATTGATTTAATGAAATTATCTAAATTAATTATTCATTTTCACCAGCAAGAGAACGTATTGATGAATGATTTTTCAACTATTTCTTTTCTTTTGCATATTGCCGTACTGATGGAACGTGTAAGTAAGGAAAGTTTTTTGAGTACAGCTAAACCAGTAATGATAGATAAAGAAAGTCGGAAACTTACGCTGAAATTAGCTGGATTATTAGAGAAACATTTTCAAATTGATATTCCAGAAAAAGAGCTGCCCTATATTTATCGATTGTATTCAGGTTCAATTGTCTCCAGTGAGAACTTTGAAGAGATCGAATTAAAAGAGATCATTGAACAATTATTTGAAAGTATTAAAGGGATTTTTTACTTAGATTTCACGCAAGATGAGAAAATTGTTGATTACTTGTTAACACATGTGTCTACTTTATACAAGCGAGCCATTCACCATCAATATTTAACCAACCCACTGTTGAAGGAAATCAAAAATAAATTTCCGTTTGTTTACAATGTCAGTGTGTATGCAGCGGCATTTATTCAGGAATCCTTAAATATTCAATTTCCAGAAGACGAAATTGCTTATCTTTCTTTACATTTTTTATCTGCCTTGGAGAATATCCGTAGTCAGAAGAAGAAACAAGTTTTGCTGATTTCGCCTTATGGTGTGGGAAACCAACGAATAGTGAAAACATATTTGAACCGAATCAAGGATTTTTCCATTGAATTGTCGGTTGCGGATTCGGTATTTGATATCAGTAATGAACTCATCGAAGGAAAAGATTTGATTTTAACGACTGAGTCTTTGCAATTAAATACGAATGTACCCGTTTTTCACTATCAATCTTTTTTAACAGAACAAGATTTAGCAGAGATCACACAAATTTTTATTGAAAGAAGTCAAACAGCTTCTGTCTTAACCCATTTTTTGAAAGAAGAACTCTTTTTTCCACATCAACCACAGCGAACGCCGGAAGAGGTCATCCATTTTCTTTGTAAGCAGTTATATGAAGAAGGTTATTGTAAAAAAGACTATGTAGAACAAGTATTAGAGCGTGAATCATTGTCTAGCACCGCATTTGGAAATTATTATGCAATTCCCCATGCGATTAAACGTGAAGCTAAAAAGAATGCGGTATCTATTTGTTCTCTTGAAAGGCCTATTGATTGGCAAGGTAAGAAAGTTAAATTAGTTCTATTGTTGGCATTCAAAGGAGAACGTAATAATTCCTTTGAACAGCTGTTTGAAGAATTAGTAACGATTTTGAATGATCCAGCGCGAGTCAAACGTTTAGCCAAACAAACCCATTTCGATGAGTTCCTGGCCATTTGTCAAGAAATCAACTTTCAGAGCTAGACTTTCAAGTTAATTCTAGCTTGCTGCAGGAATTGGGTGTACCATTTAAAAGCGGTCTTTGCTAGGGGAGGCTAAGACCGCCATATTATGTGGTATCCCTAAGACCTTTGAATCCTCATCCACCAAACCCCATTTATATGACCTCATCTTCGCTTCCTCGCGCGGAAGCGACTGCGTTACCTTCTGAAATGAATAATATACCCATAGAGGGTCTTCAGTTAAGTTTCTCATATTTACGCGATATAAAGTCAAGCGGCTTCTAGGAGTGGACAGTTCTTTTGCTAGATTATCCATTCGCTATTACCGTATTTTTTTAATAAAAATGAGTATAAAGAACCGTTTATTTAGCCTTAAAAACGAACATTAATAAATAAATATAATTAAACGTTCGTAAAAATAACGGAAAAGCTTTGTCTATTCGTGTTACAAATGGTATAATTAGCTCAACAATTGATCAAATAAAGAGGTGAGTTTGGTGGATTTTTCTAATCAATACGAAGCGATCAAACAGATTGCAGATCGAATCTATGCCAATCCAGAATTAGGATATAAGGAAACAGAGACGAAAAAGTGTGTGATTGATTATTTGAAGCAGGTAAATCCAGACATTGATATTCATCATTTTAGTACAACGGGTTTCCGAACAACACTAGGTACAGAGAAAAAGGATATCCATATTGCTTTTATTGCTGAACTAGATGCAGTCTATGCTCCCACTCACTTTCGAGCAAATAAAGAAAATGGGGCAGCACATAATTGTGGTCATTATACCCAAGTTGCTATTGCACTTGCGTTGTATCAGCAACTTTTTGAAAGCAAGCAATATGAAACCTATGATTATCAGCTATCCTTTGTCTTTGTCCCTGCTGAAGAATATTTAGATTTGGCATACAGAGAAAAGCTCTATCAACAAGGAACAATTAAGCATTACGGTGGAAAGCCAGAGGCCATGCGTTTAGGCGAATTCGATGATATTGATATCGGAATCTGCGTACATGCCATTGGCGGTGAGTTTGAACAGCGTACGATTGAGATCAATAGTGACTTAGCTGGTTTTTTATATAAAAAATATCACTTTAAAGGAAAAGCAACACATGCAGGTTTTGATCCCTTCTCTGCTGTAAATGCCTATAATATATCCACCTTATTCAATACAGCGGTCGGGCTCTCTCGTCAACAGCTAGACGAGAAGGAACAGGTACGAATAAATCCAATTGTGATGGCGTCCGATATGTCAACAAATGTGATACCAAATCATATGACAGTGGGTACGGATTTACGGACCCAATCTGTTGACTATATGAAAGAGGTAGCGAAACGTCTTGACCATGCAGCTATGGGTTCAGCACACGCATTGATGGGAGAAGTAGAGATTGACACACAGATGGGTTATCTGCCATTTAAGCAAAATCGCTACTTATCTACTTTTGTTGCCGAAGCCTTTGAGGAAAATGATCAAATTGCTGTCATGCTGAATGATAATGCCATCAGTGCTGCAGGAGATATCGGGGATTTATCTTATCTGATTCCATGTATTCAAATTGGTTATAGTGGTTTTACGGGTACGATTCACGGAGATGACTTTATTGATATTGATCCAGTCTTTATCTATCAAATTTTTCCGCAGTTTTTAACAGAAGTTTTGGCTGAAATGAATGGAAAGATAGACCGAACGAAATTATATCGTCGAAGCTATCAAGATTATCTGAAAGTTATAACATCTATCGCAAAATGACGAATAGATAGGAGGGGATGGAAATGAAGAGGTTAAATTTTGCCTTGTTACTTGTGTTTGTGGTCATCGTTATTACGATTGCTGAGTGGATTGGTATTCAAAGCATTTCAATGGGTTCGATGACCATTACGCTATTACCCTTAGTATTTGCAATTATTATAACGATGTTATTAGGAATAAAGTTATTCAGAGTGGGTTTGATGAAGCGGATTTATAGTAAGGATAACGTCAGTTTTGCTAGTAAATATTTAATTTTTATTATGCTCCCACTTATGGCTAGGTATGGGGCAGATGTTGCGCCGCAGATCAAAGAAATATTACAGATCGGCTGGGTCTTTATTATTCAGGAATTAGGTAACTTAGGGACTGTATTGATTGGATTGCCGATTGCGATATTAATTGGTTTACGCCGAGAAGCGATTGGAGCAACGCTAGGAATTGGTCGTGAAGGGGAACTTGCTTATATCTCAGAGAAGTACACACTCGAATCAGAAGAGGGGCGTGGTGTGCTCTCCTTATATATTATCGGAACCATATTTGGTGCCCTCTTCTTTAGTATCCTTGCACCGATTCTATTAGATATCGGTTTCCGAGTGGAAGCCTTGGCCATGGCTGCTGGTGTAGGATCGAGCAGTATGATGACGGGAGCTTCATCTACCTTGGTCGCACGAATCCCTGAGATGGAAAGTACCATTTTGTCTTATGCCGCGGCCAGCCAATTGCTAACCAGCTTTCTAGGAACATTTACAATGATTTTCTTGGCCGTCCCATTACAAAAATTTATGTATAAATTGTTGGTAAGAGGTGATCATTCATGAGCAGAGGAATGAATCAATATGTCAAATATGCACTCGTCTTATTACTTAGTGTCAGCTTAATTTTGTTTACCCAAGAGTTAAAATTGTTGAAAAATCCGGAAAGCACACCGATTGATGGCATGACAATCGCTGGTTTGCTTAGTCTCTATTTATTTTCGTTGGTTGGGGTTACCATTTCCGAATTGTTGAAAAAATGGGATGTTCGATTTGTAAAAAACTTTCCGATCCTGGGTTGGGTTTCAGTAACCTCGTTAATCATGTGCTTGACCTTTGATTTCTTTGTCACGGCTATTCAATCCGTAGATTTTCTGTCGATTACGACACCGATCTTAACTTTTGCAGGAATATCTGTTGTCGATCGCTTGGTAGATCTAAGAAAAACATCATGGAAAATTGCTATTGTTGCCGTTTTTGTCTTCGTCGGTACCTATATTGGCAGTGCACTATTAGCTCAATTTGGTCTAATGGTTACTGGACAGTAATTTTTTCTTATCATAAAAAATAATCACATACTTTCATTCAAAATAATCGAAGATCTGTGATATAGATCACAGGGCTTCGGTGTTTTTGGTGCAATAACTACTTGAGAAAGCTAGTATTTAAATGATCAAAATTATATAATGATTAGACTTAGGATCAAAAAGTAGTTTAGGAGCGATTAAGATGACCCCATTATTATTAAATGTTCCGACTTTAATCGAAACAGAAAGATTATTTCTTAGAATTCCGTCAGAGCCTGAGGATGCTTATCAAATTAATCAAGCGATTCGTTATTCAATCAATGAGCTAAAGCCATGGCTGTCTTTTGCTCATAGCAAACCAACGCTTGAGGAGACAGAAGTTAACCGTAGGCAGGCGTTTATTGATTTTCATGAGCGCAAGTCATTTCGTTTTTTAATTTTTATTAAATCATCTAAGCAATATGTTGGTACGATTAGTTTTGAACAGGTTGACTGGCGAGTTCCAAAGGCAGAAATCGGTTATTGGCTCCATTCTGCTTACACAAATAAAGGTTATTTAACAGAAGCAGCCCATGGATTAATTGTATTTGGTTGGAATGAGCTGAAGCTTAATCGAATCGAGCTTAGGTGTGAACCGATGAATAGAAAAAGTAGAGCGGTGGCCGAGCGACTGGGTTTCCAACTGGAGGCGATATTGAAGGATGATGATATCTCGGCTGACGGAAAAGCTCTCAGAGATACGTGTATTTATGCTCTAACAAAAGCTAATATGTCTGCGCAAAACATATCATGTTTACTTTATCAAGCGGAGCAGCAGCTCTTGCAACGGCAACTAAGTGATTTTGAGACTTTGCTAGCAGATGATTTCATTGAGTATGGTACATCGGGTCAAATCTACCATAAACAGCTTCTTATGGACTCATTAACTAATCAAAATCAAAAAGGTGATGCAGGGATTGTTATCAGCCAGTTCCATTGTGTTCAATTATCGACAGATTTAGTGCAAGCGACCTATCAAACGAAAGAGCCCTTAAATAAAAATCGGGTTGCGAATCGTTCATCCCTGTGGCGTCGATATCAGGGTCAATGGCAAATGTGTTTTCATCAAGGAACATTGGTTAGCCAAGATCAAGAATAGTCGGACAAAGTGGCGCAAAGATCGACAGGATTTCTTTAACTTTAGCTGATAAACTTGTTTTAAGAGGTGATTAAGATCAATATTTTAACAGATATTCAGGAAGCCATTGCATTTATTGAGCAACACATGTTAGAACCTATTCATTATCAGGATGTAGCTAAATATCTCCATCAATCAAATTATCATTTTCATCGCACATTCAGCATGATTACAGGGATGACAGTAAATGTGTATATAAGAAAGCGACGATTGTCATTGGCTGGTGAAGATCTTTTGACATCGGATCAAAAAATTATTGATGTAGCTTTCAAGTATGGTTATGATACGCCTGAAAGTTTCACGAAAGCCTTCTCTAGATTTCATGGTGTATCACCTTATAAGGCAAAGCAGTTAGGGCACAGTCTCAAATCATTTAATCGTCTCGTCATTAAAATTCAAGTGGAGGGTGGAAGTGAAATGGATTATAAAATTGTTAAGCGTCAGCCTTTTCAATTATTGGCGAAAGTAGAGACATTTGATATCGAGCATACAGTGAATCCAGAGAGTACAGCGATTGCAGATTTTTGGGCTGAATCATGGAAGAATGGTGTATGCGCATTCCTTGCTCAAAATGGAACGGATTTTTATGGTGTATGTGCGTCAACAACAAAAGAAAGCAAGCAATTTGAATATGGGATTGGTACCTTGTATCAGTCAGGGGAAATACCAGAGGGTTATCGACTGTGGACAATAGAACCTTCTTTGTGGGCTGTATTTCCTTGTATTGGTTCAGATCCAAGCTGTATTGGTGAGGCTTGGGATCGTATTTTTAAAGAGTTCTTACCAAGTTCGTCTTATGAAATGCTTGATGCGGCAGACTTTGAATTATACCCCTCTCAGACAGAAGACAATCTTTTTTGTGAGATTTGGATACCGGTTCGGAAAAAGGAGAAGATCAAGAGTCATTGACAGCTATTTGTTGCCTTGTTAGAGCATAGTTAAATAGGTTGTCATCAAAGATTTTTTTATTGAGTTTTTAAGGTACAAAACTCAATTTAGCAATAAAGGTTCGTGCGAAGAAATTAAGCATAAATTGTGAAAGACGTTATAGAAAGCATTGAACTTGCTTGTAAAGCGATGAACTTGACTGTATTTCGAGAAAGTTGATTGTAATTTCACTAACTTGACTGTATTTCGGAAAAGTTGATTGTAATTTCGCTTACTTGATTGTATTTCGGAAAAGTTGATTGCATTTTCGTTAACTTGACTGTATTTCGCCAAACTTGATTTTGCTTTTATTTTTAATCGACTGCCAGTAACAGATGATTATGAAACGGACTAGCTGTTGTACTAACCTGACAACATTGGATCCAAGTGTTCCGCCTCAATTCAACTGTGAACAATGTATCCAGAGTATTATAAAGGGGGGCATGGCTATGAATATAAATGATCAGATGTGCTCTAATTTGGCTAAGAAGAAAAGGACCGGGCGGGGTTTGCCCGGTTTTTCTTAATGACTTGCGTTTATTAAAAAGTCAAGTCTATAATAAAGAGAAACGGCAATGACTCGGGAGGATTCCTTATTTCCTCACGATTTTAAAATGTGGTTTTGCGAATTGTTAATTAATATAAGCCATTATTGATAGGAGCTAAAGCTTTGCGAATAAAAGAAATTATTGTTGTTGAAGGAAAAGATGATACAGCTAAACTTAAACAAGTCTTCGATGTAGATACAATTGAAACAAATGGATCAGCTATTAATCAAACGATCCTTGATCAGATTCAACATGCTCAAGACAAACGAGGGATCATAATTTTCACCGATCCAGATTATCCAGGTCAAAGGATTCGTCATATTATTGCTAATGCTATTCCAGACTGTAAGCATGCCTTTTTAACAAAGGATGAGGCTCGAGGGAAGCATGATAAAGGAATCGGTATTGAACATGCAACGCCTGAGTCAATTAAAGAAGCTTTGGTACAAGTTTATCAATTAGAAGATATAAAACAAAGTCTGATTTCTCGGGACGATTTACTTGAGTTTGGTTTAATTGGTGGGAGATCCGCTAAGGCACGGAGGGAAAAATTATCAGAACGTCTGCGAATCGGTTATGCGAATGGTAAGCAACTGCTTAAAAGACTCCAGATGTTTCAAATTACGCCAGATCAATTAACAGCGGAAATGCAAGCCATTTTTCAGGAGGAAGATGATGAGTAAAGAAAAAGCAATTGCGACACCGAGTAAAACAAAAGAATACTTAAATAAATATGGTTTTTCTTTTAAAAAAAGTTTAGGTCAAAATTTTATTATTGATGTGAATATATTGAAAAACATCTTAAAAGTAGCAGGAGTGACAGAAGATATTGGAGTCATTGAAATTGGTCCAGGAATGGGAGCATTGACTGAACAATTAGCGATTTTTGCTGACCGCGTGATTGCTTTTGAGATTGATCAGCGACTTGAAACGATTCTGCAAGACACGCTAGCGGATTATGATAATATTACGATTGTTTTTCAGGACGCTTTGAGGTCAGATTTAAATGCAATGATTCAACAACATTTTGAGCCTGATCAAACAATCAAACTTGTTGCCAATTTACCTTATTATGTGACAACGCCAATTATTATGCATTTATTGATGGCAGAACTGCCTCTTGAAAGTATCACTGTTATGATCCAAAAGGAAGTAGCAGAGCGAATGGCAGCTCAACCTAATAGTAAAAGCTATGGTTCGCTATCTATTGCAGTTCAATATTATACTGAGGCAGTTAACGCCTTAAATGTGCCAAAGACTGCATTTATGCCTCAGCCTAACGTGGATTCAGCTGTATTACATTTAACTTATCGAAAGACTCCCCCAGTTAACGTAACAGATGAAGTATTTTTCTTCGATTTTGTTAAAGCAAGCTTTGCTCAAAGGCGAAAAACGTTAAGAAATAATTTAGCTCGATACTTTAAAGCAGATTATGACAAAGAAACGATTGAGCAAAAACTAAAGTTAGTAGAATTAAATGGTGATCGTCGTGCAGAGTCACTAACGATGGAGGAGTTTGCTCGATTAGCAAATATTTTTTATCAAAAGTAAAGGGAAGACTAGCATTGGATAAACTTTTTGCCCGATAGTAAGTGTTGCCGAAAAACATAGAACGAGTAATTGTAGCTTGTGCTAAGTCGAGTGTTTTACTTGGTTTTGGATTTATTTTTTTTAACGGTAATGTCATTCTGTATACAAATATATTTATAGCACTAGAAATTAATCATTCTAGTGCTATTTTTGTACGCTTTAGAAATATTCCTTATTATCCTTGCTATTTCTCTACAAATTTTCTAAATTCCCAAGGCTATTCAATCCATCACCTTCATATAGCTATTTTTAGTTTTTTGTTTAGGCAATGCACACCCTTTTCCCTGGCAACATAGGCTATTGTTAGAATGGGAGGGGGCAGCTAAAATGGATTTTGTTGTCGGAGACCTTGTTACACGTGTATCACATCAACACGATATTGTATTTCGAATTTGTTCAATTGATGATAATACCGCCATCCTTCATGGTGAAGATTTGCGGTTAGAAGCAGATGCACCTTTAAATGATTTAGAAAAAGTAACTGAACGTGATAAAAAAACATATCGAGAAAATGAAAAAGAGCAAGTTGATTATTCCTTTCGATTGTTTAGACAGGATTATCAATTGATGAAGGAAAAACGGATATATGATGTTTCTGAGGGCTATCAGCAGGAGAGTTATTTTCAACTCCCTGCTCGTGTTTTACATCTGGATGGTGATCGTCATTATTTAAAAAAATGTATTGAACTATATAAACGAATCGGTTTACAAGTTCATGGATCATATATACTTGAAACAGATATGCCGGCAGAAATAGGTGGATTAATTAAACGGATTCAGCCCGATGTTGTCGTTATTACTGGACATGATGCTTATTCTAAGAAAAGGGGTGATAAGAACGATTTAAAAGCTTATCGCCATTCAAAGTATTTTGTTGAAGCGGTGCGAGAAGCCCGACGAGTAGAGTCAAATTTAGATCAACTTGTTATTTTTGCTGGGGCTTGTCAATCACACTTTCAATCGATTATTCGAGCGGGGGCTAATTTTGCAAGTTCACCCTCGAGAATTAACATTCACGCATTAGACCCTGTTTATATTACGGCGAAGCTCGCCTATACATCATTTATGGATAAAGTGACGGTATCTGATGTTTTGCGGAACACGCTTACCGGTGAAAAAGGCTTGGGTGGCATTGAAACACGCGGATTTTTACGTACAGGAATGCCATATTTGGGAGAAGAATGAATAAGTTCAAAGTTATTTCCATTTTGATGAATATTTTAACTAATCGGAGCCATAATACTAACAAATAATCGACAAAATCGTGAATTATAGTTAAATAAAATAAAATGTATTGACAAGTAAAATGGTATACTGTTATAATTAAATATTTTATTGACTAATAATGTGATTTGTGCTATAATCATCTTAGAGAGGTGGAGTATAGTGGCAAAAACTTTGGTTGAAATTAAACGTATCTTAGATGGTCAGATCGGGAAACCCCTTAAGCTTATTGCAAATGGCGGTAGAAGAAAGACGATAGAGCGCCATGGAATATTAGCTGAAACATACCCTTCAGTTTTTATTGTCGCGTTGGATCAAGATGAAAATGCTTTTGAACGTGTTTCATACAGCTATGCGGATATTTTAACAGAGACAGTAGAGTTAAACTTCATCGAGGGTAAAAGTATAGTACCAGTTGTGGAGCAGTAATTTTTTTACTGCTTTTTTTGTTGCTGTTTTTTAGAATGATAAAATTGAGTAATGATATCATCATAAACAGGCTAGAAATTAAACGCTAAAGAACAATAATAAAATCATTTACTGCATAAAAAATTTGTCGCTAACACTAATAAGAAATATGTTATGATGATCTTATTAAGTGGATTGAATGGTATGAAAAGGGTGACATATATGCAGGTTTTTGAAAAGGCCCCAGCAAAGATAAACCTAACTTTAGATGTCTTATCTAAACGGCCAGATGGTTATCATGAAGTTGAAATGATAATGACGACAGTAGACTTGGCAGATCGCCTTGGATTCACTGAATTAGATGAAGACAAAATAGAAATTATTTCAGATAGCAAATATGTCCCAAATGATAAAAGAAATTTAGCTTATCGAGCGGCAGCACTATTTAAGAAAACCTATCAAATAAAAAAAGGCATTAGAATTACAATTGATAAATATATCCCAGTTTCTGCTGGTTTAGCGGGAGGGAGCAGTGATGCAGCAGCTACTCTAAGAGCACTTAATCAACTTTGGTCGTTAAATATCCCTGCCAGCGAATTAGCAGATATAGGTGTACAAATTGGTTCAGATGTTGCTTTTTGTGTTTATAATTCGACAGCAGTTGTGAGAGGTCGTGGTGAGATCATTACTGAACTTTCCGCGCCACCAGCCTGCTGGGTTGTGTTGGCCAAGCCATCAATTGGCGTATCAACACCTACTGTATTTCAGGATCTTAATTTAGCAGATATAAAGCATCCGAACACAGAATTAATGATTTCATCGATCGAGGCTGATGATTATCAATTAATGACGCAGCATTTAGGTAATGTGCTTGAACAAGTTACCTTTGCACATCATCAAGAAGTCGCTCAGATTAAAGATCGATTAAAAAACTCTGGCGCAGATGCGGTATTAATGAGTGGCAGTGGTCCAACTGTCTATGGGCTTACTCGTCATCAAAGTCGTGCCAAAAGAATGTATAATAGCCTAAGAGGATTTTGCCAAGAAGTTTTTATCGTTAGAATGTTAGGTTATGACAAAACTTGAATATATCCGGATAAAATGATATATTTATAAAAAAATATTCGGTTTTAGAGGTGAAATAATTGAGAAGAAGTGATCGCCTGATTGGTATGACGCATTATATATTAGAACACCCACTGGAGCTTATTTCGTTGCCCTTTTTCTCTAGTCGCTATAATGCAGCTAAATCATCAATAAGCGAAGATTTAGCTATTATAAACAGAATGTTCAAGAAAGAAGGAATCGGGTATGTTGAATCTGTTCCCGGTGCAGCTGGCGGTATTCGTTACCTTCCTCAGTATGACGAAGATCAAAGTCTGGAGTTTGTCAATTCTTTAGCTAAGCGATTAGAAGACCCAGAACGCATTCTTCCTGGCGGTTATTTATTTATGAGTGATATTCTGGGAGAGCCAATAACTGTTCGGCAGCTTGGGCGCCTTTTTGCTACTGCATTTGCACCTTTAAATATCGATGTTGTCATGACTGTTGCGACAAAAGGTATCCCATTAGCTTATGCTGTTGCTTCATTTTTAAATGTACCTGTTGTTATCGTGAGACGGGACCCAAAAGTTACTGAAGGTTCAACAGTCAGTATTAATTATGTTTCTGGTTCTTCACGTAAAATTCAAACCATGGTTTTAACAAAAAGGAGCTTGAAGCAAGGGGCTACGGTCTGTATTATTGATGATTTTATGAAAGCAGGCGGGACGATTGATGGAATGAAGAGCTTATTAAAGGAATTTGATGCAACTGTTGCAGCTATTGGTGTCCTAGCCGAAGCCGAAGATGAAGAAGATGAACGTATTATCACAGATTATACATCATTACTACAAATTTCGAATGTTGATGAGAAGAACAAACATATTGAAGTTAAAAAAGGGAATTTCTTTACTACAGATTAATCATAAATCGATTAATAAAACTCACTTATGAAGGGGTGTTAAATACCTAATTCTAAGTGAGTTTTTTTAACTAAGTCAATTATTGTCGTTAGATCCTTTGATTAAATGTAAATGGTTTAAGGAAAGGTTCACTTTTAGGTATAGCGCTTGTTTTAGTAAGTCTTTCGCTCATTTTTGTACTGACAACAGTCTACTAGACGTTATCAAGGCTTAAGTGTGCTCAAGTTGAGTAATTAATTGTGAAATTAGAAAAAAAGAATCATTTTTGAAAAATATTTTTCAAAAATATCAAATTTAGCAGGAATTTTGCCTCATCTTGTTGAAATTATCTCTAAACATGTGTAAGGAAAAGGGTGGTGAACATAATGAGAGTGACAGATGTAAGATTACGCACTGTTAATAGTGAAAGTAGAATGAAAGCGATTTCTTCTATTACACTAGATGATGAATTTGTGATTCATGATATTCGAGTTATTGATGGGAACAATGGTCTTTTTGTTGCGATGCCATCAAAACGCACACCAGACGGTGAGTTTCGTGATATTGCTCACCCAATTAATGCAAATATGCGTGCGAAAATACAAGATGCTGTTTTAGCGAAGTATGAACAAGCCAATCAAGTAGAATCGAAGTATGAAGAAGCCGGGGTTTCATAAATTATTTTTAATTTTAGAGTCTAATCAAATGATTAGACTTTTTCTATGAGAGAATGTTCAAAAAAGCCGAAGAAAATGTCTTTTCTTGTTAAAAAGTTTCTACTAGAAGTGTCAGTAGTGTAAATCGAAGAAGATATGGCTTATGCTCGTAATAGTGTGGTTTTTAACTTTCAATGTACAGAGGTGCTAGTATCAGTGTAGTCACAAAATAATGAGTAACCGCACTAAGGAGAATGGTTAAATAGATAAGCGGTTTTTTATTCTGAGTTTCAGGACGTGGCTAATTTAATCAATGCCATTCTTCTTATTTTTCCTTTTGAACACACTATGAGTAAATACTTAGATAGTTTGCTTTAGTGTATTGAAATTGATGAGCTTTTAAGATATATTTTTTAGTGGTATAATTTTATTAATCATTATTTAAACGAAATACTAATATTCAACTCAAGGGTGTAACCTAAAGCATTTGGATGAATTAGATCTTTGTTGGTAATTGGTCTATCGCTATTCATTCGTAATTTTATTCGAATTTTTGAAGTGGAGATCTTATTGCTGGCTAAGGCGGGATAAATTATAGGTGGAGGTTTCCTACATGACAAATAGATATGCAATTGTTTTGGCGGCTGGTCAAGGAGTTCGAATGAAATCTAAATTATATAAAGTGCTCCATCCGGTAATGGGACGTCCAATGGTACAACATGTTGTTGATCAACTCGAAGCACTTGACTTAGAAAAAATAATTACAGTGGTTGGTTATGGAGCAGAAAAGGTTAAAGCACAATTAGGTGAACGCTCGTTATATGTACTTCAAGAGGAACAATTAGGAACGGGTCATGCTGTTCAACAGGCAGGGTCATTGCTAGAAGATAAAAAAGGCATAACATTGGTCGTTTGTGGTGACACTCCTCTACTAACAAAGGAAACTTTAATAGAGCTATTTAATCAGCATCAAACTACAGGTGCTAAGGTCACGGTTTTAACCACGTTAATGCCTGACCCAACAGGCTATGGTCGCGTCATTCGGAATGAGGCGGGGGATGTAGAGAAAATTGTTGAACAGAAGGATGCTTCTCATGACCAACTATTAGTGACAGAAATAAATACGGGTACATACTGCTTTGATAACCAATTTCTTTTTGAGGCATTGGCGATGGTTACAAATAATAATGCACAAGGAGAATACTATTTGCCAGATGTCATTGAGATTGCTAAGATGAAAGAAGAAAAAGTTAGCGCTTTTCAGGCCAATGATTCAAGTGAAACGATTGGTGTCAATGATCGAGTTGCTTTAGCCAGAGCTGAAAAATTAATGAAACAACGTATTAATGAACAACATATGAGAAATGGCGTAACGATTGTCGATCCTGATCAAACGTATATTGCCCCAACTGTTGAAATAGCAACAGATGTTACTATCGAGCCAGGAACAATCATAAAGGGTGAAACAACAATTGGTAGCGACACTGTTATTGGACCTAACAGTGAAGTTGAAGATTGCAAAATTGGCGAAGGAACAAAAGTCATTCACAGTATTGTGCATCAAAGTAACATTGGTTCTCATGTTAATATTGGTCCATTCGCTCATATACGCCCAAATACGCAAATTGATGATGAGGTAAAGATTGGTAACTTTGTTGAAGTAAAAAAATCCTCAATTGATTTTGGTAGCAAGCTATCTCACTTAAGTTATGTTGGTGATGCAGAGATTGGAAAAAATGTTAATGTGGGATGTGGAACCATTACTGTCAACTATGATGGAAAAAATAAATATAAAACCATAATTGAAGACGGTGCTTTTATTGGTTGCAATAGTAACCTTATTGCTCCAGTTACGATTGGGCGTGGGGCATTGATTGCAGCTGGATCAACAATTAATAAAGATGTACCAGATGAGGCGTTATCAATCGCACGGGCAAAGCAAATCAATAAAGCAGAATATGCAAAAAAGATTAATAAATTATCAAAATAGACGATATGGAGGTTTGACTAAATGTCAAGGGGATATCAAGATCGAACTTTGAAAGTATTTACGCTTAACTCTAACCCGGATTTGGCTTTGGACATTGCTAAACAAATAGGGGTACCTTTAGGACGGTGTTCTGTTTCGAGTTTTAGTGATGGCGAAATTCAAATCAATATAGAAGAGAGTGTTAGAGGGTGTGATGTATATGTTGTTCAATCGACTAGTGCACCTGTCAACCAACATATTATGGAACTATTAATTATGATTGATGCTTTAAAACGAGCATCAGCAGATACGATTAATGTTGTTATGCCATATTATGGGTATGCTAGACAAGATCGAAAAGCAAAACCTAGGGAGCCTATTACGGCAAAACTAGTTGCTGACATATTGCAAGTTGCTGGAGCATCGCGAATTATTACATTAGATTTACACGCACCACAAATTCAAGGCTTTTTTAATATCCCGGTTGATCAGTTAGTTGGTGTACCTATCTTAGGTGATTATTGGGAATCAAAGGATTTACAGGATATCGTCGTTGTATCCCCAGATCATGGTGGGGTTTCACGTGCCCGTCAACTAGCAGAACGATTGAAAGCACCTATTGCTATTATAGATAAAAGGCGTCCACGCCCAAATGTGGCGGAGGTTATGAATATTGTCGGAGATGTCAATGGAAAAACGGCCATTTTAATTGATGACATGATTGATACAGCTGGAACAATTAGTTTAGCGGCAGATGCATTGATTAAAAATGGTGCAATTGATGTTTATGCTTGCTGTACACATGCTGTTTTATCTGGTCCAGCAATAGAACGAATTGGACAATCTCCAATCAAGGATCTAGTTGTTTCGAACTCTATTCCTTTAGCTGAAGAGAAAAAAACGGATCAAGTAACAGTTTTATCAGTTGCACCTCTTATAAGTGAAGCAATTATCAGAGTACATGAGCAGTTACCTGTTAGTGTATTATTTGATTAATTTATAAAAAAAGTGTTTAATATGTATGTATGAAGTAAGCGAATTGTTTATTTCCTGTCGACAAGCTAAGGGAACTTGGCGATAGCTGAATAAATTTTTGTGTTTCTGATTTGATGTGACGATTGTGAATCAGTATAAATGAAAAAAATGTTGGAGGATGAGAAATATGGCAGTAAAATTAAAAGCAATACGTAGAGATGATTTATCTAAATCAAATACTAATCAATTGAGAAATGAGGGTTTTATACCGGCAGTTGTATATGGTAATAAAAAAGATCCAGTTACGGTTGCTGTAGATAGTATTGAATTATTAAAAACTGTTCGTGATGAAGGTCGAAATGCTGTTATTACCCTTGATGTAGAACAAGGACAAGCAGTTGATGTCATGCTTCATGACTATCAAACGGATCCGATCAAAGAGCAATTAACACATGCGGACTTTTACATTGTTGACATGTCTCAAGAAATGGATGTTTCGGTTTCTATTTATTTAGATGGAGAGGCTGTTGGTGCTAAGGAAGGCGGTATATTACAGCAACCACAATATGAGCTTTTAATTAGAGCGAAACCAGCTGATATCCCTGAGTTTATTCGAATCGATGTATCGGAATTAGGAATTGGAGATGCAATTATAGTATCTGACTTAAAAGAAGCTCAAAACTATCAAGTATTAGATGATCCAGATACAACAATTGTTACTGTTACAGCTCCTGGTGTAGAAGAAGATTTAGAGCCGTCTGAAGAAGATGAGTCTGCTGAACCAGAATTGGTGAACCAAAAAGGTGAAAACGAAGAAGATACAGAGTAATGCTATTAGTTCCTGGGCTAATTATTGCTCAATGTAAGGCTGTCGGGAAAATCCCGCCAGCCTTTTAAACATGAGCCAGATTCTTTTTATATGATTGGAAAAAACATGCCTCTATAGTTGATCGTAATAAGTAAAGACTAGAGTCTATCATAAAGATATAATGATAAGTCAATTTGTTCAAATCAAATTGGCTAACACAACAATCAGAACAGCTTATACTTTATTTTTGTTCTAAAAACAAGTACAATGTTAGCCATATATGAATATTAGAAAGATGGGAAAGAAATGAAATGTATTGTTGGTTTGGGTAATCCAGGTCGAAAGTATCGTCGGACACGACATAATGTAGGCTTTATGGTGATTGATGAGTTGTTAAAGCGCCATGGCTGGTCATTAGATAAGAAAAAATTTAATGGTCATTATACAATGAACTTTATCGGAAAAGAAAAGATTATTTTTCTGCAACCACAAACATATATGAATTTATCAGGTGATAGTGTTAAACCATTGGTGGACTTTTATCAGATTGAACCAAATGAATTATTAATTATTTATGATGATCTTGATTTACCAACAGGAAAGATCAGATTGCGACAAACAGGCGGCCATGGAGGACATAATGGCATGCGCTCGATTATTAGTGCATTGGGAACGAAGAATTTTAATCGGATTCGGATTGGTATTGATCGACCTGATCTTAACGTGACTGTGACAGACCATGTATTAGGAAAGTTTCGTAAGGGAGAACAAGGATTGGTTGAAGAAAGTATCCAGCGCTCGGCAGATGCTTGTGAAGCGTGGTTAAACAAGTCTTTTCTTGAAGTGATGAATGAATATAATTAAATAACATATATATAAAATGAATCAATCTAAATGAACAATGTATAAGGGCCTCCGGTTCGGAAATACTAGAACTAATGCAAGGTTAGGAGGTAATCATTTGTGTTGATTCATTACCGCTGTAAGCACTGTCAAACAACAATTGCTGATCTTAATCATGATCGATTAAATTTGGATCGGTTAGGATTTAATCATTTAACGACTGACCAAAAGGAAAAGATGATCAAATATTATAGTCCTAATGAAGCAGATGTTTTTGTGATCTGTGAAAACTGTGAATCTGCATTATATCATTATCCGAGCTATCGAGAATTGGATTATTTTATTCATTAAATATTAAGGTGAGACGATCAATAATAAGCTTTGGTTTCTAATAACCAAAGCATTTTTGCACGTATATATATAAAGTATAAGTGTGAGCGTGTGTTAAACCTTTGGAGGGAAAAGAATGAGAGGAATTGATCAATATCTATCAGAGCACGATGATATACAGTCGATCGTGACTGGAATTGAATCAAATTTGAATGAACAAATTATAACAGGATTAGCAGGCTCAGCACGAAGTTTTTGGATTGCCTCGATTCATGAGAAAGTAAAAAAACGTGCTCTTATTGTGACCAATCAGCTGTCACAAGCCCAACAATTTCATGATGACTTGATAGAAATTGTTGATCCAGAACGTGTCCACCTCTATCCAGTAAATGAGCTACTCGTAGCAGAGATGGCCGTTTCAAGTCCTGAGTTAAGAAGTCAACGAATTAAAGCTTTAACATCGTGGCTAGAGCAAGATGATGGTATTTTAATTACCCCAGTGGCAGCTCTAAAACGGATCTTACCCCCCATTCACTATTGGGAACACTTTCATTTAACGTTCCAAGTAGGTCATGAGATTGATATAGAGAACTATTTAGCTTTACTGTTAAAAATGGGCTATGACCGTGTTGATATGGTATCTAATCCGGCAGAGTTTAGTATGCGCGGTGGTATTATCGACCTTTATCCCATTACAGAAAGCCATCCACTTCGAATTGAGTTGTTCGATGATGAGGTAGACTCGATTCGATATTTTGATACGACGACACAACGTTCATTAGAAAAAGTTGATGGTATAACGATTAAGCCGACGATTGAACTACTATTATTGGATCAAGATATGAGCCGGACTGCTGACCGATTAGAAGAAGGTCTATCTCATTCTCTAAGCAAGATGCAAGATGCTCAAGCTAAGAAGAGCCTGCATCAGCATATTAGCCGTGAAATTGAACAGTTAAGAGCTAATGAAAAATTCCAAGATATATATAAATATAGTCACTATTTCTATGAGCAACCTGCTAGCTTACTAGATTATTTAGGGGAAGACGGTTATGTTTTTCTTGATGAAATGGGACGAATTCAAGAGTCAGCTGAGTATCTTGACCAAGAAGAATCAGAACTTATTGAATCCTTATTAGCTGATCAAAAAGTGGTTAGAGATTTAAACTTTTCTTATGACTGGGAGCATATTTGGCAAAACTTAAACCAGCAAAAAATATATTTATCTGTTTTCCTAAGGCATGTAGCAAATACAGCTCCACAAAATATTGTTAACGTATCAAGTCGGGCGATGCAACAATTTCATGGACAGATGAATTTGTTACAGGGTGAAATAAAACGATGGCGTAAAGCAAATTATTCTGTTATCTTTCTTGCTCAAACACCTCAACGTGCAGAAAAAGTCCAGTCGATCTTAGCAGATTATCAAATTGAAGTCGGATTAGCAGATCAAACAACTGAATTACCTATTTTACAGCCTGTGATTATGGTTGGAAATCTAACGGCTGGATTTGAATTACCCCTTCATAAAATAGCAGTAATAACAGATCAAGAGCTCTTTAAAGCAAAATCTAAAAGGCGCCAGCAGAAAAAACAAAAACTATCAAATGCTGAACGAATGAAGAGTTATCAGGAATTAAAAGAAGGCGATTATGTTGTCCATGTTAATCATGGAATTGGCCGTTTTGTTGGTATTGAAACATTAGAAGTTCAGGGTGTCCATAAAGACTTTATGCTTTTGAAATATAACGGTGATGATCGTTTATTTGTCCCAATTGAGCAAATCGATTTGGTGCAAAAATTTGTTGGGTCTGAGGGAAAAGAACCCAAACTGTATAAGCTGGGTGGTACAGAATGGAAAAAGGTTAAAAATAAGGTCCAATCTAAGGTTGAAGATATTGCCGATGAGCTAATCAAGCTTTATGCTGAGCGAGAAGCGACAAAAGGCTATGCTTTTAGTGAAGATAGTTTATTGCAACGTGAATTTGAAGATGCGTTTCCTTATCAAGAGACAGAAGATCAATTAAGAAGTATAGAAGAAATTAAGCAAGATATGCAAAAGTCAAGACCAATGGATCGATTGCTTTGCGGTGATGTGGGTTACGGTAAAACAGAAGTAGCGATTCGAGCAGCTTTTAAAGCGGTACTGGAGGGAAAACAAGTTGCCATTCTGGTCCCAACAACTATTTTAGCTCAGCAACATTATGAAACCATTTTAGAACGTTTTCAAGATTATCCGGTTGAAATAAGGTTATTAAGCCGTTTCCGAACCCGAAAACAGCAAGATATGACTTTAAAAGGTTTAAAAGATGGAATTGTTGACCTTGTTATTGGAACTCATCGTCTCCTATCAAAAGATGTGATATATAAAGATCTTGGCTTGCTAGTTGTCGATGAAGAACAACGATTCGGTGTTAAACATAAAGAAAAGATTAAACAATTAAAAACAAATGTTGATGTCCTTACCCTAACAGCCACACCAATACCAAGAACACTTCATATGTCAATGCTAGGTGTCCGTGATCTGTCAGTGATTGAAACACCACCAGCTAATCGCTTTCCAATTCAAACTTATGTGATTGAATACAATCCGATCTTTTTGAGAGAAGCGATTGAAAGAGAAGTGGGACGAGGCGGTCAAGTCTTTTTCCTTTATAACAGAGTAGAAAACATTGAACAAAAGGCACAAGAAATTGAAATGCTTGTTGATGATGTAAGAGTGGCTGTTGCCCACGGGCAAATGAACGAAATGGAATTAGAAAATGTGATGATTGCTTTTTTAGCTGGTGAATACGATGTGCTCGTGAGTACAACCATTATTGAAACAGGCGTAGATATACCGAATGTCAATACACTCATTGTTGATCAAGCAGATCGAATGGGATTAAGTCAACTTTATCAGCTACGTGGTCGAGTAGGGCGAAGTAATCGAATCGCTTATGCCTATTTCACTTATCAGAAAGACAAGGTTTTATCTGAGGTTGCTGAAAAAAGATTGCAAGCTATTAAAGAATTTACTGAGTTAGGTTCAGGCTTTAAAATTGCGATGCGAGATCTTTCCATTCGAGGTGCTGGTAACATATTAGGTGCCCAGCAGCATGGTTTTATTGATTCAGTTGGGTTTGATATGTATTCTGAGATGCTGAAAGAATCGATTGAGAGAAGGAAGTTAGATCAAGATAATCACGAAGAAAAGCCAATTGAACCTGAATTAAATCTAGCCATCGAAGCTTATATCCCAGATTATTATATTTCAGATGGTAAGCAGAAAATAAATATGTATAAGCGGTTTCAGTCAGTAGATAGTAACGAAGGAATCGAGGATATTAAAGAAGAGCTGGTCGATCGTTTTGGTGATTACCCTGAAGAGGTTGAGCATTTATTAAGTGTCTGTCAGTTACGAGTAAATGCGAAGGCAGAACGTGTTGAAACCATTAAAGAAGTCAAAAATAAAATTATCGTTACTTTTGATGAAAAGGCTAGTCAAGTCATCGATGGAGAAAAGTTATTTAATTATGCAATGGACTTTGGTAAGATGATATTATTAGGAACTGAACAAAACAAATTAAAAATCACCTTTACATTTCAAAAGAATCTATATCCTGAACGTTATCAGTATATTCACTCATTTTTATCAGCATTGGAAAAATTAAAGCGATAATGATGTATAGTTCCTGATATGGATAACCATACTAAATGTACATTGAAATGTTTATACTATTAGAAGATGGGAATATAATTCAATAGTATAAGTGTATGTTCAAAAAGGAGGAAGAAAAGGATCGAGAAGTTCGAGGCGGCGAAGTTTTAAGTAACGGGCTTTCACAAGATGTGATGAGTTCTGTGTTGTCCAAAAATGGCTTTGGTAGGACGAGTATCCGTAGTCCCAATCCCAGGACGTGGACGTTTCTAACAGGACTTCCTCTGTATTATTTAGATACATGAGTAGCGGAAAAACAAGCCAACGAAGAAATTCGATGTGTCGTTTTCACCGGACTTTTTGAACATCTTCTATAAGTGTAGCAATAGCTTATATACTCTATTGCTGCAACAAGTTTCGTTTTTCTAATCGCTTCGCCAGCCATATGTAGAAAAAATAATTTAATCTGTTAAAGAAGAGAGGTCAAACATATGAAAGCTACAGGTATTGTTAGAAGAATTGATGATCTAGGACGAGTTGTTATTCCTAAAGAGATTAGACGAACATTAAGAATTAGAGAAGGTGATCCATTAGAAATATTCGTTGATCGAGAGGGAGAAGTTATTTTAAAGAAATATTCTCCAATTCAAGAACTTGGTCATTTTGCTCAAGAATATACGGAAGCATTGTTTCTTTCATTGAATAAAACAGTGTTGATTTCTGATCGAGATACGTTTATTGCAGCAGCTGGAAATAATAAAAAGGATTACTTAACTAAAAGTATTTCAAGTTTAATTGAGCGTGTAATGGAAGAACGTAATCCATTGATAAAAGACTCGTTCGTTGCTTTAGAATTAGTGAAGGATCAATCGGTGATCAATGCTTCTTATGTGATTCAGCCGATTATTGCAAATGGCGACCCTGTTGGTGCGATCATTCTTTTCTCAAAAGACGATAAAGTGACAAATGAAGAAAAAACAACATTAGAGATTGCTGCAAACTTTTTAGGTAAACAAATGCAATGATAATGTTAAAAAGGACCATTAGAGTGTTAACATTCTAGTGGTCTTTTTTTTCTAATAAACGGTTATCTGTGATATGTGATAAAGGAAACGCAAAAATTAGTATAAGTCGCCCCAGAAATATCCTAATGTTTCTCCACTGATTATTCAAGAGAAATAGCAGGTTCTGTGTTTGTTGTGCGGTATTATGTGTTTGGGTATGCTATAATATAAGTGATTTTGAAGTTAAGAAAGGTCTTAATTATATGGATAAACATACAGAACAGCGCCAACTTTTTAAAGGTGCTTTTTTACTTACCTATGCCGGTTTAATGAGTAAAGTTTTAAGTGCCGGTTACCGGATTCCATTGCAAAATATTACAGGAGATATTGGCTTTTATGTTTATCAACAAATATATCCCTTTATTGGTATGGTAATGATTTTAGCTTTATATGGATTTCCTGCTGCGATATCACGATTGATTGCCAGCCAATCTGGCTCTACAAGCAAACGGCTTCAGCGCCAAATTTTTATTCAGTTACTGTTATTTTCGCTCTCGCTGTTTATGTTAATTTATTGGTTTGCTCCCTTGATTGCTAGTTTAATGGGAGATAAGGGACTCATTGAAGGGATTCGAGCAAGTGCTTTTCCCTTTTTGCTGCTCCCGTTTGTTTCCTGCTTGAGAGGGTTATTTCAAGGACAAAGTAATATGACACCAACTGCTTTTTCACAAATGGTTGAACAAGTGATTCGTGTCAGTTTAATTATCTGTGCGGCTCTTTTTGTTACCACATTTAATCGTTCTTTGTACGATATCGGAATAGGGACAGCTTGGGCAAGTGTTGGTGGAAGTATAGGGGCCCTTATCATTTTATTAATTTATCGGTATCGCCAGCCAAACAGACAAACCATTGATAATGGATTGGATCAAACAGCACATTCTCTTTTTATAGCTGTGATTGGTTATGGTATAGCAATGGCGATTAATCATATGCTTCTGTTATTGCTCCAATTTGTCGATGCCTTTACTCTGATTCCTTTACTTAGACGAACAGGGGTGCCATTAGCCGAAGCCCAAATATTAAAAGGTGTTTTAGATCGAGGCCAGCCTTTAGCTCAGTTGGGCATTGTTGTAGCATCTTCCTTAGCACTTGCTTTAATCCCCTCTGTAACAAAAGCAAGGTTATCAGATGATCAAGACCGTTTCTTAGGTTATATTGCAAGTACGTGGCGCTTCACTCTTTATCTAGCTAGCGGTGCAACCATCGGATTAATTATTCTTTTTCCAGAAGTTAATACATTGTTATTTAAGGAGAATTTAGGTAGTACAAGCTTACAAATCTTCACTATAACAATTGTATTTTCTGCTTTAAGTATATCAACAGCTTCTATCCTACAAGGCCTTGGACATATTTTTCGGACTGCTTTATTTGTCTTAGTAGGTGTAGTTGTTAAATGGGGACTCAACCTCTTGCTTGTTCCTCAATTTCAGATCTCAGGTGCAGCCGTGGCTACAGTGTTAGCTTCGTTGTTTATTTTAATCCTTAATCTGATTCAATTAAAGAAAATGTTACCTGTATCTGAGCGAATTCATATTCCGTGGAAGGGATTTATCTTTTCTTTAACGTTAATGGGCGGAAGTGTCTTTGGAATTCATGCGCTGACAAAACCCCTATTTTATCAATTTGCTAGAATGGGACAGCTTTTGTATCTTGTTATTTTTATCGTTATTGGGATATTGATTTACTTTTTCAGCTTAGTAAAATTTTCTGTATTTACTGAGGAGGAACGTCAGGTTTTGCCTTTTTTTAAATTTTAAGGATGCATAATTTGTAGCTAAGAAGTGATTCAAGGTAGTTAGTATTTTGCGTTTGAAGTATAAGAAGAACTTAACCAAAGGAGGGATAGGAAATGAATCAAATTGAGGTGATTGGTCTTGGTGCAGGTGATATCGAACAGCTTAGTTTAGGAATTTATCATAAATTAATTGAAGCAAAAATCCCTCTTTTTGTGCGAACGGCAGATCATCCAGTTGTTCAAACATTGACAAAGGAAGGAATCGACTATCAAACGTTTGATTCAATTTACCAATCGTCTGATCAATTTGAGGCTGTCTATCAGGAGATTGTTAATCAATTAATCAGTGAAGCAAAAGGGCAAGGTAAGATTAGGTATGCTGTGCCTGGTCATCCAATGTTAGCGGAGCGTACGGTTCAATTATTACTTGAACAAGAAGAAGTTGTAATTAATATTATCGGTGGTCAAAGTTATTTAGACGATTTATTTACCGCGATAAATGTAGACCCAATTGAAGGCTTTCAGTTTTTAGATGCAACAAACTTTGGGCGTACTCAAATTGATTATACGAGTCATCTTATCTTTTGCCAAGTTTATGATCAATTCATTGCGTCTGAGATTAAATTGACATTACTTGAAGATTTGCCTCCAGAACATCCGATTATTGTTGTTGAATCTGCTGGAAGTTCTAGTGAACAAATAAATGCAATCCAGTTAGTCGAACTAGATCAAAAGGTTCATTTGAGTAACTTGACAAGTGTTTATGTCAATCCAGTTGAAAAAGAAAGTTTGCCCCATCAATTTAATCAATTACGTGAGGTTATAGCTCTTTTAAGAGGTCCCGGTGGTTGTCCCTGGGATCAGAAGCAAACCCATGAAAGCCTCCGACCCTATTTAATTGAAGAGGCTTATGAGTTGATTGATGCGATTGATGAGGAGGATGATGCTCATATGATTGAAGAGCTTGGTGATGTTCTACTACAAGTCATGTTGCATAGTCAGATTGGTGCAGATCATGGTTACTTTACCATCGATGATGTCATTCGTTCAATCGTAGAAAAAATGATTCGTAGACATCCGCATGTTTTTGGCGATGTGGCGGTAAATGATGTGAATGCTGTTGTGACTAATTGGCAAGCGATAAAAGCTGAAGAACAAGGAAAAGAAAAGGTAGTATCAAAGCTCGATCGAATTCCGAAATCAACATCTACTTTAGTAACAGCAGATGCATTACAAAAGGAAGCCGCAAAAGTTGGCTTTGATTGGCAGGATCCTAAAGCTGTTTATCATAAAATTCAAGAGGAATTACAAGAAGTTAGTGAGGCTATGTCTAGAAAGAAAACAGTGGAAATAGAGGAGGAACTAGGCGACTTATTATTTTCAGTGGTTAACTTAGCGCGTCATTATAAAGTAAATAGTGACCTAGCTTTAAGGCAAACGAATAAGAAATTTATTAAACGTTTTCAATATATTGAACAACGTTTAGCCAAGCAGGATCAAGATATGTCTGAGCTAACATTAAAAGAATTAGACGAAATATGGGAAGAAGCAAAAGAAAACGGGTTTATCGGAGGAGAATAGTGATATGAGATTAGATAAATTTTTAAAAGTATCTCGATTAATTAAAAGAAGACCGTTGGCCAAAGAAGTTGCAGATCAAGGTCGAATTACAATCAATGGGAATCGAGCAAAGGCTTCATCTATAGTTGCAGTTGGTGATGAGCTAGTTATCCAATTTGGTCAAAAAATTGTCACTCTCAAAGTGAATGAATTAAAAGAGTCAACTCGAAAAGAAGAAGCAGCCATGCTCTATTCCATTATCAAAGAAGAGCAACTAAGAAAGGAAGATTAGCAATATATTTTTAAAGTTTATCCTAAATTATTAATTAGTGTCTTAAATATTTATTATTTTTAATTATATATACTTTTTTGAGAATGCATATTAACGACAAGATTACTCAGAAGTCTAAAAAATGATTCAACTAACTCAATATGAATTAACGTTGACTCATATATCATTATAGTCAAGTAAGTAGTCAAATAGGTGATGTAAAGTTTTTTAACGCATATGCTGTTTTTCTCTTTTGAAATACAGATCTAGATTGGCTGACTCAAACAGGCTTGGGCTTTGTTCGTATTTAGTTCTATAATAAGTTATAATATAGTTGTAAATTTCTAAATTTTGTTTGTCAATTTAAGCTATTTAACATTTAAATAAGTAAATTTTATACATTAATTCATTAGCTTTGCATAAACATTTTTTCAAAATGTCAAGTGGTTTTTCGAAATATTTCAAAAAATAGAAAAAACTCCTTATAATTAGGTTTGGTAGCTCTGTCCAAATCCCAAAAAATAAGGAGCCATATCATGGACAAGAATACCATAAAATCTACAATTAGTGAAGTGCTAAAACTGATTGATGAACAAACACTTTTAGATTTGAGCCATGTCGAGAACCTTGATAAGTATGTCAAAAAGCTGACGGCTTATCGATTCTTTAAACTAATGATTATTGCTCAACTCTGTGACACAGACAGTTTAACAAGCGTTTCAAAACAAACAAAAGATAAGGCTGATCTTAAAAAACAAATAGGATTTGAAAGTATCAGTACGTCACAACTGTCTCGAAAATTAAGTGAATTGCCCTCTGAAATGTTTGAGAATATCTTTCGGTTTTTAACAAAGAAAATTCAGGTGAAAATGTCCTACCATTTACTTTTTTTACGAGACATCACGCGTTTAAATGTGATTGACTCAAGCACAATGAGTATGAGTTTAAGTCAGTACCCTTGGGCGACCTTTCGAAAGACTAAAGCAGGTGTTCGGTTACACTTAAAAGTCATTGTCACGAAAGATCACACCATACCCGATCAAGCTAAGTTACTGCCAGCGATCCATTCGGACCGTTCGCAAATGGATGAATTAATTGATCGTGATCCAGATGCAATTTATCTATTTGATCGAGGTTATATGGATTACAAACAATTTGAAAAGCTTTGTCTTTCAGATATCCAGTTTGTCACACGACTTAAAAAGAACGCAGACATTGAAGTGCTTTCAGAGCAAGTTCCAGATCCAGATCAACTCATTTTTAAAGACCAAGATGTTTATTTAGGTAACGAGACATCTGGAACCAAAATGATTCAGCCCCTACGATTAATCGAGACAGAAGACACCAAGGGTAACAGCGTAACGATTGTCACGAATTGTTTTGGCTTATCCGCGAAAGAAATCGGTGATCTCTATCGTTATCGTTGGAAAATAGAAACATTTTTCAAATGGATGAAGCAACATTTAAAAATAAAAACGTTCTATGGTAAAAGCCAAAATGCGGTTTACAATCAAATTTGGATGGCCCTGATTACTTATTGTTTAACCGTTTTAATTCAAGATAACACTGGGTTTAAAGGGCGTCTTCTCACGATCAAAAAGACGTTAAAAAACCTGCTATTTGAAAGTTATGAGACATTCATAAAAGCGTTGTTTCGCCCACCCACTCGCACGTCAAAAGGACGAAGAAAATATGATTATGAACACGAGTTTCAAATCCTTATGAAACAATATAGCGAAGGTGAGGTGGAACATTTAGACACACTTGATTTTGATCCTTTGTTTGTTTAATAAAAGAGTGAAATACCAAATTGTGGATAAGGGCTACTTTTCGTTCACTGTTCACTTTTTTAAATTTAAAAATCAGAAGCAGATGGTAAATTTTAACTTATAGCAATTTGACAATCATTTAATCGTTTGACAAGTAAAAAATGTTTTTATGCAACGCTAATGACATTAATTTTATAAATAAGGATACATATTTTAAGATTTTAATTGTTAAAAACTATTAATATTAGGTGAAAAAATGTCTAGAAAAATAACTATTAAAGATATCGCTAAATTAGTTGGAGTTTCTACAACAACAGTGTCGCATTATATAAATGGTAACTATGCAAAAATGTCTGATAAAACCAAAAATGCCATTAAGCAGGTTATTGATGTAACTGGCTATCAACCGAGTGTTGTAGCTAAAGGTTTAGCAACAAGTGATTACAAAACGATAGGAGTTGTAATTGCTGATATAACTAATCCATTTATTTCAGCAGTTATGAAAGGTATTCATGATACTTGCCGAGAAGAAGGTTATACAGTTAATTTCACAAATTCTGATAATGACTTACTAATGGAAATGGATAATCTTAATCGTTTAAAACAACAAAATGTTTCGGGTGTTATTCTAGATGCTGTATTTGCGGATAATCCATTAATAAAGACTCTTGATAATCGAAATACCGTTATGGTTGATAGGGAGTCTAAACAAATAAATATAGATACGATTGTTTCTGATAATGAGAATGCAATTTATAAATTTATTAAACTGATGCAACACAAAGGCTATCAAGATATTTATTTTGTGACCATTCCAATAGAAGGAATATCTACAAGAGAACAACGTTATCAAGGCTTTCAAAAAGCAATGGAATTATCCAATGATAGTAATTTGCTAGTCCTTGAAAACAAAGAAGAATTTCAAGAAAAAATAATAAATATTTTTAATCAAAGCAAGTCAAAGCCTGGTTTTTTCACAGTAAATGGTCCCACACTGTTGTCCTTTATGGAAATTATTCAAACTCTTGGTTATACTTATCCCGAGGATTATGGTATTGGATCTTATGAGGATTTAGACTGGATGAAGGTTTTAAGACCAGGGATTACTTGTATAAAACAGGATTCATATGAAATTGGTAGAAAAGCCGCTTTAACATTAATTACAAAATTGAAAAGACGTGAAAATTATATAGATAATCCACAGGCACAAACGTTCGAAGTACCGACAGAAATTGTTATTCGCGGATCAATATAGTAATTATTTATAAGTGATAGTAACATTTTTGTTGGATTAATTATTTTAAATCTACTGGACATGGAATTATTTTCGATGAAGAGAATAACTCTATGTCTTTTTTTATTGCTGAATAAATTTATCTACATCATAGATAGAAACCCCTATTTAGGTAACCGGTTAACTAAACTATCCCAATCTAAAGTCTAATGAAACTAAAAGGTGGATCCTTTTTAAGGAATTTATCATTAATTAAAGCGATAAAAAGGCTTGTTTTTTGTTTATATATCGTTTATGATGAAATTACAAACAAAGAGAGCTCTTTCTAGTTTGTTTTTTTTAGCACATATTGGTTAACCGGTTAACTAAAATATTTACTTGTTGGAAAAAATTTATAATTGATTTTAGGGAGGTTTTGGTGTTCTTTGATAATAAATAAAAAGTTTTCGGACCAATTAGATTCTTGTTATGCATTATTGCGTTTAAAAGATGATCATTATGATTTTTTATTGGTGGCCTCTGAAGTCAAAAAGGAATGCTTTGCTTATGATTTGAATGAAGGCTATAAAAAATCTATCGTTTGGCCAAATATTGGTGGAACGATGACACTAGTAAATATTCCAGGAACATTAGATTTTTTAGCGACCCAGAAATTTTATCCTGGCTTTGATGCTAAAAAATGTCGTATTATTCGAGGGACCTTCAATGGTACTTGTTGGGATATTACTGAAGTTATGGAATTTCCATATTTACATCGCTTTGATCTTATTCAATTAAATAATAAGCAATTATTATTTATAGGCTGTACGATTGCTCGCTCTAAGTCTTCTATTGAAGATTGGAGTAGTCCTGGTGATGTATTCATTGGTGAATTCGATAAAGAAAATAATAAAATTGAACAAATTCAGACATTAGAAGCCAAGATTACAAAAAACCATGGGTATAAGGCTTTAAAAGAAGAAGGTTTTTCCCTTTTTTCTGGGGAAGAAGGAGTCTTTAAATTAGAATATCCATGGGAGGGATGGTATGGAGAAAAGCTGAAATTAACGAAGTTATTCTCTGAAGAAACAAGCGATATGATCGACATGGATATTAATAATGATGGTAAAAACGAGTATCTAATTATTCAAGGTTTCCATGGTCCATATCTACGTCTTTATAATCATGATTTTTCAGAAAAAATTTCAGAACTACCATACCTCGCATCATTTGGTCATGCACTAGGTAAAACAATAATTAATGATAAAAAATACTTTGTGTTTGGTTATCGTGGTGGAAAACGTGACTTAATGCTATTAGAAATAGTCAATGGTAATTTAAAAGAAACAATAATTGATAGAAATGTTGGATCTAGTAACTGTTTAGCATTTAATAAAAATGGCCGCGCTTTCATTGCGTCAGCAAATAATGAAATAAATGAAGTTGCTATATACGAAATAGAAAGAGAGGAATCTTAAAATGGCAAAACCTAAAATACTTGTTACAGGTATTGTTTCAAAAGACGGATTAAATGAGTTACGTGAAAAATGTGATGTGACTTACTCTAAAGATGAATTTAGTCGTGAATACGTATTAGAGCATTTGAATGAATATGATGGTCTGCTTTTAATGGGAATGAAAGCTGATAAAGAACTTATTGATGCAGGGAAAAATTTAAAAGTAATTTCAGTAAATGGAGTCGGCTTTGATCATGTAGATATTGAATATGCAAAATCTAAGGGTATTATTGTTTCAAATTCACCGCAATCGGTTCGTATTCCAACTGCTGAAATGACATTTGCATTAATACTAGCAGCTGCTAAGCGGTTATCTTTTTACGACAAAGTGGTCCGAGAAGGAAATTGGATTGATGTCAGCCATGAGAAATATCAAGGATTATCATTGGACAATACAACTCTTGGTATTTTCGGTATGGGGAGGATTGGCCAAACGGTTGCGAAAATTGCCCAAGCTTTTAATATGCGTGTGATTTATAACGATGCCACAAGATTATCAGTTGATGTAGAGAAAGAATTAGGTTTCGAATTTGTCGATTTTGAAGAATTGTTAACGACTTCAGACGTATTAACTATTCATGTGCCATTATTGAACACAACAAAAGGGATTTTTAATGATGATGCCTTTAGAAAAATGAAAAAGACATCATATATTATCAATGCAGCAAGAGGCCCGATCATTAAAGAAGCTGATTTAGTAAAAGCGCTCAAAAATTATGAGATAGCAGGTGCAGGACTTGATGTATTTGAATTTGAGCCGACGGTTTCTGCTGAATTGCGCTCATTAGACAATGTCATTATGGCCCCTCATGCAGGTACTGGAACAGTTGCTGGCAGAAGGGTAATTGCTGAAGAAGCATCCAATAATTTGATTTCCTATTTCTTTATGAATAAACCCATTCATGTTGTAAATTGATAAATTTACGATTCTATCGTAGTTATTGGGTTTCAAGTTTAATGTTAAAAATAGAAATGTACGCAAACCTAAGGCACTCTTAATAGGTTTGCTCTATAAAATGAAAGCGGTTAATTATATAAAAACAAAAAATGAAATTATAAAGGAGAAATAAACATGGCCAGTCAAAAAACATTAAAACAAATTTTAGAAGAGTCAAATCAATGTTTCTTAGTTCCTTGTGTCTATGATTGTGCATCAAATCGTGCTGTAGAAATGTGTGGGTTTCCGGTAAGTCTTTTAAGTGGTGGGGAAGTATCGATTAGTATGAATGGTGTTATTGATTATGGGTTAACCAATTTAACCGATCTTGAGTGGGTGGTTAGCCGTGTATCACAGACGAGTTCAATGCCCCTGATAGCGGATATTGAAGATGGTTTCGGCGGTCCTTTAGCTGTGTACCGTTCAGCTAAAAGGCTAGCGATGGCAGGAGCAGCTGCGATTCAATTAGAAGATGCTGGCGATATGGAAGATACGACAAAACTATTATCGAGAGATAAATATTTAGCCAAAGTCAAGGCAGCCCTATCAGCATTGGAAGGGACAAACTGTATGTTAATTGCTCGAACCAATGCCGATCCGGCCATTCCAGAGGAAATGAAAGAAGGTTGCGAGCGCTTGAAAGCAGCCATGGACCTAGGAGCGGAATTAGCCATGATGGTAAAAATCACAAATTTAGAGCAAGCAAAAGAATTAGCTAAAGTCGTTCCCGGATGGAAGATCTTCGCGGATGTACGGGCAGATAACGGTGTACCATCCGTAACCATGGATCAATTGACAGAACTGGGTTATGTCATGTGCTCAACACACTATACGATGAAAGCAGCTATGGAAGGTATGTTGGAGCACGGTCTACAGAACTTTAAAGACCAAAGTGTGGCTTATACATTTACTCATGCCTCCGGAACAGGTCAGGTGGACTTTAGCGCTTCACCATTATTTGAACCGCATGCTTATCTTGAACTAGAAAATTCCTTCACTGGAGCTGATAAGGAATACACCATTGTTGGTCATAAAGTGGATGGTTACCCAGAAGGGTTCAAACGTGTAAGTATCAAAGAGAGATTATAAAAAGGACAAAAGGAGAGGAAACAACATATGGACATGATAATTATTGTAGCTTCACTTATTGTTTTACTGGTGCTTACTCTGAAAAAAGTTCCTATAACAATTGCTGCTTTAATCACTGTTATCCTTATTGCGGCATTTAGTGGGGTGCCGATTGTACAAACTATTACGGAAGATTACGTAACGGGTTTTGCTGATTTTGTTAAATCTGCATGGTTGATGTTGTTGCTAGGAGGGATTTTATCAAAATTGATGGATATAAGTGGAGGAGCTAGATCCATTTCACAATTGATTATAGAGAAATTAGGGGAGAAAAGAGCTATCCCTGCCATCATCATTGCAGGTGGATTATTGACATATGGTGGAGTCCAAGCAATGGTTGCCTGTTTTGCCCTTTATCCAATTGTATTAGCAGTATTTAGAGAAGCTAATTTACCAAGAGCTCTTATTCCAGGAGTAATTGGTGCAGGAATTTTCACATGGGTGAATATGCTTCCAGGAAGTCCTGCAATTATTAATATTATTCCGACCACATTTCTTGATACGACAGCCATGGCTGCCCCTATGGTTGGGATTATTGCAGCAGGGACAACCCTTGTACTAACAATGATTTATTTTGATTTTGAAGTGAAAAAATCAAGAAAAAAAGGATTGGGCTTCACGGCAGATAGTGAAACGAATAAAGTTTTAGAACAAGCAGATGAACTAGAGTCAAAAGGTGTATTACCTAATTCGTTAGCTTCCCTGTTGCCACTCATCTCTATTACGGTCGTATTAAATGTTTTTAAAACAGATATTTCTGTTGCTTTATTAGTAGGCATATTAATGTGTGTTGTAGTATTTTTTAAAAACCTTAGAGATATTCCAAACCTTAAAGATTCAATTGCAAATGCAGCTACTGGTGCAGCGACAGTAACTATTACAGCATCTGCTATTGTTGGGATTGGTAGTGTTATTAGTATAACACCAGGATTTACTACGATTGTTGATTCTGTCCTAAACTTCAGCCAATCTGGTGGAAACCCGCTTATTATCTTTGCTATTGCAACTACATTATTGTGTGGTTTGAATGCTTCAGGCATGGGTGGATTATCAATAACTTTAAACGTTTTAGCTGAACCTTTTATAGCAATGGGTGTCAATCCGGAAATTTTACATCGGATTGGATCTATAGCATCAACAGGCTTAGATAGTCTTCCACATAGTGGTGGGGTTGTTGCTGTGTTAGCTATATCAGGTATTTCCTATAAAGAAGGTTATAAACATTTATTTGTTACTACTGTTTTAATTACGTTAATTGCTTTAGCGGTAGCGCTTATTTTAGGAAATATGTTATATCCGGTGTGATTCAGTAAGTTGACAAACTAATTAAAAATAAAGGAGAAATAAACATGGCCAGTCAAAAAACATTAAAACAAATTTTAGAAGAGTCAAAGCAATGTTTCTTAGTTCCTTGTGTCTATGATTGTGCATCAAATCGTGCTGTAGAAATGTGTGGGTTTCCGGTAAGTCTTTTAAGCGGTGGGGAAGTATCGATTAGTATGAATGGTGTTATTGATTATGGGTTAACCAATTTAACCGATCTTGAGTGGGTAGTTAGCCGTGTATCACAAACGAGTTCAATGCCCTTGATAGCAGATATTGAAGATGGTTTCGGCGGTCCTTTAGCTGTGTACCGTTCAGCTAAAAGGCTAGCGATGGCAGGAGCGGCTGCGATTCAATTAGAAGATGCTGGCGATATGGAAGATACGACAAAACTATTACCGAGAGATAAATATTTAGCCAAAGTCAAAGCAGCCCTATCAGCATTGGAAGGGACAAACTGTATGTTAATTGCTCGAACCAATGCCGATCCGGCCATTCCAGAGGAAATGAAAGAAGGTTGCGAGCGCTTGAAAGCAGCCATGGATCTAGGAGCGGAATTAGCCATGATGGTAAAAATCACAAATTTAGAGCAAGCAAAAGAATTAGCTAAAGTCGTTCCCGGTTGGAAGATATTCGCGGATGTACGGGCAGATAACGGTGTACCATCCGTAACCATGGATCAATTGACAGAACTGGGTTATGTCATGTGCTCAACACACTATACGATGAAGGCAGCTATGGAAGGCATGTTGGAGCACGGTCTACAGAACTTTAAAGACCAAAGTGTGGCTTATACATTTACTCATGCCTCCGGAACAGGGCAAGCGGACTTTAGCGCTTCACCATTATTTGAACCGCATGCTTATCTTGAACTAGAAAATTCCTTCACTGGAGCTGATAAGGAATACACCATTGTTGGTCATAAAGTGGATGGTTACCCAGAAGGGTTTAAGCGTGTAAGTATCAAAGAGAGATTATAAAAAACAAGAGGAGTAAGTTTAATAAGTTATGGATTTTATGGCTTGTTAAATTTACTTCCTTATTTGCCTGTGTTGAGATACTAGCCTAGCAGCCATTTGATTAATGATGGGGTTATTAATTTAGTGAAGAAAGGAAATAGCAAATGACTAAATACTTTCTAAGTATTGATTATGGTGGAACCAATACAAAAGCAATGATATTTGATGATAAAGGAAAGCAATGTAGTCTATCCACTTTTTTGACTAAAAAAATTGAGTGTAAATCTGGTTTTCGGGAAATTAATTTACAAAATTTATGGGATTCGATTTGTTTAGCTATTCAAGATGTCTTTGAAAAATCCGGTTTGACTGGGGAGGATATCGTCGCTGTTTCCTGTGTAGGCCATGGTAAAGGGTTATATTTGTTGGATCATGATAAACAAATTTTCCATAACGGAATACTTTCTATAGATGAGCGGGGAAATAATAAAGCACTTGAATTTGAAAATAAGGTTGAGGCGATTTGGGATATCAGCCAGCAACATGTGGTATCGTCACAAAGTCCAGTTCTACTAAATTGGTTAAAAGAACATGAACCGGAGGCTTACTATCAAATCGGCTATGTCTTATCGGCAAAAGACTTTATTCGTTTCATGCTGACTAATGAGGTCAAACAAGAAAGAGGGGACGCTTCTGGTAATAATCTACTTAATTTAGAAACGAAAGAATATGATCATAGATTATTAGAATTTTTTTGTATTGAAGATATTCAACATGCTTTGCCTGAATTGGTTAATTGTACAGATATTTCGGGTTTAGTCACTAAACAAGCAGCTAAAATAACGGGTTTAAAACCTGGTACTCCAGTCGTTGGCGGGCTGTTTGATATTCATGCATGTACATTAGGAGCGGGTGTATTAAATAATCAATATTTTAATATCATTGCAGGCACATGGAATATAAATATTTTCCCATCGAAGGAAAGTGCGAATCGAAAGAGTGGTCTTATGAACTCTTTATTTCCTAATGACCTGTATTTGTTAGAGGCTTCAAGCCCCACTTCAGCAGGTAATTTAGAAATCATCATTAATATGTTGATGGATGCTGAGAAAGAAAACGCTCAAGCTTCTGGACAGACCATCTATGAATTATTAGAGGAATTTTTGAAGCAAACCAATGCTGCCTATACAAAACTGATATTTTTTCCTTTTTTGTATGGTAGTCAAATTGATATTAAAGGACAAGGTTGTTTCATGGGGTTAACAAGTACAACAACCAAATCTAAAATGATTAGATCAGTATATGAAGGCATTGCTTTTGCTCATCGTTATCATATTGAGCAATTAATAGACGAATTAGGCTATTCGCCGAGTGCGGTTAGAATATCTGGAGGTGCAGTGAACTCTTCTGAATGGGTGCAAATTTTTGCTGATATTATAGGTTTGCCCATAGAAACTGTATATGGTACTGAACTAGGAGGACTAGGTGGTGCAATTGTATCATCGATAGCAGTAAACTGCTATCAAACACTAACTGAAGCTGTAGATAAGATCGTTAAAGTGAAAGGCAGTTATCAACCCAATTTGAAAGAACACGCTATTTATAATAAAAAGTATTCTACGTATAAAAATATGTTATCAATTTTACAACCAGCTTGGGAAGAACTTAATGAAATGAGTGAAGGGATGGAGTTAATAGAATGAGTACTTTAGGAATCTATGAAAAGGCAACTCCTAAAGATATTAGTTGGCGTGAACGACTAGAGTTTGCTAAAGAGTTAGGCTTTGATTTTGTCGAAATGTCTATTGATGAAACGGATGCACGCCTTGCACGCCTTGAATGGAGTCAGAAAGATCGTAAAGAGATAATAGACGCTATTTATGATACAAGAGTTAAAATTCTTTCAATGTGTTTAAGTGGCCACCGTAGATATCCTTTTGGATCAGCAGATCCAGAAAATAGAGCTAAAGGATTGGAAATCATGACTAAAGCGATTGATTTAGCTTCTGATTTAGGCATTCGCTGTATCCAATTAGCGGGTTATGATGTTTACTATGAAGATAAATCGTTGATGAGTCGTGAATGGTTTATAGAAAACTTAAAAAAGGCTGTTTCAATGGCTTCCTCTAAAGGAGTTATTTTATCTATTGAGATTATGGATGACCCCTTTATCAATTCAATTACAAAGTATTTAAAAATAAAAGAACAAATTCCCTCTCCTTATTTACAAGTTTATCCAGATATAGGGAACTTGTCAGCGTGGCCGGAAAATGATGTGGGTTATGAAATTGAAAAAGGGATAAAAGAGATATCTCAAATTCATTTAAAGGATACCATTGCTGTAACAGAGAATAGCGAAGGGAAATTTAAAGAGGTGCCTTTTGGAAAAGGATGCGTTGATTTTATTGGTTGTTTAAAAATTCTAAAACGATTGAATTATAATGGTCCATTTGTTGTTGAAATGTGGAGTGAAATGAACGAACAACCGGCAGCAGAAATTGAAAAGGCTAAACAATTTTTATTGCCAAAATTGAGAGAGGCGGGGTATTTTGGATAGAAAAAAGGCGATTCAAGAGATGAAACAGCGCGTATATGAAGCAAACCTCGAATTACCCAAACAAGGCTTGATTAAATTAACTTGGGGGAATGTCAGTGAAGTTGATCGAGAACTAGGTGTAATTGTTATTAAACCTAGTGGAGTATCATATGACATAATGAAAGTAGAAGACATGGTAGTTATTGATCTAGAAGGAAATCTTCTGGAAGAGGATAGTTTAAATCCATCTTCAGATCTGGCTACCCATGTCGTTTTATATAAACATTTTAAAGCTATTAATGCTATCGTTCACACGCATTCTATGCAGGCGGTAAAGTGGGCCCAGGCTCGGAGGGATATACCAGCTTATGGGACAACTCATGCTGACACCTTTTATGGTCCTATTCCTTGTACACGTCAATTGACAAGAGAAGAGATTGAAACAGCTTATGAGTTAGAAACAGGGAATGTCATTGTAGAAACCTTTAAAGAAAGAGCTATCGATCCTTTAGCATGTCCGGCTGTTGTTGTATATGGCCATGGGCCATTCACATGGGGGGAAACAGCGGAAAAAGCTGTGTTGAATAGCATTATCTTAGATGAAGTTGCAGAGATGGCTTCAGGTACGGAGATTCTAAATGCCAAAATTGATCCAATCGATTCTTATTTATTGGATAAACATTATTATCGCAAGCATGGCGATAATGCTTATTATGGTCAAAAATAGCAATATAATAGGATCATTATTTCTACGAATAATCTCACAAGAAGCTGTTCTTTTACTTTTGGGAAACTTGAGATATTGAGATTTTGATCACTCTCTCATCAAAAGGGGTAGATTTTTAATACAGTACTAGCGTCTTTGTTTTATACTATTCAAAAGAGGGAAAGATAATTGTATGAATTTATAAAATCAAAGATCTTAAAACTTTATATTGTGTCTTATTAATCTGTTCTAGATTGAGTTCCTCGTACATATCATATTATTGATATTAAAGGAGGGACTCAAATGTTACAAGAAACGAACCATTACTTAACACCTGGACAGTCAACAGAACATGAGGTTAAAGTGCGTAATAGGCGAGTGATTGAGATCACTGGGGTTAAAGAAGTTGATAGCTTTGACAATGAAGAATTTCTATTAGAAACAGTACTAGGTTATCTGATGATTAGAGGAGAAAACCTCCAAATTAAAACATTAGATGTCGCACAAGGAAAGGTAGAGATCAAGGGTAAGCTAATTGATTTTTCCTATTTGGATGATCACCAAAATGATCAAACAAAAAGCTTTCTCGGGAAATTATTCAAATGACCATTGAGATTCAATTTGCCTCTTTCTTCAGTATGCTTTTAGTGGGAATTTATTTAGGCTGTATGTTTGATACAAATGAACGCATTATTCAAATGTTTCAGACTAAGATTTTGCCCCGCTTTTTATTCCAATTTTTATTTTGGCTCGCCCAAAGCTTACTGATTTTTTATAGCTTGGTTAAAATAAATGGTGGACAAGTTCGTCTCTATTTTATTTTGGCGATTATTGGTGGTTTTTGGTTTTATTTTTTTAGTCTTCGTCGGCTTTACCAAGCTATATTAGAAAAGGTTATTGAGCTATTTATACAGATTTTTAAGCTGATTGGGCGTACGATTCATTTACTACTAATCAAACCGATAGTATTCTTTGGTCAAATCCTTTTATCTTTATTAAATATGGTTATACTTATATTAACCTATATCTTTTCCTTTTTCTTTAAAATAATTAAATGGGTCTTAGGGCCTATTTTTAGGCTTATACCTGAAAATGTGAAAAAATACTTAGTTTCATTAGCAGGAATCTATAGTAAGATAGAGAATATAGTTATTAATCGAAAAAAAGACTAAAGGAGGATATCATGTAATGAGGAAAAGAGAAGAAAAGGTGTCTCGAATAAACTCTCCATATATGAATCAATATGATGCACATATGGAACGACAGCGTAAAAGAAAACGCCTTTTAAGAAGAAGACTCACTTTATTAGGCATGATTGTCTTGATCTCCTTCTTTAGTCTGTTTATGTATCATATGAATCAAAGAGAGCTTTATGCGGAGAAACAAGCGGAATATGAAGCCTTACAACAAGAAAAGCAGGAATTAAAGACAGAAGAAACATCACTGTTAGAGGAAATAAAATTATTAGAAGATGAATCTTATGTTTTACGAATTGCTAAAACCAATTACTTCTTTACTGAAGAAGGAGAAATCGTTTTTAAGCTCCTGGAAGAGGCGCCTGCTTATTGACATAGTTTTCATTGCTTGGCTATAATATAGGTAAGTAGTATATCTGTTTTTAAAATCTTAAGGAGGAGCATTGTCTTTATGTCAATCGAAGTAGGCAGCAAATTGCAGGGTAAGGTAACAGGAATCACTAACTTTGGAGCGTTTGTTGAGTTAGGTGAGGGAAAAACAGGACTCGTTCATATTAGTGAGGTTGCCGATAATTATGTTAAAGATATTAATGAGCATTTGACTGTTGGTGATCAGGTCACTGTAAAAATCATTAATGTCGAAAAAGATGGAAAGATAGGTTTATCGATTAAAAAGGCTAAAAGTAATCCTAATCAAGGTCGGCGCAAGCCACAAGCCAGCCATCAAGACCGGACGGAAAATTTCGAGTCAAAAATGAACCGGTTTCTGAAGGATTCTGAAGATCGCTTGGCCTCTTTACGTAAGCACACTGAATCAAAGCGTGGAGGAAGAGGTGCTAAAAAAGGTTAATT
The DNA here is from genome assembly GCF_052055485.1 of Amphibacillus sp. Q70. Lineage (GTDB taxonomy): Bacteria > Bacillota > Bacilli > Bacillales > Amphibacillaceae > Amphibacillus. Next base: position 1,012,013 of record NZ_CP197171.1, on the reverse strand, counting down.
TGCTGTTTAATAAACCTAAGATAAATAATTATTTATTGCATTTATAATTAATGATATAAATTTATTCAAACAAAAAAGTTACTATCTTCACGAGAAGTGTGCGATAGTAACTTTTCTATGTTTAATTGTGAACAAGTTGTCAAAGTTAGTTAGTAAACTTATCAATATTTTATATATTTATATATGCAAATATATAAAAACATGGTATTATAAAGTTTGTACATTAATGTACAAACTTTATTTAAAAAGAAAGCAGGGGACAAGAGATGAAATTTAAATTATTTTTAGCTATGATTTTAGCAGTTGGTTTGTTAGCTGCATGTGGTGGTAACGATGATGGAGCTGATGGTGACACAGCTGACGATACAACTGAAGAAGAAGATGTAGTGACTGCAGCTTCTTTTGTTAATGATGAAGATGGTATGCATGCTGCTGCAGCTGAAGATGGAACTTGGATTATCCTCCCAACTGAGGATGTAACTTTAGAGAATGAATTAGTTGTTGCAGGTACATTCCACGATAAAGATGATGAAAGTAGCGATGTTTATCGTAAACTTGCACCTTATACACAAGATGAGGATCACAATATTGAAGAACAATATACTATCACAACACCTCGACTTGTTGTCCAAAGTGAAAACTTAAACTTCCAAGGCGGAACGTTAGCTGGTGATGTATACGTAGAAGCTGATGGTTTCCAATTAGATGAATCATCTACAGTAACAGGCGATCTTACTTTTGCTAATGAAGACTATGAAGCATCTGCAGAGATTAATGGAACAGTAGAAGGCGAAACAACAGTTGAATAATTTATTAATAAGAAAAGCGAACAGCCTCTTAGGTTGTTCGCTTTAATATTTGAAGGGTTAATTGACGTAAGGTATCTTTATAATTTCCATCAGGCAATTTATCTAATTGCTGTAAAGCTTTAGAGGTATAGCGTTCAGCAAGTCTTTTGGCTTTTTCAACGCCTTTAGCTTGGCTAATAATCATTGTTAATTGTGTAAGATCTTGGTCAGAAAAAGGTCGCTCTTTAGCTAGAATAGCTGAGGTCTTCTCCGGCTCATTTAACATTGCATAGATTAAAGGTAGTGTATAAATACCTTGTTGAACGTCTGCCATAACGGGCTTACCCATCTCCTCCATATCTCCTTGATAATCTAAAATATCATCAATGATTTGAAAAGCCATTCCAATATAATGTCCCATATTCCATGCATGGCGAATTTCTTGTTGGCCTGCATGACTTTCGACTGCTCCAGCATAACAACTCAAAGCAAAAAGCTGGGCTGTTTTCCCTGAAATTCTTGATAAGTAGCTTTTAACGCTTTTAGGTGGTTGAAATCTTGAATGCAGTTGATCGAGTTCGCCAATTAAAATCTTCTCCATACTCCGACTGTTGTATGCGACGTGAGAAAGAGAACTTGAATACTTTGATAAGATTGAAAAACAGACAGAGAATAAATAATCACCCGCATAGATTGCAAATTTATTATCATGCAAGCGGTGAAGTGTTGCTTTTCCTCTTCGACTATCTGCTTGATCGATCACATCATCGTGGACAAGTGTGGCAATGTGTAAGGTCTCTAAAGCCGCAGCTATAGCAATAGCTTTGTCTTGGTCATAATCAGGGCCGATTTCACTACAAAGTAATGCATAAGCGGGGCGTAATAGCTTACCACCGGCATTCATTGTTTCTTTTAATATGACTTGAATCTTTTTATCTTTAATACGAATATGTGTATCGATGACTTGATTGACCTTCAATAAGTGCTTATTGAGCTTGGGGTAATCATGCCAAATCGGATGGATTTCCATGTTATAAACCTCTTTCATACTTTGTCACTTAATTTGATTTTAGGTACATATAATAATGCAATTGATCAACATGTGTTAGTAAATAGTTGGCAGCAATACCTATTGCAAAACCTGTTAAAATTCCAATCGATGATAGAACCGGTAAATAAAGCATCACAGTCCACGTTTGAGCAATCCAACTTGCGATAACTAATTGCCCAATATTGTGTAGCACGGCTCCAGTCACACTTACTCCAATTAAGCTAATAGAAAGGAATGACATCTTTTTAATCAATAACATACCTAAAAAGCTGAGCAAGGCACCTGAGGCACTATAGATAAAAGTAGATAAAGTGCCACCTAATAAAGCTGCTAAAATTAAACGAACGAGGACAACTTTACTGGCATCTTTTACTGATAGTGTATAAAGAGCCATGCATGTAATGATGTTGGATAAACCTAATTTGGCACCAGGTGCAAAGAAAAACGGAGAAGGTATAGAACGTTCAATCAGACCAATAATAGCAGCTTGTGCTGCTAATAGTGCAATATAAACGAGTCGCTGATTTTTAGTCATGTTGCTAATCACCATCCTAAAGTATCTGTTTAAGAACTGATGATATCGATCTGGTTATCATCAAAAGTATTATTCACCGTATTTTGAATATCAATTACAAGCTGATGCGACACGAAGACTATTGTTTGTCCAACTTTGTGCAAAATGCTTGTTTTTATAGATTGGATCTGGTTATGTGGTACTGCTTTTAGATTGACCTTTTCGATTAGATAGTTTCATTAGTATTTATTTCATGATCATGAGTCACCAGATTAAATGCTTCTATAACTGTAGTCTAACATGTTCTGAAAGGTTAATATACTTCATACTCTACCATGATGAGTTATTTTCCATTTACTCACATTTGTTAGCAAGTAAAAACAGCAAAAGGCAAAAAGGAAATAAGGGTTAATAGAATAAAAATGATAATATCACTGGTTTTAATAGGATGATCAGAGTTTCTATTTCCATTCTCCCTTTCAATGTTTAGAGGGAATCTTGATCTTATTCGAAAAATACGTTTTTGTTTGTTTTTTACTCTTAGTGTCTTAAAGTGATTACGTCATTAGCTCTTTTTGGAGATTGTGTTTCAGAATAAGAAAAGTGCTTATTCTTGCGATATGAATACTTCGCAGCCTTCCTTAGTGCGGTTATCCGGCTCAGTGGATGGAGTTTTATCCATTCTGATGTGAAAAAAAGAACGCAAGTATTTAATAAATTTGCGTTCAATTATACATGATTATAAATAGGATAGCGAGAGACCCTTTTTTAAAAGGAGTCTATCGCTAACCATTAATATTTATTTATCCTGATAGAGCGACTGCTCTTTTCCGTACCAGAAGCGGCTTAATTTCTTTTGGATAAAAGGAATAACCCAATAGTCAAGACCAAAAGTACGACCTGAACCATTCATTAAAGCGATTGAACCAGGAAGTGCCCATACTTGATCCCAACCGAGCATGGCGGATAATGTAAACATAGCTAGGAAGCCGACACTTGCTGCATTAGCTAACCATGTAAATAAGCCAAAGATAATTGCAAGCCCAATTCCAATCTCGATAAATACAACTATTTTTTGCATAAATACAGCAACCTCAGTAGTAGGCATCATGATTTCCATAATCCAAGCAAACCAACCTGGCATTTCACTAAGAATGGGCTCTGCCCATTCTGTTGCAGCAGCATCAGTAGCACCACTGGTTGCATCAGTAGCCGCACTAGTTGCATCTTGTAGCCAAGAGAAAGGCATTTTTGACGTCGTAGAAAGAAGCCAAGAATCTTCACCAATTCCTCTGAATAATAGTGGAATATCTTTAAAGCTTGAAGTTACTTGTCCCCATATTTCCTCACCCCATAGCTTAGCTGCACCTTCATTAATCCAAAATCCACCTACAAAGATACGAAGTGGCAGACTCCATAAAACATTGCCATAACGTGAAAAGAAGTTGCGGAAAATATTACGCTTATCTTTAGTATGGAAAAATTCATGTTGAACATATCTAACCATATAATAACCACTATAAATGCCAAAGAAGTAATAAAGGTTAACCATGTGTTTAACGAAGTTTGAAAACCAGCCACTTAAGTGCATTCCCATTAGGTTAGCAACACCGTAACGTGCTCCAATTGAAACCATAATTCCATGGTATTTACCGTCATAGGATACTTTTTCTTCATCTTTAATATCAGCAATGATATTCTTAGCCGCTGTTACACCTGTTTGTTCAGCAGCCTCGACAATTTGTGGTGTTGGCTTACCTGGCTCTTCTTCAAAGTAAGTCAAGTCCCCAACTACATAAACATCTTTATATTGCTCCGATTCCATATATTCATTAACTTTGAGACGGCCTGTACGTGCTTGTTCCATCCCATAATCTTTTGTATCTGAATTCGCTTGTACACCAGCTGTCCATGCTAAAGTATAAGTTGGAAGTTTTTCACCATTTTTTAAGACAACTTCATTTTCATGTACTTCTACAATTGGTGATTCTTTTAGAATTTTAACACCTTTTTTATTTAGATAAGCTTCAGCTTTATCTGCGTCACGTCGTTCTAACATATTTAGAATAGTTGGAGCAGACTCGACAACATATAACGTGATTTCATCGGCATCGATTTTATTATTCTTAGCTAAACGTTCTTTCCATTCAACTAATTCTCCAACGAGCTCGATTCCTGTAAAGCCAGATCCACAAACCGTGAATGTAAGCATAGCGCGTCGTTTTTTATCATCACGCACAGTTGCAGCTTTTGCAACAGTCTTTTCAATATGCTCACGTAGTTTAACGGCATCTTCCCATGACCATAAAGTGAAGGCATGTTCTTTCACTCCAGGTGTACCAAAGTCATTTGGTTCACCACCCATACCTAAAATCAAATAGTCATAATCATATTCGCCGTGCTCTGTTTTAACTGTTTTAGTATCATGATCAACATGGGTGACATTGTCTGTGACAAGGTTCACTTTTGTACGTTTAAACAGGCGACGAAGGTCAAATTGAATTGCATCAGGTTCAACACGATGTGCGGCAACCTCATGTAATTCAGTCATCATCGTATGATAAGAATGTCGATCAATTAAAGTAATGGATACAGAATCATCTTTTTTAAATTTTCTAGCTAATTTTTTTGCTGCATGTACACCAGCATAGCCAGCACCGATGATAACGATGTTTTTGTTTACCATTTTCTTTCACTCCTCTATATTAAATTATCAAAAAATGATCAATGTGAATAAATGAACAACGATAACTATTGTAGCCTTATTTAGTTAGCTTGTCTAGGACTTTTTAAAGATATTATATAATAAATTGCGTAAAGTTTGAATATATTTCAATAATTATTAAACAAAAGAGTATTTTAAGTGTTCACTTCCCTATGAAAACAAGATAAAATAAGACTTATCATACTTTATCAAAAAAGACATGTTTTTACTATAATCCACAAGCTTCTATATCTTTCGTTTCTATAGGTACATGATTATTTTCTGAAAAAATCTGTAACAGGATAATGACCATTTACGTTCTAAAATTGGAGCATTGAAAAATATTTCAAATAGACGCGATTTTTAAAAAGTGGTATACTCATTCCTTAGAGTTTATAAATGTGACGGAATTCACATTCGTTTTACTGTTAGTTAGATAAAGGAGAGATTGAATTTATGATTAATAAAAAGCTCGTTCATCTTATCTGGGTTGGCTTATTCATTTTAGCAGGTTGTTCATCAAAGCAAACCGATTTATTAGATTCACCATACCGAGAAACGAATTTCTTGCTGGGTACGGTTGTTAATATAAGTATTTATGATGCTGATAAAGAGCATGTACTTGAACTAGCTATGGATCGGGTTGAAGAGTTAGAGAATATTATCAGTGATGAAATTGATACAACAGAAGTCTCTGAAATCAATAAAAAGGCAGGTGTTGAGCCTGTTCAAGTATCAGATGACCTTTACTATTTAATAGAGGAAAGTATAGAATATGGGGAACTGTCTAACGGTGGTTTTGATGTTACCGTAGGTCCATTAACAAATTTATGGCGAATCGGGTTTGATGATGCTAGAAAACCGGAGCAGCAAGAGATTGATCAAGTTTTACCTTTAATTGATCAACAAAAAGTTCAGTTAAATCCAGATGATCAGTCAGTCTTTTTAGTCGAAGAGGACATGCAATTAGATTTCGGAGCGATAGCAAAAGGATATATTACAGATGAAATTCATTTGTTATTAACTGAAGAAGGTGTGACATCGGCGATTATTGATTTAGGTGGCAATATTTTTGTTATGGGTCACCGCCCTACAGGTGATGAATGGACGGTTGGTATCCAAAACCCCTTTTTAGCACGTGGTGAGGTAGTCGGCCGTATTGAGGCGACTGATCAATCCGTTGTAACATCTGGTATCTATGAAAGATATATTGAAGTTGATGGGGTCCAATATCATCATTTACTTGATCCTAATACAGGTTATCCATTTGATAATGAGATTGCCGGAGTATCTATTGTTAGTGATCATTCTATTGATGGTGATGCACTATCAACCGTTGTTTTTTCCAAGGGGTTGGATCAAGGGATGGATTTTATTGAATCCTTTACTGGAGCTGAGGCGATTTTTGTAACAAAAGATCGAGAAATCATATTAAGTTCAGGTTTAGTAGATGAATTTGAATTAACGAATGACAGCTTTGAAATTATTCAAAATTAGAAATGGGAGAACAGAATGTCAATCAATTCTTTTTTTAAGTTGGTCGAAATTCAAACAAAGATAGCAAGCTTATTCCCTTTCTTAATTGGATTATTGTTTGTTATCTACCGATATGAGAACTTTAATGTGATCAATACGTTGATCTTTTTTATAGCGATGTTGTTATTTGATTTAACAACAACAGCAATTAATAATTATATGGACTATTTAAAAGCAAGCTCAGATAGTTATCGGAACAAGCATAATATTATTGGACAAGCTAGGATTCCCACGCGTTTAGTTAGGTTAATTATTTTTGTGATGTTGATTATTTCAACTGGTTTAGGCCTTTGGCTTGTTTATCGAACAGACTTATTTGTTTTGGTGGTTGGTATGTTGTGCTTTGGAATCGGAATTTTCTATACATTTGGACCGATTCCATTGTCACGAATGCCGTTAGGCGAGATGTTCTCAGGCCTAACAATGGGTTTTGGGATTGTTTTTTTAACGGTTTATGTTAATGCATTTGATCAAGGTATTGTCAGCCTTTTACTCGATGGAGCAAGCATTCGATTTGAAGCAAATCTCATGCAATTATTTGAAATATTATTAATTTCTTTACCGAGTGTCTTAACGATTTCTAATTTGATGTTGGCTAATAATATTTGCGATTTAGAGGATGATATTAAGAATTTTCGCTTTACCTTACCATATTATATCGGCAAGAGACATGCAATTCAGTTATTTAATCTTCTTTATTTACTAGTCTTTATCATTTTATTCGTGGTTGTTTTATTAAATTTACTTCCAACCATTTTACTGGCAGCCTTACTTATTGCTTATCCTGTGTATAAGAACGTAAGTAAGTTTAATAAAAGACAAATTAAAGCAGAAACGTTTAGTATAGCTGTGAAGAATTTAATTCTTATTAATGGTTCTATTGTTATCTTATTTCTAATCAATTTACTATGAATTTGGCAAAGGAGAGTAGGCACAAGATGGAGCAAGTTCCAATTTTAAGTCTAAAAGATGTTTCTTATCGTTATGATATGAGAAGTCAACGATATGCTTTATCTAATGCTTCCTTTGATGTTATGCGTGGTCAGTGGCTAGCTATTTTAGGTGATAATGGATCAGGGAAGTCAACATTAGCAAGATTAATAGTTGGTCTAGCAACCCAAGAGTCGGGCTCGATCCAATTTAATCAAGAAGTGATAAATGAACAAAATAAGTCAAAGTTACGAGAAAAAGTGGGGATTGTTTTTCAAAATCCGGATAATCAATTTATTGGGACAACAGTACAAGATGATGTAGCATTTGCCTTGGAGAATTTAAATATGAGTTATTCTGATATGAAACAGCGGGTATTTGATGCTCTTAAACAGGTGGATATGTATGAATTAAGGGATAAGGATCCGTCACAGCTATCTGGCGGTCAAAAACAACGAGTTGCCATTGCCGGTATTCTGGCTTTAGAGCCTGAATTAATGATTTTTGATGAAGCTTTTATTATGCTCGATCCAAAAAGTCGAAGAGAATTATTAAATACATTAAAATCGATTCAAAGGAAATATCATTTAACGATTATTTCAATTACACATGATCATAATGAAGCTGTTTTAGCTGATCGAATGGTATTCCTAAATGAGGGTCGAGTCGTTGATCAGGGAAATGTACAAGCGATGTTTGATCGAAATAGAGATATACAACCGCCATTCGCTGAGCAATTCCGCCGAGAACTTGAGCAAAGGGGAATTCCTGTTCCCAATCATTACATGTCAGATGATGAGTTGGTGGCATGGTTATGCGAATAAAATTCGAAGAAGTAAAAGCAGACTATCAATTAGGTCCGATTCGGACGAGTAATATAATTGATAATGTGTCAATTGATCTCCCCTCAGGGACATTTACCGCGGTTATTGGTCGGACAGGTGCAGGTAAATCAAGCTTATTAAAGCTGATCAATGGCTTACTAAGTCCATCAACAGGCTTGATCCAAGTGGGCAATATTAACTTGACAAAGGCGCAAGAGAAAGAACAATTAAACCAGGTAAGGAAGCGTGTAGGTATGGTTTTTCAGTTTCCTGAAAATCAACTTTTCGCCGAAACAGTTGAGGCTGACATAGCTTTTGGCCCGAGAAACTTTGGCTTTAGTCAAGAACAAATAAAGGTAAGCGTTCAAGAAAGTCTTAATCAAGTAGGTTTAAGTGCAGATATATTAGACCGTTCGCCTTTTGCATTGTCAGGTGGTCAGCAGCGTCGAGTAGCCCTTGCAGGTGTACTAGCAACCCAACCCGATGTTCTTGTATTAGATGAGCCAGGAGCTGGATTAGACTCAGAAGGTAAGAAACAAATTCTATCGTTGATTAAACAGCTAAATCATATAAACAAGCTGACCATTATTTTAGTTACACATGATATGAATGATGTTGCGGAATATACTGATCACGTTTTACTCATGGATCAAGGGAAAGTGATTAGTCATCAACCGACACGAACCTTTTTTAGCCATCAAGCACAGTTGGTAGAGTGGGAGATTGATTTACCTGAAGTCATCAATCTTCAGCGGCAAATTGAAATGAAAAAAGGGCTTAAGTTGCCGACAGTGAGTTTGACAAAGACAGAGCTAATCAACCTTTTGATTGAGGGAAAAATATTATGAATAAATTAATTTTAGGTCGTTATTTCCCGGGGAATTCCTTTTTACATCGCCTTGATCCACGAGCAAAGTTAGTGGCAGCCCTCTACTTTATTGGCTTATTATTCTTTGCAGACAACATACTAGGCTATCTTTGGCTATTTGGCTTTACCTTGATGCTGATGCGGATGTCAGGTGTCTCATTCCTAACCTATCTTAAAGGTGTTAGGCCATTAATATGGTTAATTTTAATGGCTGTTTTTTTGCGAGTTCTGTTCACTGGTGGAGGTACCCTTTATTTTAGTATAGGACCATTTATGATGTCGAGTTTTGGACTATTGCTAGGCTTTTATACATTTAGCCGTTTTGTAATGATTATTTTTATTTCAACTGTTTTAACATTAACGACAAAACCAATTGATTTAACAGATGCGATTGATGCTCTTTTGAAGCCCTTAAATTTATTGGGGATTTCAACGTCAGATTTTTCTTTAATGCTTTCGATCTCATTACGATTTATTCCAAACTTACTAGATGAGACGCAAAAAGTCCTCGATGCTCAACGTGCTCGAGGCGTCATCTTTGGAGAAGGGAATTTAATTGAACAAATGAAAAAAATTGTCCCTCTTATCATTCCTTTATTTTCTAGTTCATTAAAAAGGGCTGAGGAAATGGCTGATGTAATGGAGGTAAAAGGCTATCAATCAGATCAAAAGCGCTCGAGTTTCCGACAATTAAAGTGGCAATCACGTGATACATTAAGTATAGTGATTATGCTGGTGTTAACAATCGGTGTCTTCTTTCTAAATCAATTGACTCTAATTGAACAGTGGATATTATAAAATCAAGGATGTTGGTTAAAGGCTAACATCCTTGATTGATATCAAATGAAACTTTAACTGGTGAGAGCTTTTGAATGGTTACCTGTGATAAAAGAACAAAACTTAATGGGAATAATTCCTGCTCATTTTAAATGTTGTCATTAACTTATTTTGCGTCTAAGTTTGCTAAAAAGTTAGGTTACACAGAATCTCTGACTATTAATTCTGTTATGAGTTTTACCTTTTTCGGAGGACTTTCCCCCCCTCAATTTGCGCAATAAGTACTTGAGTCGCATATTCCCCCATTTTTTGTATAAGTTGTCTGATTGTAGTTATTTCTGGGTAAGTGAGTGGAGCCATGGGTATAGCAAGACAAATTTCGACTAGGATCTTAGCTTTATTAATTAAAGCTTGCACCCTAAAATCTAGGATGTTTCAAGCACAAAACAAACGAATCCCCTTATTGCTACGATGCTCTCACTCATTCAATCCTGCGTATTTAAACAATGTTATCTTTTTTTAATTCATTAATTTCATAAAATTAAGAAGACAAATAACTCTGTTAGTTATTTGTCTTCTTACGAATTATGACAAAAAGGATGAGTAAAATTAAAATATTCATTTTTTTGTGGTGCTGATATTGTTTCTTATCTTTTTAATAGACTCAATATTTTGGTCATAGTTGTGATACATCACATTAGTGTACAAGATATCGACAACCGTTAAATAACTGATTCTAGAAGCTAATGACTCTGTTCTAAATAAATTTTCCTCGGTTAAAACAATGATAGCTTCATCTGCCAGTGTTACTAATTCAGAACCACTGTTACCTGTTAAGGCAATGATTTTTGCAGGCGTTTTTTTCGTTTGTCTTGCTAAATTGATCGATTCTTTGGTTTGGCCTGAATGGGAAAAGATAAAAACACAATCTTCACTTGTTAATTTAGTGACAAAACTTAATTGCATATGATAATCAAAGACATAGTTACAACGGTACTTAGTTCTGATGAATTTATGAAAGCTATCAAATGCAACGATAGATGATCCTCCCTGGCCAAAAAAGTGCAATGTTTTGGCTGAGTATATAATGGCGAGTACCTTGTCAAGCAACTCTTGGGTAAGAAATTGAATTGAGTTACTTAGAGAATAAATATTTGATTGTAACACTTTCTGAGCGATATCTAGACTAGTGTCATTGGGGTTAATATCATCTGCTCCAGACATACGATTTAAGTTTTGAGAGGCGGGCTGATAACTGAAGTTACGTGCAATATCAATTTTAAAGTCTTGAAAACCACTATACCCAATTTTTTTAACAAATTGATAAATAGAAGATTGTGATGTACCAATCTCTGTGGATAATTCTTCTAAGGTTTTGCTTGATAATAATTCATTTGAGTGAATAAAGTAGTCAGCTATCTTCTGTTCAGTTTCACTGAGATTAGGTTTCTTTACCCTGATTCGCTGATCTAAATAATGGTTTTTCATTATGACCTCCATCTAGACTCACGACAAATTCGAGTCAATTAATAATAGAAATTCATTAAAATACGAAAGTCGTTCAAATATATCGATAATGGTGAATAAGCAATAAAAAAATATTCTATTTATTATTAACTACTGTAACATAAGGTGCAATCATTATCATTTTTGGGGGAAGATGAGTTGTATGATTAAATCTTAATAGAACTTTTACTTATAGTAAATGGTTAAATGGAATAAAAAAAGTGACTGACCTGAATTTTGCCTTAAAAATTAGGGAGACAAGGGGAAGTTATCTCGATCTAATAATAAAGAAATCAAACTATTAAAAGCAAGAAAAGCAATTAGTAATTAAAAACAGGGAGCAAAATTTACTGAAAATTTCGAAATAATATCGAGTGATAAAAAAACAATTTTTAATTTTCCATCTTAACTAAATAGATTGAGACTGACTATATTTACTGGTTTATTAAATGATAACTGATTTAGAAAATATAATTAAGTACTCATAACATTGGACAAATATGAATAGTGTTTGGGATTGAAATTTGTAACATAGTACTATTATAACAACTTCTAACACTTTTTTATAAATTATACACATAGTAGTAAGTTTCTAATTGGAAAATAAAACCTCATATAAAGCAAGTAAAAAAATATATAATTTCATGCATTTTAGCTTCTCTATTAGATCACTAAGGGCTTTCATTTGCTTGAAATGTATAATTTTAGGTTAAATAAATAAAAAATATTTTTTATTTAAAATGGATATTTACAATATTTTTTTTATAGAGTATGATTAAAACAGGAGGTGACGAAGGATGTGAAAATTGGATTTATAGGACTTGGAAAAATGGGTTTAAACATGGCTTTAAATGTAAGCGCTAAAGGATGGAAAGTGTTAGGCTTTGACGTGAATGAAACCATAAGGAAAAAAGCAATTCAACAAAAACTGGAAATAGTTCATTCATTGGATGATTTGCTAAAAACTTTAAGTACGAAAAGAGTTCTATTTTTAAGCATCCCTGCTGGTAACAGTACTAATCAATTAATTCTTGAATTGGTAGAAAAGCTTGATGAAGGTGACATCATCATTGATAGCGGTAATTCTAATTATAATGATAGTTTAAAAAATTATGAATTTGCTAAACGTCGTGGTGTTCACTTTATTGATTGTGGAACATCTGGAGGAATAGAAGGGGCTCGGAATGGAGCTTGCCTGATGATTGGCGGTGATGAAAAACCATTTAGGGAAGTCGAACCATTTTTTAAAACTTTGGCTTGTAAAAATGGGTATCTTTATGCTGGAAGAGCCGGCTCAGGCCATTATCTTAAAATGGTCCATAATGGAATTGAGTATGCAATGATGCAAGCAATAGGTGAAGGTTTTGATGTATTGCATGCTTCAGACTTTGAATTCAATTTAGAAGAGGTTGCAAAGGTTTGGAATCACGGCTCGGTAATCAGATCGTGGCTTATCCAATTGGTAGAAGAGGCTTTTTCAAATGACCCTAAATTGGAAAAAGTTAAAGGAGAGATTGATGCTACTGGTGAAGCGAAATGGACAATTGAAGAAGCTCTAAATTTAAATATTCCTGTTCCAACAATTGCATTATCTTTGTTTGTACGTAATGAGAGTAAAAATTTCGGTTGTTTCTCAAATAAGGTTGTGGCGTCATTGAGACATGGTTTTGGTGGACATACAGTAATTAAGAATAAATAAAGGAGTCTTTTAAATTGTCGAAATACAACATCGCAATTGTCAATTCTAGTAGCTTTGGTAAAGTTTTCCCAGAGCATATGGAAGCTTTGAAGAAGATAGGGCAGGTTAAACATTTTACTGTTGATAGCGAAATCAGTGGGCAAGAGTTAGCGGAAATTCTCCAAGGTTATAATATTATCATTTCTAGTGTTACACCGTTTTTCACACAAGAGTTCTTTGACCATAAAGATGAGCTAATTTTAATCTCAAGGCATGGAATCGGTTACAATAACGTTGATCTTGAAGCAGCTAAAAATAATAATACCATTGTTTCAATTATTCCTGCAATTATAGAACGAGATGCAGTAGCGGAGAATAATATAGTCAATTTAATGACTGTTCTACGTCAAACGGTTAAGGCACAACATAGTGTTAAATGTGGTCAGTGGGAAGAGAGGGCTAGCTTTGTAGGTAGAACTTTATTCAATAAAACCGTTGGTGTGATAGGGGTTGGTAACACAGGGAGCAGAGTTGTGGAAATCCTCCGCAATGGTTTTTTCTGTGATGTTTTAGCGTATGATCCATACAAATCTGAATTGCATATCCAAAGCTATGGGGCAAAGAAGGTTGAATTTGACCAGTTACTAGAATCATCAGATGTCATTTGCTTATGTGCTAATTTAACAGAGGAAAATTATCATATGATTTCTGATAAAGAAATCGAAAAAATGAAGCATAATGTGTATATTTCTAACAGTGCACGTGGTGCTTTAGTTAATGAATCATCAATTGTAAGCGGTTTAAAAACGGGTAAAATTGCTGGATTTGCTACTGATGTTTTAGAGGAAGAGCCTGGTCTTAAAAGCCATCCTTACCTCTCCTTCGATAATGTTGTAATGACACCGCATATTTCAGCATACACAATGGAGTGCTTAGAAGAGATGGGCAAAAAATGTGTTCGTGATGTTGAATGTATTGTAAGAGGCGAACTGCCTGAAAGATCAGTGCAACCCTACAGCAATTATATTGGAAGTAAGTAGGGAGTGTTTGTATGTTAACTGATTTGAAAGTAAAAGTAGGACCACAGTTTTATCAGTATCATATAGGAGCTATTGATTTTGTACCCAATTTATTGGATGAGTATAATGCACAGAATGTTTTGCTAGTACACGGTACAGTGTCATGGGAAAAGGCTAAAACAAAATTAAATTTTTTGCAAGATGATCGATACAATTTTACTTATCATCAATACACAGGTGAATGCAGTTATTATGGAGCTGATCTGATAGTAGAAATTGCTGAGCAAGCTGAAGTAGATTTTATTATTGGTGTTGGTGGTGGAAAATTAACTGACTTGGTTGGATATGCAGCTCATATTCTCAATATTAACTTTGGAGTCATACCAACACTGGCTAGTAATTGTGCGCCGTGGACTCCGCTTTCAGTCATGTACAAAGAAAATGGGGAAGCCGAAGGGAAAACAGAGCATTTCCTAAGACAGGCAGCATTTCTTATCACAGACCCTCAGTTAGTCATTAATTCACCGGTTGATTACTTTATTGCCGGATTAGCAGATACATTAGCCAAGTGGTATGAGTCCGACGCTATTTTACAACAAGATCATCTAAAGGCAGAACCTTTCTTGCAGATAGCTGGATATACATCAAAATTGTGCAAAGATGCAATTACCCAATACTCCGCCAAAGCTATTCAAGACATGAAGAAACAGGAATTATCAGCTGAATTTATTCGTTTGTCGGAAATTATCTTTTCTGTGGCTGGTCTGGTGGGCGGGCTAGGAGATAAATATGCTAGAAATGCAGCCGCTCATGCTATGCATGACGCAATGAGCAAATATATCCCAGAAAGCCATGATTTTCTACATGGAGAAAAAGTAGCTTATGGAATTTTTTATCAATTGGCGATCGAGAATAAGTGGGATCAAATTGATCGGTTGTTACCGTTTTATCAAGAGCTGAATTTACCAATGTCACTTCATCAAATGAATATTTATCCAAAGGATGAAGCGGTCATTGAACATATTGTTCAGTTCATTGATTCGAAAGAGAAGGTCCATCTTGTACCCATTATTATTACGAAAGAATTATTGCGAGATTCAATTTATCAATTGGAAGACTATATTAAAGGTAAAGGATAGGAGGACATATGGAAACTTTAAGTGTATTGCAAAGTTTATTAATTGCACTATGGGTTGCAGCAGTTATGTCTAGATGGTTGGGAGGCGGGGCGACATTAACATTACGCTTTTCGCCGCTGATGACAGGACTAGTTGTCGGTATTGTAATAGGAAATGTCTCTCAAGCTATGATCGTAACAGCAGCACTTCAGTTAATTTACATGGGTGTTTTTTCACCAGGGGGATCAATGCCAGCAGAACCTGCAGTTGCTGCGGCTATTGCCGTACCCGTTGCTTTACTAGGGAATCTGCAACCTGAAGCTGCTATTGCGGTTGCCGTGCCCGTCGGATTATTAGGTAGTTATCTTTATCAATTTAGATTTTTTATTAACACATTTTTAGGAAAATATACAGATAAAGCAGTTGAGGACTTAAATCCTAAAGCTATCGTTCGTTCAATTATTCTCTATCCGACAATTGCATCATTTCTGTTATTTGTTCCATTAATATTTGTTGCTCTTTATTTTGGCGCCCCAGTTATTGCTGATGTCATTACTGCTTTGGAAGGAACTGTTGTTATCCATGTTCTAGAAGTTGTTGGTGGTGGTTTAGCAGCAATTGGGATTGCGACAACTGTTTATGTTATTGGTCGAAAAGATTATATGGTCTTTTTCTTCCTAGCTTATTTTATGAGTATTGTGTTTAGTTCATTGGAAATTACAATGGTTACTTATGCTATTTTTGGTGTAATCATTGCTCTTATCTTTGTACAATCACAAAAGAATAAAATTGCACCAGCAGAAGGTGTGGATAGTTCTTCTTCAGATGATGATTATGATGATAATTTCTAAAAAGTATGAGGAGGTAATGAAATGACAGAGATAACGAATAATGCTGGTCCTGCCCCAGAGCAGATTACCAAGAAGGATGTCACTAAGTCGTATCTAAGATGGCATTTTGCTAATGAAATTCCCCATTCCTTTGAGCGGTATTTGGCACCTTCTTTATTATATGCAATGATGCCTATTTTGAAGAAACTTTACAAGGATGAGGATGCCTTAAAAGCAGCTTATCGTCGGCAACTCTTATTCTTCAATACACAGCTTACATGGGGTGGTGGAGTCATCACAGGTTTGATGTCTTCTATGGAACAGGAAAGAGCGAAGGAAGAGCATCAAGGTAAAGAAATTATGATGGCTGATGATTTGCTTTATAATACTAAAGCTGGATTGATGGGAGCTTTGGCAGGGATTGGTGATGCCATTGACTCAGGAACTGTCCAATACATTTTTATAGCTATAGCGGTTCCTTGGGCAGAACAGGGAAGTGCATTAGGAGCATTATTCCCATTTATTACTTTTGCGTTGTATCAAGTTTTATTAGGAGTATTCTTCGCCCGTCAGTCCTTTTCAATGGGACGTAATGCAACTAGTTTAATGCAGAGTACTGGTGTTCAAACTGCGATCGAAACGCTATCTGTTTTAGGGTTGTTCATGATGGGAATTTTAGCCGGTAATTATGTTAACGTCACATCAGTTTTGTCCTTTAATATTTCAGGTCGAGAATTTGTTCTTCAGGAAATTCTAGATCAGATTATTCCAGGTCTATTACCTTTAGCAGTTGTAATGGGCGTATATTGGTTCTATACGAAAAAAGGGTTAAAGGTAACTCAAGCTTTGCTTTGGTTAACAGCTATACTAATT
Source organism: Amphibacillus sp. Q70 (assembly GCF_052055485.1). Lineage (GTDB taxonomy): Bacteria > Bacillota > Bacilli > Bacillales > Amphibacillaceae > Amphibacillus. The sequence continues at coordinate 994,997 of NZ_CP197171.1, read as the reverse complement.
GTATTAGCTGCTGTGGGAATTCTATAATTTAAGAGAAAGAAGGGATCTAATAATGGGTGTAGTCAATTTAGCTCGGGTTGATGAAAGATTAATTCATGGTCAAGTCATGATGACTTTATCACAAAAAAAAGGAGTGAACTCCATTTTTGTAGTTGATGATGTCGTGGCTAAAGACAAATTTATGAGAGATTTATATAAGAGTGCTGGGGGCCGGACAGGTCAAAAGACAATAGTCATCACACCAGAAAAAGCGAAGTTTTACTGGGATGAATATCAGTTTAAAGACTATAGTTGTATTTTGATCACAAAAACTGTTGGTGTGATTTATGATTTAGTAACCCATGGAGTCCCGATGAAAGAATTGAATATTGGCGGCATAGCGCAAAAGGACCCAGAAAAGGACATCTTTGTAACTAAATCAGTGTATTTAAATAAGTCTGATGCTGAAAAGCTGAAAGAGTTGAATGAGAGTTATGGAGTTAAAGATATTTATTTTCAATCAACCCCCTCGGCACAAAAGTCTACTTTACGAGAGGTTTTAAAGCAATTCGACTTATAATTTGACTACCGTCAGACCCAATTTACCTATTAATAAATGACCATCAATTATCAATGATTCTAAATAAGCAATCTTAATGTTTGCAATAAATATGATTAAAAGGTGATAGAAATATGGATCAAAACGAGAAGTTTAATGATTGGCTTTTTCGATATCAATATATTTACCGTGTTCGCAGAACGGATAAACAGAAAAAGAGATTTATTTCGGCGCTTGCGACAGATATCGTGAAAATGCGCCAAGATATTAAAGTAATTGAACATAAACAGAATAAAAAGAATAACCTTAAAAACGTATATGTCGGCGATATCGAAACTGCGGATCAGATTATTTGCACATATTATGACACACCGCCTCAAAGTTTTGGTCCATATTATTTATTTGATCGTAAAAGGCAAAGTAAAGCTATAACAAAGTTTATATTAGTGAGCTCTTTGTTCACTTTGCTTGTGGGAACCTTATTAACATTGTTTTATATGAAGAATTCTCACAACGCATTTGATTTTACTTCATTTAATACGGTGTTTGTTATGGTGTGCTACGGTATTTATTTCTACTTGCTGAGTAAAGTGGCAAAGGGGTTATCCAATAGGAATAACCTTGTTCGAAACACTTCATCAATCCTTACATTATTAGCATTGATTGATGAAGTGAAAAGTAAAAAGATTGCTTTTGCTTTTGTAGATGAAGGCTGTTTTGGAGAAGCTGGTCTTGAAGCAGTGAAAGAAACTTGTAAAGCATCAGCTAAGATCTATTGGCTTGATTGTGTGGGGGCTGACTTGGATTTGCATTTTATAGGTCACGTTATGAATAAGAAAAAGCTTACTGACTTTACGGTTCATCCTTACTCAACTAGTCAGGTTAATTATATTTTTAGTGGAAGAAGTTTAAAAGCAGATCAAGAACTTCAATATTATCTTGAAAAATCTGAATTAAAACAAAAAGCTTTAAATTCAGAGAATTTAACTAAAATCATTAAGTTGTTCACATAAGGAGGTAGTTAAATGCTTGGAATTGTTATTGCAACACATGGACAGCTAAGTGACGGACTCAAGGATTCCGCTGAAGTCATTATGGGGACTACAAATAGTATAGCGACTGTCAACCTGAATCAAGGAGATGATATTCAAGAACTAGGATTGAATATCAAACAAGCGATTCATGATGTAGATAGAGGCACGGGGGTCATTGTGTTGACAGATTTGGTAAATGCTAGTCCGTATAACCAAGCGGTACTTACTATCAGTTCTTTGGCAAATGAGTTACAAAACGCAGTTTATGTTATTGGTGGCGTTAATTTGCCAATGTTATTGGAAACGATCAATCATCAATTAATTAATACACCAGTTGATCAAGCGGTTCAATCGATTCTGGATCAAGGAGTAAACAGTATGGGCACATGGCATATATCGATGATAGATGCCGATGTTGAGCAGGAAGACGATTTTTAATACATTTATCTGAAAAATACAGGACAATGTAAGAGAATTTTTTAATAAAAAATTGGCGAAGGGGGATTCGAAATGAAGTGGGGATTTAGATGGTATGGAGAAAAAGAAGACTCTATTCCACTAGAGCAAGTCAAACAAATTCCCGGTATGAACGGTATTGTAGGTACTTTGTTAAACAAACTGCCTGGAGACGTTTGGGGAATAGAAGAGATTCAAAAATTAAAAGAGTCAGTTGAAAAAGAAGGGTTAGAGTTATTAGGAATTGAAAGTGTTGCCATCCATGATTCGATTAAAGCAGGAGACGCTAATAGGGATCACTATATTGACAATTATATTCAAACGATAAGAAACCTTAGTCAGTGCGGTGTCAATTTAATTTGTTATAGTTTCAAGCCAATTTTTGGTTGGGCAAAAACAACGTTGAACCATGAAAATAGTGATGGCAGCTATTCTTTGGTTTATGATCAAGCAGTTATAGAGAGTATGGATCCTAGTGACATGTATAAATTGATCCATAGTCAATCAAAGGGTTTCCGTTTGCCCGGTTGGGAAGGCGAAAGATTAAAAAAATTTAATAAATTAGTTGAAATCTATGATGGCATAACTGAAGCAGATTTATTTGAGAATTTGAAATATTTCTTGTTAAAAGTGATTCCAGTTTGTGAAGAAGCTAATGTGAAAATGGCGATTCATCCAGATGATCCGCCTTGGGAAATCTTTGACTTTCCCAGAATCACGAAAAATTTAGCAGATTTAAAACGAATTCTCAATATTATTGATTCGCCTTATAATGGTATTACATTCTGTACGGGTTCTTTAGGAGCAGATCCGGCCAATGATTTAGTTGAAATGGTGCATGAGATTGGGGATAAAATTCATTTCGTTCACTTCCGTAATGTAGAGTTTTTAGGAGAAAGGAAATTTAAAGAAAGTGCGCATTTAAGCACAGCTGGTTCTTTAGATATGTATGCAATTATGGAGGCGTTGGTAGAAGCTGATTTTGATGGGGTGATTCGTCCTGATCACGGAAGGACGATTTGGGGAGAACATTGTATGCCAGGATATGGACTGTATGACCGTGCGTTGGGTGTTTCATATGGGCAAGGTTTGCATGAAGCAATTACAAAGAGTAAAGCAAACTAGAACAAATTATTTCCTTATATGAATGGCTAAAATAGAAAGTGAGAATAAATATGTTAGCAAATATAGAACATGAAATTTATAAACAAGTAGAAAATACGAAGTTATTGCCGTTGTATACAGCAACTGATTTGAATTATTTAGATAAATTAGAAGAGATACTTGTGAGAAATAATGTTCGACTTATTGAAGTGACTTTTCGCAGTGATTTGGCTGCCGAAGCTATTAAGAAGCTAGCCGAATCTGGAGAACTGATTGTAGGAGCAGGAACTGTTAGAAACATACAAGAAGCTGAAATGGCAGTAGAGAATGGTGCGAAGTTTATCGTATCGCCGGCTGTTGTTCCAGCGGTTATTGAGTATTGTTTAAGTCAAGGTATTCCGATTTTTCCTGGGACTGCAACACCATCCGATATTCAAAGAGCTTTGGAGTATGGTATAAAGGTGGTTAAATTTTTTCCAGCCGATATTTATGGTGGAATTAAAGCTATTAATGCCCTGAGTGGTCCTTTTTATGATGTAAAATTCCTTCCAACAGGTGGTATTACAAAAGATAATGTTATAAGCTATATTAAGAATGAACAAGTTATAGCAGTAGGAGGCTCATTTATTATTTCAGAGGCATTGATAAAAAAGGACAATGGAAAAACGGCAGATGATGAACTAAAGAGTTTAGTTCATGCATTGGAAGTTTCTTAGAAAAATCTTAAACTAAAAGATAGATTTTAAGTCAAATGTTGGGGTGAGCGTCTAGCTTACCCTGTTTTGTTTATGCGGTTCTTCACGAAAACAGTCAAAACCTTTGAAGCCAAATCCGTTGTGTTTAATGGATTTGGTTTGATTATGGAATCCTCATATAGCCGTTATGTAGCCCAAATGAGAAACTATTCATCTGTAGAAAGTCTGCTGTATTATATTTGTGATCACTGCCGCGTAGAAATGTATTTGGTACTACCTGGACATAAAGTGAAACCTCGTTCAGTGGAAGTTGGGCCTACAGGATGTAGGTCATGCAGATGTTTCCGGTGGGACGAGTAACCTCGTCCCACCGAAGACATTTGTTTAGTTGAGTGAATCAGGACATTAGCTCACCTGTATCTCCCGCCTAAACAGATTTGCTTCCTCTCTCTATTTTGAGGCGGGAGTTTTATGGACGGTTATCTGTGATAAATTGTGAAAGACGTATAAAAAGTATTGAACATGTTTGCAAAGCAATGAACTTGACTGTATTTCGTGAAAGTTGATTGTATTTTAGCTAACTTGACTGTATTTCGTGAAAGTTGATTGTATTTTAGCTAACTTGATTGTATTTCGTGAAAGTTGATTGTATTTTGGCTAACTTGACTGTATTTCAGCAAAGTTGACTGCAATTTCGCCAAACTTGATTTTACTTTTATTTTTAATCGACCGCTAGTAACAGATGATCATGAAACTGACTAGTTGTTGTACTAACCTGACAACATTGGTAACCGCAGTCCCAAGTCTTTTCGTTGGGGCGAGTAATCACACTGAGAAAAGTTACGAAGTATTTGCATCGTAAGAATAAAATAAGTGCCTTACTTATTCCGAGTTCCAGTCGCAAGACGTGTTTTTTGTCGGTCAGACAGTTACATTGTGATAAATCTAAACAAGAGGACTGCTCAACTTATATTAAGTCGAACAGTCCTCTTGTTTATTTTAGTAGCGGCGGAGGGGATCGAACCCCCGACCTCACGGGTATGAACCGTACGCTCTCGCCAGCTGAGCTACACCGCCACAATTATAATATTTCAAAGACACAACTGATATCATACAATAGCACTTGATACATGTCAATAGTTTTTATATGGGTTTTTAGCAATGCGTCCTTTTCTGTAGATATTCAAATGAAAAAGAATTAAAAATTTTGCAATATGAGATTGTCGTTAAAGAGATGTCTTAAAGGCGAAACAGTTAGACGTTAAGGTGTTAGCTTGTATTCCCTATGTTCCGTGGATATTAGGGAATACAAGCTAAGTTCGAAACGTTCTGGGGCTACGGTTACTCGTCCTGCCGAAAACATTTGCGCTAGCACCTTCTATGTGTCGAAAAACTCCTATTGATTGAAGTTTTGTTTTATGATCTTGCTGGTATGTTTTGTTCTTTTATTTTGAGATAGATTAGTTACTTTGTTTTACTCTGTTGCTTCTTTATGAGCAGCAACATAAAATTCTCCTCTAGTCATTCCATTAGTATAGACCCCTGTAATTTCTAATTTTTCCTCAATTTCTTCTGCTTCTGAGGCTTCAATCTCTTCTAACCCATTTTCAGATTCAATATTTGTTAATTCACCATCTTCAGAAGAGTTTAATTCAATAGCTCCATTATTCGCCAGGTACTTAACTGCTTGATATTCATCAGAGTTTTCATCGATACCTTCAATTTCCCAATATGGATTATCTTCTGTAACTATAACCCCGTTATTCACATTTGTAATGTAATCCATGGCCATTGCTCTAATTGTACCTTCTTCACCGAATTCATTTGTAGAAACCCAAATAGGTTCAAAAGATTTATCTTCGAATATTTCTCCATCACTTAATAATTGATCTAAACGATATTGATTCATTCCTACTTTGATTAAATCGTCATCTTTTACAGGTTCATTTGTTTCTTCAAAAACGACATTTTTAATTCGATTACCATATTCCTCAGTTAAATCGATTGTATAATTTAAACCGCCAAAGGTGTCATAAGTACTATATTTTGAACCTCGGCGTTCTGGGTTGAAACTAACCGTAATATCACCATCATTTAATGTATTAAAATAGTCAGCTGACCATTCCATATAAGTTTTCAATTCTTCCCCTGTCATTTCAAAAACAGATGTTTCTCCAAGAACAAAATTATAATTGTAGTTAATGTCTTTTTTATGGATCGTATCACCTTCTAAATGATGATTCATTTCTGTCAAGGTAGCTACTACATCAGCTTCGCTATAGTGTAGTTGCACTTCATTATAAAATCGATTAATGGGTGTTGAATGAAGAAAATCGTATGGAACCTCAGGAAGTTCGTCATCGTGTGTCATAGGAACACCTTCAATGGTTCCTAAAACTTGGTTTGCGTCATCACGTGCTATTTGATGCTCTTCTGCAATTAATTCTTCAAACTCTAAATCCCTTTCAAAATCTGATATATCAACTGTTTTGGTTTCAACAGATACTTCATTATTACTTTTATTAATCTCTATATTTAAAACGGAGAGATAATTTGCATATGCATCAGGTTCAGTGATAACGACATCATTTACCACTTCTTGGCTAATATTTTCATGCATATGACTAGCAATAATTGCATCTAGTTCAGGAACAGCATTAGCCAAATCTGTGACTCCAGTATTAGGGATGCCGTTTTCATTTTCTAATCCCATGTGCATAACACCTACAAATACATCGGCTTGATCCTCTAATTCAGCTACTACCTTTTTAGTTTCTTCAACTGGATCAATAATATCAAGATATTGACTCAAATCGTTGTCTTTATTAAATAACATGGTAGTAGGAGTTGTCATGCCAATAAGGGCCACATTTACGCCGTCTTTTTCAATGATCTCATAGCCTTGTGCAATTTCAGATCCATCTTCCATAACTAAATTCCCTGCTAATATGGTATTATTAAATTGAGAAATGATGTTTTCCATAGTTTCAGCACCAAAATCAAATTCATGGTTACCTAGCGTCCAAGCATCATACTCTAAGTAATTAAAAGCTTTCACTCCAGGATGTTCTTCTTCATCTGCAAACATATCTATATTATTACCTTGTATCAAATCGCCAGCATCTACTAAAATGACATGATCATTATTTTCTCTATATTCTTTAATAGCTGTAGAAATTTGACTTAAACTTCCATTGGTAATTTCCTCATCGACTTCATAATCCCAAGGCATTAAGAACCCATGTACATCGGCTGTTCCTAATATCGTAATATTCACAGTTTCCTCTTCGGCCTCGGCTTCAGTGCCAGCTTCACACGCACCCAAGACTAGTGCCGCAGTAAGCAATAATATAATTTTTATTTTTCTACTAAGCAAAATAATTCCTCCTTGTGTAATATCATTGGTAGTTATTTGACAATTCATTATCAACTTAATTTTTCGGATTAAGCTTAACTCATTCGGATAGAGGATATATTCATCCCTTAAAGTAATACTTTATAGGTTTGAAATATTTGTAAAGCAAAGGACGCCCATTAAAACAACTACTAACTTTTGTTGACTAAGTATTAAATACTGCTAGATTGACCATCAAAATACTAGATTCTTATTCTTTTGACATGAAGGCAACAAATATTATAGGTGATCGCAAAATGATTAAAAATATGCTTATGATAGTCAAGACAGTGGGCACTTACTTAACTCAATCTACAATGGGGCTACTTTTACTAACTCTTACGTATTTCGCTCAAATAATTGTTTGGACCTTCAACGGTAAAAGGTTAATTAATCCTGCTATAGTTGATTTATTCCCCCCTTCACCGCTAAGGATTATGTTCCCAGTATCTTTCCTCTTTAATTAAAAACCCCCCAAGTGGAAAGCGCTTAAATAAAAATGAACACGGCTTTTTCTGTCTAACTATTAAAACGCCTATTCATTTGCTAACCTAATTGAATTTTGTACATATATTTGCAAATAAATACAAAAAGGGAGCTTATGTTTAAAAAATTAAATCATTTATTGTTGACTATGTATTGGATACATGAATAATCCTGATAACTTTTATTGTATCACTATATTACCAGCAGTGATTCCTTCGTCAATTCGCCTCTCTGTTTGGACGTCCAACAATCTAGGTGTTATCAATATAACATTTAACTACATATGAAGAAACCCTTATTTTGAAAAAGTACTCATTAATTTTCGGAATGTTGGGAAAATTTAAGAGAAGGCTTATTTGATGGAACAGAGACTTTAATGATCATAAAGCGTTTTGTTTTATCGTGATGTTGTAATGGTGAAGACTTAGTTTGATTTATACTATTATCGATAAAAGTTTTTTTAAACAGTATAAGAAAACAAGCATATATGTAGTCAATAAAACTGTCCAGAAAATCAGAAAAAAATGATTTTCTGGATGGTTTTTAATTTCTAGCTAGAAAGAAGTCGAATAATTCTTTAGTTTTGGACTGATATTTTGACAAATTATGAAGTTCATCTGTGATTTAATAGAGCACATACTAGTAAAGAGGTGAACAAACTGTGGCGATGATTTCGAATGTATATGGAGAAAAATTGAAGACCAGTCGTAGCATAAAATGGCTGAAGAGGAGTTACCAGTTTGTGAGTGAAAAGGATTTATTGTTATATATGATTGCTTTTTTATTGGGGCGGGCTGTTATTTTAGATGAGCTTATCCCATTCTCACTAGCTTATTTAGTCAGTGTTTGGGTTGTGAAAAAAGAACGCTGTCGTTTTGTGATTATTTGGAGCTTGCTAGGTGCACTAACGGTAAGTTTTTCAAATTTGGTTATTTTATTAATTAGTTTTTTGTTCTTTGGTTTTTTTGTCTCATTAGGTTTATTTGTTGAATCGAAGAAATACTTACCTTACATCATATTCATCTCTAATCTTCTCGGACGAATAACCTTCATTAGTTTAATGGGAGATTGGACGAGCTATACAGTATTTATCGCTTTTATGGAAGCTCTTCTAAGTGCGGTACTCTTCCTTATTTTTATTCAGAGTACCCCTTTGTTAACGCCAAAACGATATAAGGCAAATTTAAAAAATGAGGAAATGATTTCATTTGTGATTTTATTTACTTCTGTTCTAGCGGGACTTTCAGGGATGGTTATTCGTGGGGTGAGTTTAGACTATATTGTTTCTCGTTATCTTATTTTATTATTTGCACTAACGGGAGGGCCGACGATTGGAGCAACTGTGGGTGTGATAATCGGTCTGATTTTAAGCTTAGTTAATGAGCCGACGCTTGTTCAAATGAGCTTGCTGGCTTTTAGCGGTTTATTAGGTGGCTTGATGAAGGATGGTAAAAAGCTGGCTGTTAGTTTGGGATTATTAATTAGTACATTTTTACTTGGTTTTTATGGTATCGAAATGGGGGGGTTGTTCCCATCTATGCTTGCATCCTTGCTTGCGATCTTTTTGTTTTTAGTCACACCAAAATATGTGATTCATATTATTGCTCGTTATATTCCTGGTACGAATGAACAATTTGAAGAGCAACAACAATATTTACAGAAGCTTCGTGATGTGACGGCAACTCGTATGGAACAATTTTCTGATGTCTTTATGGCCTTATCAAAAACGTTTACAGGCAAGTTAATTGAGCAGCCTGAGATCGAGAATGATCAAAAGGATACAGATGATTTCTTAAGTCATGTCACGGAAAGAACGTGTCAAACATGTTTTAAAAAAGCTTGGTGTTGGTCGGAGCATTTCGATGACACCTATCAGCATATGAAACAAATGAAACATGAATTAAGTGAGAATGGAGCTGTTTCACAGATGACAGAAGCTAAATTTAATAAGCATTGTGTAAAGGCGCATAAAGTTGAAGCGGTTATGAAAGAAGAATTATCTTATTATAAAGCCAATCAACAATTAAGGTGGCAGGTAGGGGAAAGTCGCCGCTTTGTTGCTGACCAATTATTAGGGGTATCAGAAGTGATGAATGATTTTGCTAAGGAAATTGTCAATGAACGTGACCACCATGATCAACAAGAGCAACAAATTATCACGGCACTTCATTCTATTGGTATTGAAGTTGAACAGCTTGATATTTATTCATTACGAAAAGGTGAGATAGATATTGAAATGACGCTATCAGTTTATCAATATCATGGAGAAGGTGATAAGATTATTGCACCCATTTTATCGGATATATTACAAGAAAGTGTTATTGTTAAGGAAGAAGAGGTTTCGCCGATGCCAAATGGTTATTGTTTTTTAATCTTTCATTCGGCTAAGAAATATCAATTAGATGTTGGTATTTCACATGCAGCTCAAAATGGGGGCTTTATTTCTGGAGATAGTTATTCGACGATGGAGTTAGCTGCTGGCAAATTTGCTTTAGCTATTAGTGATGGTATGGGTAATGGCAGACGGGCAAGCGAAGAAAGCATGCAAACGTTAAGATTACTTCAACAAATCCTTCAATCGGGTATTGACGAGCAAGTAGCGATTAAGTCAATTAATTCAGTTCTTTCACTGCGGATGACAGATGAGGTATTTTCGACACTTGATTTAGCAATGGTTGATTTACAAACAGCTTATGTCCAGTTTTTAAAGATTGGTTCTACACCGAGTTTTATTAAACGAGGAAAACAAGTAATTCAAGTAGAATCAAGTAATCTACCGATCGGTATTGTTAAGGAATTTGATGTGGAGGTAGTTGATGAACAACTTCAAGATGGAGATCTATTGATTATGACGAGCGATGGGATTTTTGAGGCTCCAAAGATGGTCGAAAATCAGTCGATTTGGTTAAAACGAATTATTAAGCAGATGAATACTGATGATCCACAGGATATTGCTGATTTATTGCTTGAAGAGGTTATTCGTCAATCATCTGGATTAATTGAAGATGATATGACCATTTTAGTCGGGAAAATAAAACGTTATCAATCACAATGGGCGACAGTTCCAAGTTATCAATCACATGTGAATTAGAAAAATGGGTTGTATAGTCTCTATTTTGAGAAAAAGAGGACATCCATAGGTGACAGCTGATGCTAGTGATTCGCTGGGGAGCTGAGTTTTGGTGAGGCAAGTAATCAGGCTAAGGAAAGTTATGGTGTGATCGCATCATAAGAATAAGTGCATGCTTTATTCATAATCTTAGTCTCAATCAGTAGGAATCACACTGCAAGAAGATTCACTTTATCTACTTTTCCTGTATATAAAAACTTTATTCTGTCGAGAATGAAGATAGTTAATATCAATAGGAGGTAGGGAGAAGTGAAAACAGGGAAATTAAAGCAAATTTTATTAATTACAGATGGGTGTTCAAATCAAGGTGAGGATCCCACATTAGTTGCAAATTATATTCAAGAGCAAGGGATTACTGTTAATGTGATTGGTGTACTTGATCAGAGTGATAAAGAATCTGAAAGTTTAGTAGAAGTAGAAGATATAGCCTCGGCTGGTGGTGGTGTTTGTCAAATTGTTTATCCGCAAGTTTTGACACAAACTGTTCAGGCTGTAACGAAACAGGCCATGACTCAGACGCTACAGGGTGTAGTTAATCAAGAGTTAAAGCAAATTCTTGGTGAAGAACAAACCATTGAAGAATTACCACCTGATCAACGAGGTGAGGTGATGGAAGTCGTTGAGGAGTTAACCGAAACATGTGATATGCAGTTGCTAGTTTTAGTTGATACGAGTGCCAGTATGCAAAAAAAGTTAGCCACTGTTAAAGAAGCGCTGATTGATCTTTCAATAAGTATGAATTCAAGAATAGGTGATAATAAGTTTTCAATTTACTCTTTTCCAGGAAAAAAGAAGGCTATTAATAAAGTGTTAGATTGGTCAGCAAAGCTAGATAAATTAGAAGCTGTTTTTCCAAAACTGACAAGTGGAGGCGTGACCCCAACTGGACCGGCACTTAAAGAAGCTTTATATTCATTTAGTCAATCTGGTTTATTAAGGAGTTTGAGAAAAAATGCTGAGTCAGAAGAAGCCGACTTCAGTTTTTAATTTATCGATCGGCAGTCAATTAGTTGGGAAATGGAATAAACAACGTTATGTTGTTCAACGTATGTTAGGAAAGGGAGCAATAGGTGCTGTTTATTTAGTTAAACGAACGGATGGACGTTTGGTTGCATTGAAAATAAGTGACCAGATAGCTTCTATTTCATCTGAAATTAATGTGCTGCGTAAATTAGCCAAGGTCCAAGGGGGAAGCCCTGGGCCTTCTTTGTTCGAAATAGATGATTGGATAAATGCGAGTGGACAAAGTTATCCATTTTATACGATGGAGTATGTTCAAGGGGAAAGGTTAGATCATTTTCTTAGGAAACGGGGAAGCGGTTGGCTGGGTGTTTTATTTACTCAATTATTAACTGAACTAGAGCAACTCCATCAAGCCGGTTTTGTTTTAGGTGATTTAAAATTAGAAAATGTGATTGTTGCCAAAAATCCAACGCGACTACGTTTTATTGATGTTGGTGGGGTAACCTTGTTTGGGCGAGCGGTAAAAGAGTATACCGAGTTTTATGATCGAGGGTATTGGCAATGTGGCGATCGGAAGGCTGAGCCGAGATATGATCTCTTTTCATTAGCAATGATCGCTTTACACTATGCCTACCCCAACCAATTTAAAAAAACAAAACAACCCAAGCAAATATTGTTAATGAAATTAAAGCAATCCAAAACGCTAACACCATACCACTTCATTTTACAACGTGCCTTGTTAGGTCGCTATCAAAAATGTGATGATATGAAGAAAGATTTTCAGAAGGTTAGCCTAAGTCGCTTGAACAAGAATAAAGCCACTATTACTAACTTATCAGAGCATCAAGAAGTAAGTTGGATCGAAGTCATTATTTTTACTTCTATCAGTTTAATTTTATTTGTCCTTGCAACTTTATAATGATGGGTTTTTCTGATACGATAGTTATCAGAATAAGTGACTAAATGTTTAAAGAAGGTTTAGGCGAATGTTAATAGCAGAAGTTGATCAGTATATAAAAAAACACAATTTAATCGAATCTGGTTCTAAAGTGATGGTAGGTGTCTCTGGAGGTCCTGATTCGATGGCTTTGTTACAATATTTGTTAGAAAAACGAGCTGCTTATCAGTTAGATTTAGTTGCTGTCATTATTGAGCATGGCTTGCGTGGTGAAGAGTCAGAACAAGACATTGAGTATGTTCAACACTTTTGTCAAAAAAATAAAATTAAATTTGAAGCACAACATATTAATGTCATTAAATATAAGGAAGAACATAGATTGGGTACACAGGAAGCGGCCCGAATTCTCCGATACCAAGCCTTCGATCAACTGATGAAGAAACATCAAGCAGATGACTTAGCATTGGCACATCACGCTGACGATCAAGTTGAGACGGTTTATATGAGATTAACAAGAGGAACTCAGCTCGATGCATTACAGGGGATAAAAAATACTCGTCCATTTTCAACAGGCAAGATTATTCGTCCTTTTTTATCGATTACCAAGTCCATGATCGAAGAATTTTGCCGTGAAAAAGGTATTGTACCGAGACGTGATCTATCCAATGAAAAGGATGTCTATACGAGAAATTATTTTAGAATAAATGTTTTACCACAATTAAAGAAGAAAAACCCTAATCTTCCTGAAACAATAATGCATATGTCTGAAAATATAGCAGATGATATTCAATATTTATTCGATCAAACAAAAAGGGTGAGCCAAGAAGTATTAAATATCTCAGAAAACCCAAAAATGGTGACTTGCCAAATTAATAAATTGAAAAAACACCCTCTTGCTTTACAAAGAAGATTGTTTCATCTAATATTAGATTATCTATATGATCATTTGCCAGATGGCTTGAATTACAGGCATGAACAACAGTTTTTCAACCTCGTTAATAGTAGACGTGCGAGTGCATCAATGGATTTACCACTACAGTTAAAAATGATCAAATCTTACCAGTCACTGATCTTTCGCTTCGAACAGGAGAAACAAAGAGAGTATCACTTTCCATTAGCGATACCTGGTCGGACCATTTTGCCCAACCATGATGTGTTAGAAGCAGAAATTGTTGACCGTATTGAAAGCTTACCAACAGATAATAGGACTTTCTATTTACCTGTTAATATTGATCAATACCCATCTTTAGCTATCCGCACGCGTCAACCAGGAGATCGTATCTATCTAGCACACATCAATGGAAGGAAGAAAGTAAAAGCTGTCTTTATTGATAAAAAGATCCCTTTAGAAAAGCGTGATCAATGGCCGCTTCTAGTTCGGGAGGAAGGCGAAGTGCTTTGGGTTGTTGGCTTAGTTAAAAGTAATTTAACAAAACAAGCGAAAGAAGATCATTATATAAAATTAACATATCAATCAAGACATAAGTTTTAGGAGGGTTCGAATGCACAGTGACATTGAGAAAATTTTAGTTTCACAAGAAGAAATTCAAGAAAAGTGTCAAGAATTGGGGTTAAAGCTTGCCGAAGAATATAAGGATAAATTCCCGTTAGCTATTGGTGTACTTAAAGGAGCTTTGCCTTTTATGTCAGATATTCTTCGTCATATGGATACCTATCTAGAGATGGATTTCATGGACGTATCAAGCTATGGTGGTGAAACACGCTCTTCAGGTGAAGTTAAAATTGAAAAAGATTTGAATACAAAAGTAGAAGGAAGAGATTTGCTTATTATTGAAGATATTATTGATTCTGGTCTTACGCTGAATTATTTAGTCGACCTTTTTAAATACCGAAAAGCACGATCAATAAAAATTGTGACGTTGCTTGATAAGCCGGCAGGAAGGACAGTCGATATTAAAGCAGATATCGTTGGTTTTAAAGTACCTAATGAGTTTGTTGTTGGATATGGTTTAGATTATCAAGAGAAGTATCGAAACCTCCCATACATAGGTGTGTTAAAACCACATATTTATGGTGGAGAATAAATGACACCTTAATCATAGTGATAAAACTGTAAATTATTTTAAATAAAACTAAGACATTCCATGATGGAAATGACAAGGACAATATATTTGTCAAGCTTGTTTTTTCTGTGATACTATGTACTATAGTTTTCTCGTTTGGGAGGAGGAAAGTGATGAATCGTATAACACGTAATTTGATTTTTTATTTTGTGATATTTCTTGTTATTCTTTCAGCTATGCAACTTATAACAGGACAAGGTAATAGAACAGAAGAATTTAAATTAAATGAATTTATCGAAGTATTAAGTAATGAAGAAGTTGAAAGTATGGAAATGAGACCATCTAATGGTGTCATGCGAATAACAGGTCACTTAAATGATGAAGACAACACAGAGTTTATTACAAATATTCCGGATAATCCAGATATTGTATCTAGCATTACTTACCAAGCTGCAAATCAAGATATTATTGATGTTCAAGAAGAAGAACAACCAAGTCCATGGCTGAGCTTCTTGATGACATTAGCCCCATTTATTATCATTGTGATTATTTTCATGTTCTTAATGAATCAATCACAAGGTGGCGGAAACAAAGTGATGAATTTCGGCAAAAGTAAAGCTAAGATGTACAATGAAGAGAAGAAAAAGGTTAGCTTTAATGATGTCGCAGGTGCTGATGAGGAAAAGCAAGAGCTCATTGAAGTGGTTGATTTCTTAAAAGACCCTCGGAAGTTTGCCGCGATTGGCGCAAAAATTCCAAAAGGGATGCTTTTAGTCGGTCCTCCAGGAACAGGTAAAACTTTACTTGCTCGAGCTGTTGCAGGAGAAGCGGGTGTGCCGTTCTTCTCAATCAGTGGTTCTGACTTTGTTGAAATGTTTGTTGGTGTTGGTGCATCACGAGTTCGTGATTTATTTGAAAATGCTAAAAAGAATGCACCTTGTATTATTTTCATTGATGAGATAGACGCAGTCGGTCGTCAACGTGGTGCCGGTGTTGGTGGTGGCCACGATGAACGTGAGCAAACGCTGAACCAATTACTCGTAGAGATGGATGGTTTTGGTGATAATGAGGGAGTTATTATTATTGCTGCGACAAACCGCGCCGATATTTTAGACCCTGCTTTACTTCGTCCAGGCCGTTTTGATCGACAAATAATGGTAGATCGTCCAGATTTAAAAGGACGAGAGGCTATTCTACAAGTTCACGCTCGTAATAAACCTTTAGCTGAAGACATTAATTTAGAAACCATCGCTATGCGTACACCAGGTTTTTCTGGTGCCGATTTAGAAAATTTATTAAACGAAGCGGCACTTGTTGCTGCTCGGAGTGATAAAAGACAAATTGAACCGGAAGATATTGATGAGGCAACAGATCGCGTGATTGCTGGTCCTGCTAAGAAGAGCCGAGTGATTTCTGAAAAAGAACGAAATATTGTTGCTTACCATGAGAGTGGCCATACGATTATCGGTATGGTACTTGATGAAGCAGACTTGGTTCATAAGGTTACGATTGTCCCGCGGGGTCAAGCGGGTGGATATGCAGTTATGTTGCCAAAGGAAGACCGCTACTTTATGACGAAACCAGAACTGCTTTCTAAAATTACAGGTCTATTAGGTGGTCGTGTTGCTGAGGAAATTATTTTTAATGAAGTAAGCACAGGGGCACATAACGATTTTCAACGTGCGACAAGTATGGTCCGTAAGATGGTTACAGAATACGGCATGAGTGATAAAATTGGACCGTTACAATTTAACGGTAATAATGACCAAGTCTTTTTAGGTCGAGATATGCAAAGTGAAGCAAGTTATAGTGATGCGATTGCTTATGAAATTGATCAAGAGATGCAGAGCTTGATTAATATATGTTATGAACATGCAAAGGAAATTCTGACTGAACATAAGGATAAGTTAGAATTAATTGCTCAAACCTTATTAAAAGTAGAAACTCTAGATGCATCCCAAATTAAATCATTATTTGAAACCGGAGAATTACCGGAATCTGTTGTATCTGAACAAAATGGCGAGTCTGAAGTAGACTCAAGTCAAAAGGAAGATACAGAAGAGATCAAAGTAAATATTCAATCAAAGGATGAACCTGAAGAAGCTATCACATCAGATTCAAAAGAATCTGAGCAAAATATCGATGAGTCATCTACAATGGAAGAAAACGAAAGAGAAGATTAAATAAAATTAAACCAGGCTGAGACCTTACATAAAAGGCTTTAACCTGGTTTTTTATTTAGAAATAGAGAGGGATACTAGCGAAAGTCATCCTTTGTGCAGAACTTATTTGTGAGTTATGAGCAGTATCTTTTGTTTACATTGAATAATGTTACGTTTTATTGTTAAAAGTATTATAGTCAAAGTCGTCATGATTTCAATTAACTATTGGCTCTATCCTTGTTTACTTTTAAAGCTTTCATTTTAAAAGTTTGCGGTGAATCAAAAACGGTGAATGGATTAATACTAGTAAAGCTTTCCTTTATTTAGAAGCTGTTTTAGGTTGAGGAAGCTACTTTTTTGTTAGACCTATGGATCAACTTTTTAACTATTTCATTAGATCGGGAAATGAAGCCTTTCTTGTCGATGTTCGCTTTATTTGGCGAATAACTAAAAAAACAGTAAAATAGAAAGGTGTATAAAATGACTTTAATTTAAAATAGTGTGGTGATTATATGTTACTTGTCTTAGATGTTGGTAATACAAATACAGTACTAGGTTTATTTGAAAATGATGAGTTAATGTTTAAATGGCGGATTAAAACTGACCGTGAGAAAACAGAAGATGAATATGCGATGTTAGTAAGCTCGCTTTTTGAACATCATGCTTTGAAACTTGAGGTTGTCAGTGATATTATCATTTCTTCTGTTGTACCACCGATCATGTATGCTTTAGAGATGATGGCGAAAAAATATTTTAAGCTTAGTCCTGTGATTGTTGGTGACTATCCAATTGATAAGTATTTGAATATGAAGTATCCAAATCCGAAAGAACTTGGAGCTGACCGAATCGTCAATGCTGTTGGTGCGATTAAAGAATATGGCCGTCCGCTTATTATTATTGATTTTGGAACAGCAACAACCTATTGCTATATTGATGAAACATCTGCTTATGTTGGTGGGGCAATTATTCCAGGTATAAAGATTTCAGTAGATGCTCTATATGATCGAGCAGCCAAGCTACCTCGAGTTGAGATAGAGAAAACGGAGAAAATTATTGGTTCTTCAACAATAGATGCGATTCAATCAGGCGTGTTTTTTGGTTATGTCGGGCAGGTTGATGCAGTCGTTCGCCACATGAAGAGAGAAAGTAAACAAAATCCTAAAGTGATTGCGACGGGTGGATTGGCTGAGCTAATTGGTGAGCAGTCTTATGAGGTTGATGTCATTGATTCATTTCTGACCTTAAAGGGTTTAGCGGAAATACATAAAATTGTTAAGTGAAGAGGGAGTTTTTATATTGAGTGATTATTTAATTAAAGCAACGGCATGCGAAGGAGCCATTCGGGCGTATGCGATTCAATCAACTGAATTAGTGGAAGAGGCAAGGCGACGTCAAGATACATGGGCAACTGCAACTGCTGCGCTAGGTAGAACGTTAACCATCTCAGCTATGATGGGGGCGATGCTAAAAGGTGAAGATAAGTTAACTGTAAAGTTGGAAGGTGATGGGCCAGTAGGTCCAATTATAGCAGATGCCAATGCAAAAGGAGAGGCGAGAGCTTATATTACGAAACCACATGTTGATTTTGATTTGAATCAACAGGGGAAATTAGATGTTGCTCGTGCAGTAGGGAAGAGTGGTCACTTAAGTGTTGTTAAAGATCTTGGTCTAAAGGAACATTTTACTGGACAAGTTCCGATTATTTCGGGAGAAGTTAGTGAAGACTTTACTTATTATTTTGTTCGTTCTGAGCAAGTTCCTTCAGCTGTTGGAGCTGGTGTTCTGGTTAATCCAGATCAATCCGTTTTAGCTGCTGGCGGATTCATTGTCCAAGTGATGCCAGGCGCATCAGAGGAGACAATTGATTATCTTGAACAGAGAATTGAATCAATTCCTGCGATTTCTTCACTCATTCAAGCTGGAAAAAAGCCAGAGGATATTCTTGCTGAAATATTTGGAAAAGAACAAGTTCATCAACTGGAAAAGCTGCCAATTATTTTTCGTTGTAGCTGTTCATTAGAAAGAATAAAGAATATTATTAGTGGATTAGATCCTGAAGAAATTGATCAAATGATTGAGATTGATGGTGGTGCTGAAGCTACGTGTCATTTTTGTAATGAACAGTATTTTGTCACAAAGGAAGAGCTAATCGAGCTTAAACAATCTTAAATAATTTGAGGGGTTACAATAGTTATGCGCAAAATTATACTTATTATTATTCTAGTGTTAATCACTACGAACGTGTTAACTTTTATTTTAATGAGGAATGGTGGAAGGGATAAACAGTATCCGGAATCAGGTGAAATTGATATAAAAAAGCCTGTTGCAACAATCAATGGGGAAGAAATTTATTACAATGATTGGATGTACTATTTGGAGACTAATTACGGTGAAGAAGGGTTAAAAGAAATGATCAATCATCAAGTGGTCTCAGAATTGGCTGATCAAAATGACTTAGCCGTTAATCCAGAGGTCATTGATTTGGAAGTTGCATTTTTAGCCACTTTAGCTGGGCAATTACCAGAGGATCGAGTAGAAACGATTGAACAGGGTTGGCGTGAAACCATTGAACATAATTTATTAACAGATATGCTATTTACCAGGGATGTAGATGTGTCAGAAGGTGAAATTCAAACTTATTATGATACATATCAGTCACAGTACCATTTTTCACACCGAGTTGAGCTTTCACATATTGTAGTAGATGATCAAGCGACAGCAGATCGTGTTTATCAAGAATTGGAAGATGGTGCTGATTTTCAAGCTTTAGCTTATGAATATACAATAGATGAAGATTCTCGAGCAGCGGGAGGTTACTTAGGTTTTTATACACGAGATAGTAATTTTTTGCCGGTTGATTATTTTGATCAAACGAATGATATGGAGCAACATAGCTACAGTGAGCCATTTCTTGGAGATCAAGGTTATGTCATTCTCTATTTACATAGAGAACTCCCTGAGATTGAGCTAGATTATGATCAATTAAAGGATTATATCCGGGTCAAAATCGCCATCGAAGAGTTGGGTGAAACACCATCAGTTAGAACTTTTTGGGATGAGCTTGATATTGATTGGATTTATTGACAAATAAAAATGATCAGCATATAATTAAACTAATAAGTTTACTCGGAATTAGGAGGGTGTTTAAATGAAAGTAGCAAAGTCAATAGCTGATTTAATTGGAAACACACCGATTGTAAAGTTAAACCGTTTATCAGGAGCAGATGATGCTGAGATTTATGCAAAGTTAGAGTACATGAACCCAGGGAGCTCAGTAAAGGATCGAATTGCTTTAGCTATGATTGAAGCAGCTGAGGCAAATGGTCAATTAAAAGAAGGCGATACCATTATTGAGCCGACAAGTGGAAATACGGGGATTGGGATCGCAATGGTTGCTGCTATAAAAGGCTATCGTTCCATCTTAGTTATGCCAGACACAATGAGTCTTGAACGCAGAAATTTACTCCGAGCCTATGGTGCAGAGCTCGTCTTAACCCCGGGATCAGGCGGGATGAATGCAGCAATTAAAAAGGCTGGAGAATTAAAAGAAGCAAATGGTTATTTTATGCCACAACAATTTCAAAATGAAGCGAATCCAATTGTTCATGAACAAACAACAGGTCAAGAAATTGTTGAACAAATGGGTGATCAATTAGATGCTTTCATTGCAGGTATTGGTACAGGTGGTACGATAACAGGAGCTGGTAAAGTTCTGAAAGAGAAGTATAAAGAGATAAAGTTATATGCTGTTGAACCAACGGATTCAGCCGTGTTATCAGGGAAGGAGCCTGGACCACATAAGATTCAAGGTATTGGTGCTGGCTTTATTCCAAAAGTTCTTGATACAAAGATTTATGATGATATTATTACGGTTACGAATGATCAGGCTTATGATACAGCTAGAAAAGCTGCTCGACTCGAAGGTTTACTAGGTGGCGTTTCTTCCGGAGCTGCTTTATATGCCGCTCAACAAGTTGCTAAAACTTTAGGAAAGGGAAAAAAAGTATTAGCTGTTATCCCAAGTAATGGAGAACGCTATTTATCAACACCCCTATATCAATTTGATGAAGAATAATGATCAAAGGCAGCTCTCTAAATTTGTGAGAGTTGCTTTTTTTTTTTGAAAATTAAGTGATTAGCTAAAACTGAACTAATTTCTTAAAAAGATAAAGTTTTATCGCTAAATAATGATTGAATTTGACAAAATAGACTGCCAAATAATGATAAATGGTGTTAGAATAAAAGAAAAACATAAGGGGTGATCCACTTGAACCAGGTTATTTTGACAAAGCAAGGGAAAATAGACCTCACAAAAAAAACGATAATTATGGGTATTTTAAATGTAACTCCGGACTCTTTCTCGGATGGCGGTCAATATAATGATCTTGATAAGGCCGTTGCACAAGCTAAGCAAATGGTCGCAAATGGTGCTGATATTATTGATATAGGTGGTGAATCAACCCGTCCTGGACATACCCCTATAACAGCAGAAGAAGAGATTGAGCGGGTAGTGCCAATCATTGAAAAAGTAAGAGCGTCTGTTTCTGTTCCCATATCGATTGATACATTTAAAGCTAAAACGGCTCGATTTGCTATTGAAGCGGGTGCCGATATAATAAATGATATTTGGGGTGCGAAATTTGATCCTGAAATTGCTGGCGTTGCTGCAGATTATCAAGTACCAATTATTTTAATGCACAACCGAAAAGTGGCTACATACAATCATCTTATTAAAGATATGCAAGCCGATTTGCTTGAGAGTATTGAGATTGCTAAGCAAAATGGTGTCAAAGATGAACAAATCATTTTAGATCCAGGTATTGGTTTTGCAAAGAATATGGAGGAAAACTTAGAGGCAATGCGCCAATTAGCTATATTTAAAAAAATGGGTTATCCGATTTTGTTGGGAGTTTCTCGAAAAAGAGTGCTTGGTCACGTGCTCAATTTACCGATTGAAGAGCGAGATGAAGGGACGGGCGCGACGACAGCTTTTGGAATTACTAAAGGTGTTGATTTTGTTCGTGTTCACGATGTCGCTATGAATGCTCGTATTGCAAAGATGACTGATGTACTGATTGGAAAGGGTGTGAATTGAAATGGATAAAATATATTTAAATGGATTATCTTTTTATGGTTATCATGGTGCAATCAAAGAAGAGAATGTCTTAGGGCAACGTTTCTTAGTTGATTTAGAACTGTTATTGAATTTAAAAAAAGCTGGAGAAACAGATAAGCTTGATTATTCAATTCATTATGGCAACGTTTTTGAGTTGACTAAAGCGATAGTTGAAGGTGAGTGTTATGCCTTAATTGAAGCAGTTGCAGAGAAAATTGCTACTGAACTGTTGGCCAATTACCCGCTTTTAGATGCGTGTAAAGTAAAAGTTATTAAACCAGACCCGCCTATTGCAGGAAATTACCAATCAGTAGCAGTTGAGATATATAGAGAGCGGCAAAAGTTATGAGTAGAGCATATATCGCATTAGGGTCAAATATATCGTCACGTGAAGGTTATTTAAAACAAGCTATTGATGCATTAGCTTGTCACGATTTGATTACAATTAAGAAGCAATCTTCAATCTACGAAACAGACCCGGTAGGATATGAAGACCAAGAAAGGTTTTTAAATCAAGTGATTGAGCTTGATACGACTTATACTGCACTGGAATTATTGAATATCTGTCAAATGATTGAAAATGAGTTGGGTAGAAAACGAGAAGTAAGATGGGGGCCACGTACAATTGACCTTGATATTTTACTTTATAATCAAGAGAATACGATGAAGGATCAATTGATTATACCACATCCACGTATGCATGAAAGAGCGTTTGTTTTGGTGCCATTAGTAGAACTTGACCCAAATTTAACTATACCAACGATTAATAAGACGGTGCGCGAACAATTGTCGCTGATACCAAATCAAGAAAAAAGGGGCGTTATAAAATGGATCAAGAGAGATGGGGCAGAAGAATAAAAGCTTTTCGAAAACTAAAAGGCTTGACACAAATTGAATTTTCGGATGCGATCGGTATTTCCTTATCGATTGTTGGAGAGGTTGAACGAGGAATGCGTAAGCCTTCTGATGAATTTTTAGAGCGGACAGTTGAGGTATTAGGTGTATCGCTAGTAGAGTTAGAGCCACCTATAGATAAGTTGAACTCAAGAGGAGATAAACAAAGTATTTCGAATCAATAATATAACCATTCCTAATTATGTTGTTCTGACTTCAATGACAGAAGTTAGTAACCGGGTTTTTTCGCTATGAAAATGCGGGGGCATACTACTTTGGCAGGTATGAAAAAAGCTCTTAAAGGAAATGGTAAAGTACGTCAAGTCATTAATTGAGATTGAAACATGTGATTAACTTGAATAATTGTTGAGTCTAGCTATTCAACAAACTGTAATTATCTAGTTATTCTTAGTTTAGGAATTAAGTGTTAGCTAGCTTTAAATGTTTCTAATGATGTGTTAGAAATCAGGAAGATGCTATGATACACTAATGAAATAACTTATTTTATTTGTACTTTAGGAAATTATAGAATTTTTATATTCAAAGTAAAGGGAAATCAAAGTATTCAGTAAAAGACAAATGAATGCGAGTTTTCTAAAAGATAATGAAGAATCGGAGTGGATGACAGATGTCAGAAGAATTAAATGAGCATATGCGGATTCGCCATGAAAAAATGAATGCTATGCGTGATAAAGGTTTAGCCCCTTTTGGTGATAAGTTTTCTCGGACGCATGTTGCCAGCGATCTGGTAGCAAATTATGATCAATTTTCCAAAGAAGAGCTAGAGGAAAAGGCAGTAGATGTAACCGTTGCTGGCCGTATTATGACAAAGCGTGGTAAAGGAAAAGTGGGATTTTCGCATATCCAGGATTTTAGTGGGCAAATTCAACTTTATGTTCGTAAAGATACTGTTGGAGAAGTTGCCTATGAATTATTTAAGACCGCTGACTTAGGTGATATTGTTGGGGTGTCGGGATTAATGTTTAAGACGAATGTTGGCGAATTATCTATAAAAGTCACTTCATTTACTATTTTAACGAAATCATTACGTCCGTTACCAGAGAAATTCCATGGGTTGAAAGATGTTGAGCAGCGTTACCGTCAACGATACTTGGATTTGATTACAAATCATGATAGTAAAGAAACCTTTATTATGCGCAGTAAAATTATCCAATCCATGCGCCGTTACTTGGATGAAGCTGGATTTTTAGAAGTTGAAACACCAATGCTACACAGTATCCCGGGTGGTGCCTCAGCTCGTCCTTTTATTACACATCATAATACACTTGATATGGAGTTATATATGAGAATCGCTATTGAGCTCCATTTGAAGCGTCTGATTGTTGGTGGAATGGAACGCGTCTATGAAATTGGACGAGTCTTTAGAAATGAAGGGATATCAACAAGGCATAACCCTGAATTTACAATGATAGAGCTTTACCAAGCTTACGCGGATTACCATGACATTATGAATTTAGTTGAGAATATGATTGCTCATATTGCTGATGAGGTGACTGGCTCGACAACTATTACCTATGGAGAAGATACAATTGATTTGAAGCCAAACTGGAAACGAGTGCATATGGTTGATGTTATAAAAGAATATACAGGTGTTGATTTTTGGAAGCAAATGACTGATGATGCGGCCAAAGCATTAGCTAAAGAGCACAATATTGAAATTAAAGAAACGATGACTTTTGGCCATATTGTTAATGAGTTTTTTGAACAGCGTGTAGAAGAGCAACTTATTCAACCAACATTTGTTTATGGTCATCCTGTGGAAATTTCCCCATTGGCTAAAAAGAATAAAGAAGACGAGCGCTTTACAGATCGATTCGAGTTATTCATTGTTCGTCGTGAACATGCGAATGCCTTCTCAGAATTAAATGATCCTATTGATCAAAGAGAACGTTTTGAAGCTCAGGTTAAAGAAAAAGAACAAGGGAATGATGAAGCGCATGAAATGGATGAGGATTTCTTAGAAGCGCTGGAATATGGTATGCCGCCAACAGGCGGGTTAGGAATTGGGATTGATCGATTAGTCATGTTATTAACTAATGCCCCTTCAATAAGAGATGTCCTATTATTTCCGCAAATGAAAAATAAAGAATAATAAGTAAACAAATCATAAACACTCAGTGGTTTTACCACTGAGTGTTTAAATGTATTTATTTCATGAAAAATGTGTTGTAAAAAAAGTTGACGTGTAGTTAATAACATGATATATTATTCAAGTCGCCAAAATTGAACAGCAATTTAACAAGAGAAATTTTTTTGAGGAATTTGAAAAAAATATTGACATTACATCAACTACTTGTATATAATATAAAAGCTGTCGCCAAAAAAGACGACACTTAATTGATCTTTGAAAACTGAATCCAAACAACCATTAAGTTAAGCAAAGAAGTAAGAAGAAGCTAGTGCTTCAAAGCAGAGTAGAAGAGATACTCATTCAATATTATTGAGAGTTTGATCTTGGCTCAGGATGAACGCTGGCGGCGTGCCTAATACATGCAAGTCGAGCGCGTGAAACCCTTTCGATCTCTTCGGAGTGATAAAGGGTGGAACGAGCGGCGGACGGGTGAGTAACACGTGGGCAACCTACCTATGAGACGGGGATAACTCGCGGAAACGCGAGCTAATACCGGATAAGACCTCTGATTACCTAATGAGAGGATAAAAGGCGGCTTAAAGCTGTCACTGATAGATGGGCCCGCGGCGCATTAGCTAGTTGGTGAGATAACAGCTCACCAAGGCAACGATGCGTAGCCGACCTGAGAGGGTGATCGGCCACACTGGGACTGAGACACGGCCCAGACTCCTACGGGAGGCAGCAGTAGGGAATCTTCCGCAATGGACGAAAGTCTGACGGAGCAACGCCGCGTGAACGAAGAAGGTTTTCGGATCGTAAAGTTCTGTTGTTAGGGAAGAACAAGTAGGAGAGTCACTGCTCGTACCTTGACGGTACCTAACGAGAAAGCCCCGGCTAACTACGTGCCAGCAGCCGCGGTAATACGTAGGGGGCAAGCGTTGTCCGGAATTATTGGGCGTAAAGCGCGCGCAGGCGGTTTTTTAAGTCTGATGTGAAATCTTGCGGCTCAACCGTAAGCGGTCATTGGAAACTGGAGAACTTGAGGACAGAAGAGGAGAGTGGAATTCCACGTGTAGCGGTGAAATGCGTAGAGATGTGGAGGAACACCAGTGGCGAAGGCGACTCTCTGGTCTGTAACTGACGCTGAGGTGCGAAAGCGTGGGGAGCGAACAGGATTAGATACCCTGGTAGTCCACGCCGTAAACGATGAGTGCTAGGTGTTAGGGGGTTTCCGCCCCTTAGTGCTGGCGTTAACGCATTAAGCACTCCGCCTGGGGAGTACGGCCGCAAGGCTGAAACTCAAAAGAATTGACGGGGACCCGCACAAGCGGTGGAGCATGTGGTTTAATTCGAAGCAACGCGAAGAACCTTACCAGGTCTTGACATCCTTATGGCCGCTTTAGAGATAAAGCTTTCCCTTCGGGGACATAAGTGACAGGTGGTGCATGGTTGTCGTCAGCTCGTGTCGTGAGATGTTGGGTTAAGTCCCGCAACGAGCGCAACCCTTAACCTTAGTTGCCAGCATTCAGTTGGGCACTCTAAGATGACTGCCGGTGACAAACCGGAGGAAGGTTGGGATGACGTCAAATCATCATGCCCCTTATGACCTGGGCTACACACGTGCTACAATGGAGGGTACAAAGGGCAGCGAAGCCGCGAGGTGAAGCCAATCCCAGAAAACCCTTCACAGTTCGGATTGCAGGCTGCAACTCGCCTGCATGAAGCCGGAATCGCTAGTAATCGTGGATCAGCATGCCACGGTGAATACGTTCCCGGGTCTTGTACACACCGCCCGTCACACCACGAGAGTTAGCAACACCCGAAGTCGGTGAGGTAACCCTATGGGAGCCAGCCGCCGAAGGTGGGGCCAATGATTGGGGTGAAGTCGTAACAAGGTAGCCGTATCGGAAGGTGCGGCTGGATCACCTCCTTTCTAAGGAAAATCAGAGCTAGACTGATTAATAGGAACATCTAACTTGAGTTTAGATGATACTTAACACATGTGTTGTTTGGTTCAGTTTTGAGAGATCAATCTCTCAAGCAAGTATTGTACCTTGAAAACTAGATAAGAAATATGACAAGACATCAAATCAAGTAAGAACAAGTCTTTTTTACTGTAAAGCGTGCAAACGCAACTTAGTTAAGTAAGAAAGGGCGCACGGTGGATGCCTTGGCACTAGGAGCCGAAGAAGGACGGGACGAACACCGAAATGTCTCGGGGAGCTGTACGTAAGCAAAGATCCGGGAATATCCGAATGGGGGAACCCTCTACTCGTTATGGAGTAGAGCATTTAACTGAATCCATAGGTTAAATGCGGCAGACCTGGGGAACTGAAACATCTCAGTACCCAGAGGAAGAGAAAGCAAAAGCGATTTCCTGAGTAGCGGCGAGCGAAACGGAACGAGCCCAAACCAAGAAGCTTGCTTCTTGGGGTTGTAGGACACATCACATGGAGTGAGAAAGAAATCATTTACACGAAGCGACTTGGAAAGGTCCGCGAGACAAGGTAAGAGCCCTGTAGTGGAAAAGTGATTTTCTCCGATGTGGATCCTGAGTACGGCGGAACACGAGAAATTCCGTCGGAATCCGGGAGGACCATCTCCCAAGGCTAAATACTCCCTAGTGACCGATAGTGAACCAGTACCGTGAGGGAAAGGTGAAAAGCACCCCGGGAGGGGAGTGAAAGAGAACCTGAAACCGTGTGCCTACAAGTAGTCGGAGCCCGTTAATGGGTGACGGCGTACCTTTTGTAGAATGGACCGGCGAGTGACGATTCTTTGCAAGGTTAAACCGGAAAAGGTGAAGCCGCAGCGAAAGCGAGTCTGAATAGGGCGTTTAGAGTAAAGGGTCGTCGACCCGAAACCGTGTGATCTACCCATGTCCAGGGTGAAGGTCAGGTAACACTGACTGGAGGCCCGAACCCACGTATGTTGAAAAATGCGGGGATGAGGTGTGGGTAGGGGTGAAATGCCAATCGAACACGGAGATAGCTGGTTCTCTCCGAAATAGCTTTAGGGCTAGCCTCAAGGCATGTATTCTGGAGGTAGAGCACTGATTGAACGAGGGGCCCTTACCGGGTTACCGAATTCAGTCAAACTCCGAATGCCAGAGATATATCCTTGGGAGTCAGACTGTGGGTGATAAGGTTCATAGTCGAGAGGGAAACAACCCAGACCGTCAGCTAAGGTCCCCAAGTATACGTTAAGTGGAAAAGGATGTGGCGTTGCCCAGACAACCAGGATGTTGGCTTAGAAGCAGCCATCATTGAAAGAGTGCGTAATAGCTCACTGGTCGAGTGACGCTGCGCCGAAAATGTACCGGGGCTAAACGTATCACCGAAGCTACGGATTGTTCGTTGAACAATGGTAGGAGAGCGTTGTAAGGGCTGAGAAGTCAGACCGAGAGGACTGGTGGAGCGCTTAGAAGTGAGAATGCCGGTATGAGTAGCGAAAAAGAAGTGAGAATCTTCTTCACCGAAAGCCTAAGGTTTCCTGAGGAAGGCTCGTCCACTCAGGGTTAGTCAGGACCTAAGCCGAGGCCGACAGGCGTAGGCGATGGACAACAGGTGGATAGTCCTGTACCACCTCGTGGCCGTTAAGAGCAAGGGGGGGACGCAGAAGGATAGGGAAAGCGCGCGATTGGAAGAGCGCGCCCAAGCCATGAGTCAGTCAGATAGGCAAATCCGTCTGACCTAATGACCAGTGGTGATGGGGAAGGAAATCAAGTACTGAAGTTCCCGATTTCACACTGCCAAGAAAAGCCTCTAGCCAGGACACAGGTGCCTGTACCGCAAACCGACACAGGTAGGCGAGATGAGAATTCTAAGGTGAGCGGGAGAACTCTCGTTAAGGAACTCGGCAAAATGACCCCGTAACTTCGGGAGAAGGGGTGCTTCTTGCATGAGAAGCCGCAGTGAAAAGGCCCAAGCGACTGTTTAGCAAAAACACAGGTCTCTGCGAAGCCGAAAGGCGAAGTATAGGGGCTGACACCTGCCCGGTGCTGGAAGGTTAAGGGGATGCGTTAGCGTCAGCGAAGCGTTGAACTGAAGCCCCAGTGAACGGCGGCCGTAACTATAACGGTCCTAAGGTAGCGAAATTCCTTGTCGGGTAAGTTCCGACCCGCACGAAAGGTGCAACGACTTGGGCACTGTCTCAACGAGAGACCCGGTGAAATTATACTATGCGTGAAAATGCGCATTACCCGCGACAGGACGGAAAGACCCCGTGGAGCTTTACTGTAGCCTGATATGGAATGTCGGCATCCTTTGTACAGGATAGGTGGGAGCCGTTGAAACGTGAGCGCTAGCTTACGTGGAGGCGCCGGTGGGATACCACCCTGAGGGTGTTGACCTTCTAACCCAGGACCGTGATCCGGTTCGGAGACAGTGTCAGGCAGGCAGTTTGACTGGGGCGGTCGCCTCCCAAAAAGTAACGGAGGCGCCCAAAGGTTCCCTCAGAATGGTTGGAAATCATTCAACGAGTGTAAAGGCAGAAGGGAGCTTGACTGCGAGACCGACAAGTCGAGCAGGGACGAAAGTCGGGCTTAGTGATCCGGCGGTGCCGTATGGAAGGGCCGTCGCTCAACGGATAAAAGCTACCCCGGGGATAACAGGCTTATCTCCCCCAAGAGTCCACATCGACGGGGAGGTTTGGCACCTCGATGTCGGCTCATCGCATCCTGGGGCTGTAGCCGGTCCCAAGGGTTGGGCTGTTCGCCCATTAAAGCGGTACGCGAGCTGGGTTCAGAACGTCGTGAGACAGTTCGGTCCCTATCCGTCGTGGGCGTTTGGAAGTTTGAGAGGAGCTGTCCTTAGTACGAGAGGACCGGGATGGACATACCGCTGGTGTACCAGTTGTTCCGCCAGGAGCATGGCTGGGTAGCTACGTATGGAAAGGATAAGTGCTGAAAGCATCTAAGCATGAAGCCTCCCTCAAGATGAGACTTCCCATCATTAGAGTAAGATCCCTCAGAGACGATGAGGTAGATAGGTTCGAGGTAGAAGCATGGTGACATGTGAAGCTGACGAATACTAATCGATCGAGGACTTAACTAAATTAAAAAGCGGAGTCATCCGTTTAACGACGCAGTGACTGGAGCCGATCAACTGAGATAAAGGAATCACGATGAACGAGAGTGAATCGTTGATGACTTATCGTAGGGCGATAGGCGAAGACACCCAGTTGTTGGATGACAGAGCTAGATTATAATACCAAAAAGCTGAAACGACCGTTTAGCAACATCGTTGCTGGGTCAGTGAAGCTGGATTATATGATTTGACTTGTCCGATGCGTTTCTTATCTAGTTTTCAGGGTATACTTCTTATTAGTGGTAGTGGTATGAGAACTTAGTAAGAAAGATATTAATATATATTTTCCGAAAAAAAGACTTGCTTTTAATAGCAAAAATGCATATAATATATTTTGTCCTTGAAAATAAATGTCTAGTGACAATAGCGAAGAGGTCACACCTGTTCCCATACCGAACACAGCAGTTAAGCTCTTCAGCGTCGATGGTAGTTGGGTTTTCCCTGCGAGAGTAGAACGTCGCTAGGCATATAGGAGGATTAGCTCAGCTGGGAGAGCACCTGCCTTACAAGCAGGGGGTCGCAGGTTCGAGCCCTGCATCCTCCACCATTTGCCGGCCTAGCTCAATTGGTAGAGCAACTGACTTGTAATCAGTAGGTTGGGGGTTCAAGTCCTCTGGCCGGCACCATTTTTAAATCTATTCACTAAATTAGTCAAGCAACAGAATTACTAAACTAAATTTTTAATTAATCGATAGAAACACTATTAATGCGAGCCATTAGCTCAGTTGGTAGAGCATCTGACTTTTAATCAGAGGGTCGGAGGTTCGAATCCTCCATGGCTCACCATTTATGCGGGTGTGGCGGAATTGGCAGACGCGCTAGACTTAGGATCTAGTGTCTTGCGACGTGGGGGTTCAAGTCCCTCCACCCGCACTTTTAATTTAATATATGCGGAAGTAGTTCAGTGGTAGAACATCACCTTGCCAAGGTGGGGGTCGCGGGTTCGAATCCCGTCTTCCGCTCTAGGGATTTAATCATTTTGTTTGCCAGATGGTTAAAGTTTTATTCCTTGCCGGGGTGGCGGAATTGGCAGACGCACAGGACTTAAAATCCTGCGGTGGGTTTCCACCGTGCCGGTTCAAGTCCGGCCCTCGGCACCATATAGCGCCCGTAGCTCAATTGGATAGAGTGCTTGACTACGGATCAAGAGGTTAGGGGTTCGACTCCTCTCGGGCGCGCCATTACGGGAAGTAGCTCAGCTTGGTAGAGCACTTGGTTTGGGACCAAGGGGTCGCAGGTTCGAATCCTGTCTTCCCGACCATTTATAATTACTATGATTAGTGGGGCCTTAGCTCAGCTGGGAGAGCGCCTGCTTTGCACGCAGGAGGTCAGCGGTTCGATCCCGCTAGGCTCCACCATTTTTGATCTTTGAAAACTGAATCCAAACAACCATTAAGTTAAGTAAAGAAGTAAGAAGAAGCTAGTGCTTCAAAGCAGAGTAGAAGAGATACTCATTCAATATTATTGAGAGTTTGATCTTGGCTCAGGATGAACGCTGGCGGCGTGCCTAATACATGCAAGTCGAGCGCGTGAAACCCTTTCGATCTCTTCGGAGTGATAAAGGGTGGAACGAGCGGCGGACGGGTGAGTAACACGTGGGCAACCTACCTATGAGACGGGGATAACTCGCGGAAACGCGAGCTAATACCGGATAAGACCTCTGATTACCTAATGAGAGGATAAAAGGCGGCTTAAAGCTGTCACTGATAGATGGGCCCGCGGCGCATTAGCTAGTTGGTGAGATAACAGCTCACCAAGGCAACGATGCGTAGCCGACCTGAGAGGGTGATCGGCCACACTGGGACTGAGACA
Source organism: Amphibacillus sp. Q70 (assembly GCF_052055485.1). Lineage (GTDB taxonomy): Bacteria > Bacillota > Bacilli > Bacillales > Amphibacillaceae > Amphibacillus. The sequence continues at coordinate 963,112 of NZ_CP197171.1, read as the reverse complement.
CGGCCCAGACTCCTACGGGAGGCAGCAGTAGGGAATCTTCCGCAATGGACGAAAGTCTGACGGAGCAACGCCGCGTGAACGAAGAAGGTTTTCGGATCGTAAAGTTCTGTTGTTAGGGAAGAACAAGTAGGAGAGTCACTGCTCGTACCTTGACGGTACCTAACGAGAAAGCCCCGGCTAACTACGTGCCAGCAGCCGCGGTAATACGTAGGGGGCAAGCGTTGTCCGGAATTATTGGGCGTAAAGCGCGCGCAGGCGGTTTTTTAAGTCTGATGTGAAATCTTGCGGCTCAACCGTAAGCGGTCATTGGAAACTGGAGAACTTGAGGACAGAAGAGGAGAGTGGAATTCCACGTGTAGCGGTGAAATGCGTAGAGATGTGGAGGAACACCAGTGGCGAAGGCGACTCTCTGGTCTGTAACTGACGCTGAGGTGCGAAAGCGTGGGGAGCGAACAGGATTAGATACCCTGGTAGTCCACGCCGTAAACGATGAGTGCTAGGTGTTAGGGGGTTTCCGCCCCTTAGTGCTGGCGTTAACGCATTAAGCACTCCGCCTGGGGAGTACGGCCGCAAGGCTGAAACTCAAAAGAATTGACGGGGACCCGCACAAGCGGTGGAGCATGTGGTTTAATTCGAAGCAACGCGAAGAACCTTACCAGGTCTTGACATCCTTATGGCCGCTTTAGAGATAAAGCTTTCCCTTCGGGGACATAAGTGACAGGTGGTGCATGGTTGTCGTCAGCTCGTGTCGTGAGATGTTGGGTTAAGTCCCGCAACGAGCGCAACCCTTAACCTTAGTTGCCAGCATTCAGTTGGGCACTCTAAGATGACTGCCGGTGACAAACCGGAGGAAGGTTGGGATGACGTCAAATCATCATGCCCCTTATGACCTGGGCTACACACGTGCTACAATGGAGGGTACAAAGGGCAGCGAAGCCGCGAGGTGAAGCCAATCCCAGAAAACCCTTCACAGTTCGGATTGCAGGCTGCAACTCGCCTGCATGAAGCCGGAATCGCTAGTAATCGTGGATCAGCATGCCACGGTGAATACGTTCCCGGGTCTTGTACACACCGCCCGTCACACCACGAGAGTTAGCAACACCCGAAGTCGGTGAGGTAACCCTATGGGAGCCAGCCGCCGAAGGTGGGGCCAATGATTGGGGTGAAGTCGTAACAAGGTAGCCGTATCGGAAGGTGCGGCTGGATCACCTCCTTTCTAAGGAAAATCAGAGCTAGACTGATTAATAGGAACATCTAACTTGAGTTTAGATGATACTTAACACATGTGTTGTTTGGTTCAGTTTTGAGAGATCAATCTCTCAAGCAAGTATTGTACCTTGAAAACTAGATAAGAAATATGACAAGACATCAAATCAAGTAAGAACAAGTCTTTTTTACTGTAAAGCGTGCAAACGCAACTTAGTTAAGTAAGAAAGGGCGCACGGTGGATGCCTTGGCACTAGGAGCCGAAGAAGGACGGGACGAACACCGAAATGTCTCGGGGAGCTGTACGTAAGCAAAGATCCGGGAATATCCGAATGGGGGAACCCTCTACTCGTTATGGAGTAGAGCATTTAACTGAATCCATAGGTTAAATGCGGCAGACCTGGGGAACTGAAACATCTCAGTACCCAGAGGAAGAGAAAGCAAAAGCGATTTCCTGAGTAGCGGCGAGCGAAACGGAACGAGCCCAAACCAAGAAGCTTGCTTCTTGGGGTTGTAGGACACATCACATGGAGTGAGAAAGAAATCATTTACACGAAGCGACTTGGAAAGGTCCGCGAGACAAGGTAAGAGCCCTGTAGTGGAAAAGTGATTTTCTCCGATGTGGATCCTGAGTACGGCGGAACACGAGAAATTCCGTCGGAATCCGGGAGGACCATCTCCCAAGGCTAAATACTCCCTAGTGACCGATAGTGAACCAGTACCGTGAGGGAAAGGTGAAAAGCACCCCGGGAGGGGAGTGAAAGAGAACCTGAAACCGTGTGCCTACAAGTAGTCGGAGCCCGTTAATGGGTGACGGCGTACCTTTTGTAGAATGGACCGGCGAGTGACGATTCTTTGCAAGGTTAAACCGGAAAAGGTGAAGCCGCAGCGAAAGCGAGTCTGAATAGGGCGTTTAGAGTAAAGGGTCGTCGACCCGAAACCGTGTGATCTACCCATGTCCAGGGTGAAGGTCAGGTAACACTGACTGGAGGCCCGAACCCACGTATGTTGAAAAATGCGGGGATGAGGTGTGGGTAGGGGTGAAATGCCAATCGAACACGGAGATAGCTGGTTCTCTCCGAAATAGCTTTAGGGCTAGCCTCAAGGCATGTATTCTGGAGGTAGAGCACTGATTGAACGAGGGGCCCTTACCGGGTTACCGAATTCAGTCAAACTCCGAATGCCAGAGATATATCCTTGGGAGTCAGACTGTGGGTGATAAGGTTCATAGTCGAGAGGGAAACAACCCAGACCGTCAGCTAAGGTCCCCAAGTATACGTTAAGTGGAAAAGGATGTGGCGTTGCCCAGACAACCAGGATGTTGGCTTAGAAGCAGCCATCATTGAAAGAGTGCGTAATAGCTCACTGGTCGAGTGACGCTGCGCCGAAAATGTACCGGGGCTAAACGTATCACCGAAGCTACGGATTGTTCGTTGAACAATGGTAGGAGAGCGTTGTAAGGGCTGAGAAGTCAGACCGAGAGGACTGGTGGAGCGCTTAGAAGTGAGAATGCCGGTATGAGTAGCGAAAAAGAAGTGAGAATCTTCTTCACCGAAAGCCTAAGGTTTCCTGAGGAAGGCTCGTCCACTCAGGGTTAGTCAGGACCTAAGCCGAGGCCGACAGGCGTAGGCGATGGACAACAGGTGGATAGTCCTGTACCACCTCGTGGCCGTTAAGAGCAAGGGGGGGACGCAGAAGGATAGGGAAAGCGCGCGATTGGAAGAGCGCGCCCAAGCCATGAGTCAGTCAGATAGGCAAATCCGTCTGACCTAATGACCAGTGGTGATGGGGAAGGAAATCAAGTACTGAAGTTCCCGATTTCACACTGCCAAGAAAAGCCTCTAGCCAGGACACAGGTGCCTGTACCGCAAACCGACACAGGTAGGCGAGATGAGAATTCTAAGGTGAGCGGGAGAACTCTCGTTAAGGAACTCGGCAAAATGACCCCGTAACTTCGGGAGAAGGGGTGCTTCTTGCATGAGAAGCCGCAGTGAAAAGGCCCAAGCGACTGTTTAGCAAAAACACAGGTCTCTGCGAAGCCGAAAGGCGAAGTATAGGGGCTGACACCTGCCCGGTGCTGGAAGGTTAAGGGGATGCGTTAGCGTCAGCGAAGCGTTGAACTGAAGCCCCAGTGAACGGCGGCCGTAACTATAACGGTCCTAAGGTAGCGAAATTCCTTGTCGGGTAAGTTCCGACCCGCACGAAAGGTGCAACGACTTGGGCACTGTCTCAACGAGAGACCCGGTGAAATTATACTATGCGTGAAAATGCGCATTACCCGCGACAGGACGGAAAGACCCCGTGGAGCTTTACTGTAGCCTGATATGGAATGTCGGCATCCTTTGTACAGGATAGGTGGGAGCCGTTGAAACGTGAGCGCTAGCTTACGTGGAGGCGCCGGTGGGATACCACCCTGAGGGTGTTGACCTTCTAACCCAGGACCGTGATCCGGTTCGGAGACAGTGTCAGGCAGGCAGTTTGACTGGGGCGGTCGCCTCCCAAAAAGTAACGGAGGCGCCCAAAGGTTCCCTCAGAATGGTTGGAAATCATTCAACGAGTGTAAAGGCAGAAGGGAGCTTGACTGCGAGACCGACAAGTCGAGCAGGGACGAAAGTCGGGCTTAGTGATCCGGCGGTGCCGTATGGAAGGGCCGTCGCTCAACGGATAAAAGCTACCCCGGGGATAACAGGCTTATCTCCCCCAAGAGTCCACATCGACGGGGAGGTTTGGCACCTCGATGTCGGCTCATCGCATCCTGGGGCTGTAGCCGGTCCCAAGGGTTGGGCTGTTCGCCCATTAAAGCGGTACGCGAGCTGGGTTCAGAACGTCGTGAGACAGTTCGGTCCCTATCCGTCGTGGGCGTTTGGAAGTTTGAGAGGAGCTGTCCTTAGTACGAGAGGACCGGGATGGACATACCGCTGGTGTACCAGTTGTTCCGCCAGGAGCATGGCTGGGTAGCTACGTATGGAAAGGATAAGTGCTGAAAGCATCTAAGCATGAAGCCTCCCTCAAGATGAGACTTCCCATCATTAGAGTAAGATCCCTCAGAGACGATGAGGTAGATAGGTTCGAGGTAGAAGCATGGTGACATGTGAAGCTGACGAATACTAATCGATCGAGGACTTAACTAAATTAAAAAGCGGAGTCATCCGTTTAACGACGCAGTGACTGGAGCCGATCAACTGAGATAAAGGAATCACGATGAACGAGAGTGAATCGTTGATGACTTATCGTAGGGCGATAGGCGAAGACACCCAGTTGTTGGATGACAGAGCTAGATTAATACCAAAAAGCTGAACCGACCGTTTAGCAACATCGTTGCTGGGTCAGTGAAGCTGGATTATATGATTTGACTTGTCCGATGCGTTTCTTATCTAGTTTTCAGGGTATGACCTGAACAAATGAATACGTTGATTTAGTGACAATAGCGAAGGGGTCACACCTGTTCCCATACCGAACACAGCAGTTAAGCTCTTCAGCGCCGATGGTAGTTGGGTTTTCCCTGCGAGAGTAGGACGTCGCTAAACTATATAAAAACCTCAAGATAACAAATGGTCTTGAGGTTTTTTTGGGGTTCTTTGTTAAATGGTGTTGCTCAAAGACTATGAAGAAGAATTCAAGATGAGATCTTGTTAAGTACACATGATTATTATCGGATTAAATCGGTGGTATATAACAGCTTAAATAACTATAATATTTGCCTGAATTATGTTATAGTTAGTTATTAGTATCGAGAATTTAATTGAGAATAAAAGGGGTCTTTCACATGAAGAAAATTGCTTGGATAACAGATAGTACATGTGGATTGTCACAAGAGTTTATTGACCAACACAATATTTTTGTTTTACCGATGATCGTGATTATTAATAATATCTCTTATCGAGAGGATATAGATGTGACGAAAGATGAAGTTTATGCACTATTAAGTCAATTTGGTGAGGGAGCTAAGACCAGTCAACCTCCATTTGGTGAATTCATAGAATTGTATAAAAAATTGAAAAACGAGTATGAACTTGGAATTGCTCTTCATGCGTCCAGTGAATTAACTGGAACATATCAAAGCTCAATTAGCGCTGCTAAAATGGAAGAATTCCCTGTTGAAGTCATTGACTCTAAAATGGGTTCATATGCACTGGGTAAAATGATTAGGAATGGGATTAAAATGGAACAAGAGGGTGTACCTTATAAAGATATTGTCGCTAAATTAAAGACTTATCCGAAAAAAGCAGAAATGTATTTATTGCCGAAGAGCTTTGAACAAATGAAGCGTAGTGGCCGTGTTAGTACAACCCAGGCTGTTTTTGCAAATTTATTAAATATAAATTTAATCTTACAATTTGACAATGGTAAAGTCATTGTTGAAAGTAAAATAAGAAGTCAAAAAAAGGCTGTACAACATTTATTTCAAAAGGTTGAAGAAGTCTATAAAACAGGTAATATCAAAGAATTGGGGATTATGCATGCTGGTGCTAAGGAAATAGCCAACCAGTGGAAAGAAGAGTTAAAAAAATTACATAAGAATTTAAAAATTAAGATCGAGCCACTTGTTCCAGTAGCAGGAATACATGCAGGGCATGGGACCATGGCAATATCTTGGTTAAAAGAATGATAAGATAAAATAAATAGATCACCCCAATGGAGATCTATTTATTTTAATTGTTAATAAACTATATCATAGCAACAGGATAATTTTATTGCAAAGTAGAGAAATGAGCAAGATAATTATTCCGGAATTTTTAGTTATGAGTACGAGGTTATTATTAGCATTAGTTTTATCGGGTATAATAGGTTTTGAACGAAAAATAAATAGACATACAGCTCGATTTAGAACGCTTATTCTGGTAGTCGTTAGTTCTTGTTTGATGATACCGATGATTTGATCAATATTTTAGAACATTTCCAGATGTCGCTCGATTTGATCCGGCAAGATGGACAGTTGCAGGATTAGGTTTAGTTGTTGGTATTGGGATGATCGATATCGCTATATTAACAACAGTTATTATTTTGTTAGTTTAGTTTTTCTTAATAATGTTGAAAAACGTGAATATCGTAGAAACCTTAAAATTACTGTAACAGAGATATCCATTGTTGATCAAATTTTCTCGCAATTTCATTCACGTAATATTGTGGTAAAGGATATTCATTTTAAAAAGGAACAGAGCAATAGCATGATTATCATATCAAATGTTTTAGCTGGAAAAAGTACAATAATGAAAGATGTTTATTATGACTTATTAAAAATTGAACAACTAAAGCAAATAAAAGAAGTGAAACAAGTGTAAAAGTTGCATCTCAAGTTTATGCAGTATAAAATATAAATATAGTCAAATATAGTCAAAGTCAATCAGGAGGAGAGGGAGAGATGCGTAATATTTCAGATATAATTGAAGCGCATTTAAAACAAATAATTGAAAGTAACAAACATAATATAATTGAAATTAAACGTAGTGAAATTGCTGATCAGTTCTCTTGTGTACCTTCTCAAATTAATTATGTAATTAATACAAGGTTTACACCTGAAAGAGGTTACCACGTTGAGAGTAAGCGTGGTGGAGGTGGTTATATTCGGATTCAGCGAATGGCCACTAATAGTAAAAATGTATTGATTGATGAATTAATTGATCTTGTTAGACCAGAAGTGACTCAACAAATAGCTATAGCTGTGATTGAACGTTTACTTGAGGCTGAGTATCTCTCTATTAGAGAGGCAAAATTAATGATAAGTGCTATCAATAGAGAGGTATTAGCTCTGCAAATTCCAATTCGTGACGAGCTGAGATCACGAATTTTAGTTGCTATGTTAAGATCTTTAAAGTATAACTAAGCTTGCCTAAAGACAAGGAGGAATCCTAAATGAAATGTGAAATTTGTCAACAGCGATCAGCTAGCTTACATTTGACGAACTTTATAAATGGTCAAAAAACGGAAATACATCTCTGTCAGCAATGTGCAAAGGAAAAAGGTTATTTAGACACAGAGGAAGATGTCTATACTATTCATGACCTGTTGAGCGGTTTGTTTAATGATTATTCTAGCTCAACAACAAAGACAGAAGCAAATAAGCATAACCCTCATGAACTCGCTTGTCCACATTGTCATATGACATATCAGCAATTTTCTAAAATAGGAAAATTCGGTTGCTCACAGTGTTATCAAATATTTAGTGAATATTTGAATCCAATCTTTAGAAGGGTACAAGGTGGAAATACGAAGCATATCGGAAAAATACCGAACAGACAGCATGTTCATTTACAGCATAAACGCCTAATCCAAGATTATCGAGATCAATTACAGCAACTTATTAATGAGGAGAGATTTGAAGATGCGGCGGAAGTAAGAGATAAAATAAAAGAACTGGAGCAAAAAGAAAAGTCTTCTCATGAAAAAGGAGATGAAATTTGATGTCATTACAATCTTTTATTGATCAAGCAATTAGTCCATGGATGCAGGAGGAAGGGCCTGATCATGATATCGTGCTAAGCACGCGCATTCGATTAGCGCGTAATTTTACCGATGTTCCTTTTCCTTTAATGGCGGCGGAAGAAGAGCTTAAGATTGTATCCAATTGGATCAAAGAACATTTTAGCGAAAAGTCTTTTGCTCAATATGAGAATTTTGAATACTTTGCAATGGAAGATTTAAAGCCTTTAGAGAAGCAAGTTTTGGTTGAAAAGCATTTGGTTAGTCCATTTCTCGTGGAGCGACAAAAAGAAAGTGGGGTATTACTTTCAAAAAATGAACAGGTTTCTTTAATGGTGAATGAAGAAGATCATATGCGCTTACAACTATATTTTCCTGGCTTACAATTAGAGCGAGGACTCGAAGAAGCATTTAAGTTTGATGATTGGTTAGAAGAAAAAATTGATTATGCATTTGATGAAAATCGAGGCTATTTAACAAGTTGTCCAACCAACGTTGGAACAGGGATTAGAGCCTCAGTAATGATGCACTTACCTGCCTTAACATTAACCGGTAAAATAAGAAAAATGGTTCCTGCTATTAATCAACTCGGTTTTGTTGTAAGAGGTATATATGGTGAAGGTAGTGAAGCAGCTGGTAATATCTATCAAATTTCAAATCAAGTTACATTGGGGCGATCAGAGCAAGATATTATTCAAGATCTCCATAGCGTAGTTGAACAGTTAATTGCTCGCGAACGTGATGCAAGACAAATGTTAATTGACCAATCAGGACTTCGTTTAGAAGATCGCATCTTTCGATCTTATGGTATATTAAAGCACAGTAGAATTATCGAATCAAAGGAAGCAGCTAAGTGTTTATCAGATTTACGTTTAGCAATTGATATTGGTTACATCAAGAATCTTTCAACAGCGATCTTAAATGAATTAATGACTTTAACACAACCAGCATTTTTGCAACAATATGCACAAGAAACACTAACACCAGAACAACGTGATATGAAACGCGCTACTATTATTCGTGAACGTTTACGTCTAGAGGAGCAATAAAGGAGGAAGAATAATAAATGATGTTTGGAAGATTCACTGAAAGAGCTCAGAAGGTATTAGCTCTTTCGCAAGAAGAAGCAATCCGATTGGGACATAACAATATTGGTACTGAGCATATATTACTTGGTCTAATTCGTGAGGGAGAAGGTATTGCTGCTAAAGCTCTTCATTCATTAGGCTTAGAGACCGATAAAATTCAAGAAGAGGTTGAAGGTTTAATAGGTATTGGTAAAAAAACCTCACAAACCATCCATTATACACCGAGAGCTAAAAAAGTTATTGAACTTTCTATGGATGAGGCAAGAAAGTTAGGCCACACATATGTTGGAACAGAACATATTTTGTTAGGGTTAATTCGCGAAGGAGAAGGGATAGCAGCGCGTGTTCTAAATAATCTAGATGTCAGCTTAAATCGTGCACGTCAACAAGTTCTCCAGCTATTAGGTAGTAATGAGACAGTTAGAAAAGGCCAAGTACGTCATGCTCAAAATAATCCAGCCAGCACACCTACTCTTGATTCCTTAGCTCGGGACCTAACAGTTACAGCAAAAGAAGGAAATGTTGATCCTGTAATTGGTCGTGAGAAGGAAATTGCACGAGTAATTCAAGTGCTTAGTCGTCGAACCAAAAACAATCCCGTCTTAATCGGTGAGCCAGGTGTGGGGAAGACAGCTGTAGCAGAGGGATTAGCACAACAAATTATTGATAACGAAGTACCAGAAACGTTACGTGATAAGCGTGTGATGACTCTCGATATGGGAACGGTTGTTGCAGGAACAAAATATAGGGGTGAATTCGAAGATCGTTTGAAAAAAGTGATGGAGGAAATTCGCCAAGCAGGTAATATCATTCTGTTTATTGATGAATTGCATACTTTAATTGGTGCGGGTGGTGCTGAAGGTGCAATTGATGCATCGAATATTTTGAAACCATCTTTAGCTCGTGGTGAATTACAGTGTATTGGTGCGACAACAATTGATGAGTATCGAAAGTATATTGAAAAAGATGCTGCACTTGAACGTCGATTTCAGCCAATCCAGGTAGATGAGCCTACTCTTGAACAGTCAATTGAAATTTTAAAAGGACTTCGTGATCGTTATGAGGCACATCATCGTGTCACTATTACAGATGAAGCGATTGATGCTGCTGTTAATTTGTCAAATCGCTATATTACTGATCGTTTTTTACCTGATAAAGCAATCGATTTAATTGATGAAGCAGGTTCAAAGGTGCGTCTGCGTTCATATACTGCACCAACAAACTTAAAGGAGCTTGAACAAAGCTTAACAGAAGTCAGAAAAGAGAAGGATGCTGCTGTTCAAAGCCAAGAATTTGAAAAAGCTGCTTCATTACGCGATCGTGAGCAGAAACTACGCAAGGAACTTGACAAAACAAAAGAAAAATGGAAGGAAAAACAAGGTCAGGAAGACTCTAAAGTGACTGTAGAAGATATAGCATCCGTTGTATCTAACTGGACTGGAGTCCCTGTTGATTCGTTAACGAAAGATGAAACGACACGGTTATTAGGCTTAGAAAATACTTTACACAACCGCGTCATCGGGCAATCAGAGGCAGTTATTGCTGTTTCAAAAGCTATTCGTCGTGCACGGGCAGGCTTAAAAGATCCCAAACGTCCAATTGGATCCTTTATTTTCCTAGGTCCTACTGGGGTTGGGAAAACAGAATTAGCTCGTACATTAGCTGAAGCCATGTTTGGTGATGAAGATGCCATGATTCGCATTGATATGTCAGAATATATGGAAAAGCATACAACATCAAGACTTGTTGGGTCACCTCCAGGATATGTGGGGCATGAAGAAGGTGGTCAATTAACTGAAAAGGTTCGTAGTAAGCCATACTCAGTTGTCTTACTTGATGAAATAGAAAAGGCTCACCCTGAAGTATTTAATATTTTGCTTCAGGTCTTAGAAGACGGCCGTTTAACAGATTCAAAAGGCAGGGTTGTTGATTTTAGAAATACTGTTCTAATTATGACTTCAAACGTTGGAGCCAGCGAATTACAAAATAATAAATATGTTGGCTTTAATTTACAAGATGAGCAAACGGATTATAAAAACATGAAGTCAAAAGTAACGGAAGCATTGAAAAAAGCATTTCGTCCGGAATTTTTAAACAGAATTGATGAAACCATTGTTTTCCACGCGCTTGAGCGAAAACATATGAAAGATATTGTTAGCCTAATGATTAATCAGCTTCAAACACGATTAGCTAATCAGGGGCTTAACTTTACTTTATCTAACAAGGCAATAGAAAAAATTGCTGAAGATGGATTCGATCCAGAATATGGAGCTCGTCCTTTGCGTCGCTCCATTCAAAAAAATATTGAAGATTTACTGTCAGAAGCATTACTGCGAGGCGATATTACAAAAGAAGAAAATATTCGCATCGGACTTAGCAGCAATGGCAAATTCATTATCTTAAATAAGTAATAACAATCAAGAAGAAAGTGGAAGGTAAACTTTACCTTTCACTTTCTTTTTCATATACTATAATAAATACGATTATCTAAAAGGAGTTAGCAACTGTATTATCCTCTATCGTTCTTGAAAAGGGATGATTAGTTCCGGTAAATGCTTTGAAAAATTTACATCATTTTTACACAAAGAATTAATTCAGGTGTAACCTAAGTTATCTTTTTTTAGAGTATAATAAAAGAAAGGAGAGGTCATTTTGGCTAAAAGTAAAAGCACTTTTGTTTGTCAAGAATGTGGCTATGAATCACCTAAATGGATGGGCAAATGTCCAAGCTGTAATCAATGGAATACACTGGTAGAAGAAGTTATTGTTAAAACAACATCCAAGCATTCAGGTTTAGGACAAGATAAAAGCCAGTCACCAGAGAAGATAACAGCCATTCAAACAAAAGAAGAAGCAAGAATGAAAACAGAGATGCCAGAATTAAATCGTGTTCTTGGTGGAGGCATCGTCCCCGGTTCTTTGGTACTTATCGGTGGGGATCCAGGGATTGGTAAGTCAACGTTATTACTGCAAATTTCCAACCAATTAGCCAATAAGGGAACCTCTGTACTTTATATTTCTGGAGAAGAATCAACACGTCAAACAAAGTTAAGAGCAGATCGGCTCGGTGTAACGTCTGAAAAACTATATGTTCTCTCAGAAACGAATTTACAACTTATTTCAGCTCAAATCGATCAATTGAATCCAGCTTTTGTTGTGATAGATTCCATTCAAACTATTTTTAAGGATGAAGTAACAAGTGCACCAGGAAGTGTTTCACAAGTACGTGAATGTACAGGTACGCTGATGCGTATAGCTAAAACAAAGCATATCCCCATTTTTATTGTAGGACATGTTACGAAGGAAGGCGCTATTGCTGGTCCGCGCATGTTAGAGCACATGGTTGATGCTGTTCTTTATTTTGAGGGTGAGCGGCACCATACTTATCGAATTTTACGGGGAGTAAAGAATCGCTTTGGCAGCACAAATGAAATGGGTATTTTTGAAATGAAAGAAAGTGGATTGAAGGAGGTTAATAATCCTTCGGAGATTTTCTTAGAAGAGCGTTCACAAGGGGTTGCTGGTTCAACTGTTGTTGCATCAATGGAAGGTACACGACCTGTTCTTGTAGAGATTCAATCATTAATCTCACCAACAAGCTTTGGCCAAGCTCGGCGAATGGCAACAGGGATAGATCACAATCGGGTACCATTGTTAATGGCTGTTTTAGAAAAAAGAGTTGGTTTATTAATGCAAAATCAAGATGCCTATGTTAAAGTTGCAGGCGGCATAAAGCTAGATGAACCGGCGATAGATCTTGCAGTAGCCGTAAGTATTGCCTCAAGTTTTAAAGGGCAAGCCTGTATGCCATATGACGTTTTAATTGGTGAGGTTGGTTTAACAGGAGAAATCCGCCGTGTCTCAAGAATTGAGCAAAGACTTCAAGAAGCAGCCAAACTTGGTTTTAAACGAGCGATCATTCCAGCACGAAACCTTGATGGCTGGCAAGCACCGGAATCACTTCAAGTTATAGGAGCAGATTCGATTCAGGAAGCCTTGCAAATAACCTTAGAACAAAAGTAAATGAGATAGTCTAAAAAAACAAGGTTAAAGTCCCCCTTTATTGGGGAGTATAGGATTAGGAGGTGAAGATAGTGCTAAAAAGAATAGTACAATTATTTATTATTATTGCCGGAGGAACAGCGGGGTTTTTATATTTTCCATCATTAGTTAGGATCATTGGTTTCACAAGAGATACATGGATAGATCATCCCTATGCGTCTCCTTATATTGGTTTAGCGCTTGGCGCAATTATATTATATTTATTATCTTTTTGGCTAGTTGATTATATCGTTCAATTCATTCAATTTTTAGAACGAACTTTACTCGGTGCTCCATTGGCAAACTTGTTTTTTGGTGGGATTGGCTTAATCATTGGTTTAACAATTGCCTTTTTCATTAATCAACCCATTATCGATATTCAAATTATTGTGGTCTCACAAATTGTTCCGCTTTTTATTATGGGATTACTCGGATATTTAGGATTTCAAGTTGGTTTTAAACGCCGTGACGAATTTATAAGTATATTAACGCTAGCGAAAAAAGATAAAGAGCAAAAGGCCGTGCCAGAAGAACAAAAAAATGATGAAGTGGTGCCAAAGTCAAAAATTCTTGATACTAGTGTAATTATCGATGGACGAATAGCGGATATTTGCCAAACTCATTTTCTCGAGGGGACCATTATTATTCCTCATTTTGTTCTTGAAGAACTCCAACACATTGCTGATTCTTCTGACGCATTAAAGCGAAACCGAGGGCGCCGTGGCCTAGATATTCTTAATCGATTGCAAAAAGATATTCCTGAGAAAGTTGAAATGTATGAGGGTAATTTTGAAGATATTCAAGAGGTAGATAGCAAACTTGTTAAGTTAGCTAAAGTAATGAATGGTATTGTCGTGACTAATGACTTTAATCTTAATAAAGTATGTGAATTTCAAAATGTACAAGTCTTAAATATTAATGATTTGGCCAATGCGGTTAAGCCTGTCGTATTACCAGGTGAACAACTGAAAGTGCAAGTCATTAAGGATGGTAAAGAACATGACCAAGGTGTTGCTTACCTAGATGATGGCACAATGATTGTTGTAGAAGAAGGTCGTAATTATATCGGTGAGGCTATTGATGTGATTATTACAAGTGTTCTGCAAACATCTGCAGGTCGTATGATCTTTGCTAAACCGAAAGCACTTGAAAAGGCACAATAAAAAGGGTATAACAAATAAAGAAACTAAAAAGTGATAACGATTGTTATCACTTTTTATTACACTATGAGAAAATATAAAATTCAATTAAGCAGATAGTTGAAAACTTCACATCTAAAGGATGAGAAAAACGCCCCCATATGTTCACACGGTATGGTAAAATTATTTAGTGATATCATTTTGTAAAAGTGCAGTGTCTATATTAAAGAAATGATTCATCGAAGAATCTGAGAAGTTGAATCAAAAAAAGATGAGCAAATAGGAGTTTATCTAATGGTTATCTCTCAAGGTAGAAGTAACGAGAAAATGAATCCTTATTATGTGATTATTCTGGCTGCTGGGATGGGACAACGAATGCAAGCAGACTGTAATAAACCATTTGTGATGCTGAGAAACAAACCAGTGCTGATACATACAATGACGGTTTTTGATCAGGATCCGATGTGTGAAGAAATTGTTCTTGTTATTCGAGTAAAGGATCAGACAAATGTCGAAGCCATATTAGCAAAAGCAGCCTTTAAAACAGCAATAAAGCTTGTCTATGGAGGTAGGGAGCGACAGGATTCTGTTTATAATGGACTCAACAAGATTGAGGACCACAATAAATTAATTTTTATCCATGATGGTGCTCGACCCTTTGTCAGCCAAGAGTCATTAGACCGATTAAATAAAGTGGCGAGTGAAAATGGGGCTGCTTTGTTGGCTGTTCCTGCTAAAGAGACGATAAAAAGGAAAAATGGGTGTTTGATAGAAACGCTAGATCGAACGAAACTTTATATCGCTCAAACGCCGCAAGCCTTTTCTTATCATAAAATTATGCAAGCACATCAATTGGCAAGAGAGACTTTTTTTTATGGTACTGATGATGCATCATTGGTAGAACGCATAGATGAATCAGTAAAGCTCGTCCAAGGTGATTATCATAATATAAAAATGACAACACCAGAAGATTTAGACCTAGCTCTATTTATTTTGAATCAAAGAGAAAATGATCGTGAATAAAAATGATATTGATCAGACATTTTGGTTAAAAAATGCTAAGATAGGGATAACAAAAGTTATACGTTTGAAGGGAGAAGCAAGATCATGACAAATGAGATCCGTGTACGTTATGCACCGAGCCCGACTGGGGACTTGCATATCGGAAATGCGAGAACAGCTTTATTTAATTATTTATATGCCAAACATTTAGGTGGTAAATTTATTATTCGAACGGAAGATACAGATGAAAAGCGTAATGTTGAAGGTGGAGAAGAGAGCCAGCTTAACTATTTGAAATGGTTAGGTCTTGTTTGGGATGAAGGTGCTGATATTGGTGGCGATTATGGCCCTTATCGTCAAACTGAACGCTTAGATATCTATCAAAAATATGTGACAGAATTGCTTGAACGTGATTTAGCTTATAAATGCTATATGACAGAGAAAGAGCTTGAGCAAGAGCGAGAGGAACAACGAGCGAATGGACAAGTTCCTAAGTATTCAGGAGCGCATAGCCATTTAACGCCTGAACAAATTGAGCAGTTTGAAGCGGAGGGTCGCCAAGCAAGTATTCGATTCCGTGTTCCCGATCAGGTCACCTATGCTTTTGAAGATATTGTTCGTGGTCCAATAACGTTTGAATCGAGTGATTTTGGAGATTGGGTAATCGTTAAAAAGAATGGCATTCCAACTTATAACTTCGCAGTTGCCATCGACGATCATCTAATGCAGATATCCCATGTTTTGCGTGGTGAAGAGCATATTTCTAATACACCAAAGCAAATGATGATTTTTGATGCCTTTGATTGGAGTGCTCCACAGTATGGGCATATGACGTTGATCTTAAATGAAGAACGTAAAAAATTGAGTAAACGTGACCAACATGTGATACAGTTTATTGAACAATATAAAAAATTAGGCTATTTACCGGAAGCCATGTTTAATTTCATTACATTACTAGGTTGGTCACCTGTTGGAGAAGAAGAGATCTTTACCCAGCAAGAAATTATTGACATATTTGATCCGGGCAGATTATCTACTTCAGCAGCCATTTTTGATTCGAAAAAATTACGATGGATGAACAATCAGTATATTAAATCTCTAAGTGAAGAAGAAGTGATCGACCTTGCTTTACCGCACTTGATTGAAGCAGGTAAACTATCACCTGATATGACTGAAGAAGAAAAGAAATGGGCTGTCGACTTAATTAACCTTTATAAAGACCAGTTAAGTTATGGAGCTGAGATCGTCGAGCTAACAGAACTTTTCTTCCAAACGGAGATTAGTTATAATGAAGAAGCACAAGCTGTTTTAGCTGGTGAACAAGTACCGGAAGTACTGCGTGTTTATAAAGAAAAGTTAGCTGAACTTGAAAATTGGGAACCAGCAGACATTAAAACAGCTATTAAGTCAACTCAAAAAGAAACAAAGCAAAGGGGTAAACAATTATTTATGCCTATTCGTGTTGGAACAACGGGTCAGGTACATGGTCCAGAACTTCCAAATGCCATTTACCTTCTTGGTAAGGAGACTGTCGTGACACGCTTAGCAAATCTTTTGCAAACTTTTTAAGCACTAAATGTGTTAGGAATGCATAATAATAAATATCACATTTAGTACGGTCCAGCAAAAAGTTAATGGATGTTATTAATGATTAATACAATAAAAAGCGTTGAAGAGGATAGGGATTAGCGCAAACTTATCAAGAGAGAATCACCTAGGCTGAAAGTGATTTTAAGTCATCTAATTCTATGCACCTCTGAGTCTTTTGCCGAAATTAAAAGTAAGCAGAAGCGGCTTCTCTTCCGTTATCAGAGTTCAAGTTGAGATAAAGTTAAAGTTTGATTCACTTTATCTAAACAGAGTGGAACCGCGTTAAAAGACGTCTCTGTGTATTCGTTACACAGAGACGTCTTTTAATATTTTATGTTAGGGAATCATGGTGTTCTAGATAGGATATGGATGTAAAACTATTTAAATTTTAAAGGATCAGATATAAAGAAAAATGAAGTAAGTGTGCTTATTGTGTTGTAAAAACATATAGTGATATAGCCTTTCTTAAGAACGTTAGTTACATCACCTATGTCCTGTTGGCGTCTACCCTGCGGAAGGCGACTTCTCAATAAGAACATCTTACTTGGTTAAACTGTATGAGAATAGCATATGTTTTTCTAAGCGTTTCTAAATTAAAAGTACGTAGGAGGTGGAATATTATGGCTTTTTTCAAACGTATCAAAGAAGATATTCAAGTTGTTTTTGATCAAGATCCGGCAGCAAGATCGTATTTCGAAGTTATTTTAACTTATTCAGGTGTCCATGCTATTTGGTCGCACCGTATGGCTCATTTCTTTTATCGAAAAAAATTTTTCTTTGTAGCTCGGTTAATTTCCCAACTTAGCCGTTTCTTTACTGGGATAGAAATTCACCCCGGTGCACAAGTAGGCCATCGTTTTTTTATTGATCACGGAATGGGGGTAGTGATTGGTGAAACATGTGAGATCGGCGATGATGTCACGATCTTTCAAGGAGTAACACTTGGAGGAACGGGAAAAGAAAGGGGAAAACGTCATCCAACGATAAAAGATAATGCCCTAATTGCAACAGGTGCCAAGGTTTTGGGTTCTATTACAATTGGAGAACATTCAAAAGTTGGAGCAGGTTCTGTTGTGCTTAAAGATGTCCCAGACTATTCCACAGTTGTTGGCATCCCAGGGCATGTCGTTATCCAAAATGGAAAACGTATTACACAGAGGCTTGATCATAATAAGCTCCCTGATCCGGTTGAAGATTTAATAATTGAATTACAAGAGAAAGTGAAGAACCTGCAAGAAGAGATTGAGTTTGTTAAAGGAGAGAAACAAGATGACGATTAAAATGTACAATACATTGACACGAACAAAAGAAGTATTCAAGCCAATTGAACCAGGGAAGGTAAAAATGTATGTCTGTGGTCCAACTGTTTATAATTACATTCATCTCGGAAATGCGCGTCCTGCGATTGTATTTGATACCGTTCGTCGATATTTGGAGTATCTTGGCTATGAAGTTACCTACATGCTTAATTTTACTGATATTGATGACAAAATTATTAAGGCAGCAAATGAGCGAGGAGAGGATGTGAGTGCGGTTGCCAACCGCTTTATTGAAGCTTATAAAGAGGATGTGAAAGCATTAGGTGTAAAACCAGCCACACATCATCCGCGAGTGACAGAATCGATCCTTGAGATTATTAACTTTATTGAAGTGCTTATTGATAAGGGTTATGCTTATGAAATAAACGGTGATGTTTATTTTAAAACACGTCACTTTGAAGACTATGGTAAATTATCAGATCAATCGTTAGATGATTTACGTTCAGGGGCACGTATTCAAGTTGATGACAATAAAGAGGAACCTTTAGATTTTACACTATGGAAAGCTGCTAAACCCGGAGAAGTTTCCTGGTCATCACCATGGGGGAAAGGCCGTCCGGGATGGCATATTGAATGTTCAGCTATGGCAAAAAAATATTTAGGTAATACCATTGATATTCATGCAGGTGGTCAAGATCTTGCTTTTCCACATCATGAAAATGAAATTGCCCAATCTGAGGCGAATACCGGCCAACCTTTTGCAAACTATTGGCTTCATAATGGTTATGTGACAATTGATGATGAAAAAATGTCGAAGTCAACAGGAAATTTTGTCTTAGCACATGATTTAATTGAACAATATCGACCAGAATTATTAAGATTTTATATTTTAAGTATCCACTATCGTCATCCAATTAATTTTAGTGAAGCTTTGTTGGAACAGTCCAAAAATGGTTTTGAACGGATTGAGAATGTTTACCAAAATTTACAACACCGCCATACAATATGTGAAGAATCCAAAGCAACAGAAGGAGAAGAGGCGTATCAACAAAAATTAGCACAAATAAAAGCTGGATTCATTAAAGAGATGAATGACGATTTTAATACAGCCAATGCGATTACTTTTATTTTTGAGCTTGTTAAGGAAGCAAATCTAGCGATCGAAAGTCAAACAGTTACTAACAAAACATTAGAAGAATTTCTAGCGTTATTCGATCAATTTTTTGCCATACTAGGGATTGAGATTACGGGTTTGGATGACGGCTTATTAGATGAAGACATTGATCAATTATTAGCAGAACGAGAACAAGCGCGAGCTGAAAAAGATTTTGAAAGAGCTGATGCCATTCGTGATCAGTTGAAAACACAGAATATTATACTAGAAGACACTGCGCAAGGAACACGTTGGAAAAGAGGATAAGAATGAAGGTAAATGAAGTTAAACAGATGAAAAGCCTCGCTCTTGCTTATATGGGTGATGCGATCTATGAGGTCCATGTTCGAGATTATTTGATCAGGTCTGGTCACGCTAAGGTCAATGACTTACATCGTTCGGCAATAAAGTATGTTTCAGCAAAAGCACAGGCAAAAGTATTACGTTACTGGCTAGAAGTGAAGCATTTAGCAGATGAGGAAGAGGCGGTTGTTAAGCGAGGACGCAATGCGAAGCCAGGAACAGTACCAAAAAATACGGATGTCATCACTTATCGATATAGTACGGCTTTTGAAGCGCTCTTAGGTTTTCACTATTTTACTGATCAACAACCACGACTACAAGAATTGATGAATGAGGCGGTAGCCTTTATTGAGAAGGAGAGACAATAAACATGGCAGAGGAATGGCTGATAGGTAAAAATCCAATTATAGAGGCCTTTAGATCAGGTCGATCAATCAACAAATTATTTATCGCTGAGCATTTAAATGCTAAGGCAACAGAAGAGATTCAGCGGCTTGCCAAAAAACATGGTGTTATAGTCAAACAAGTTCCCAAAAAGAAGTTAGATCAGCTTGTTGATGGCAAGCACCAAGGTCTGGTCGCTGCTGTTGCCGCCTATGACTATGCCAGAATTGATGATTTATTTGCTCGTGCTGAGCAAAAAGGTGAAGAACCCTTTTTTATTTTACTTGATGAGATTGAAGATCCGCATAACTTAGGGTCAATTTTAAGAACCGCTGATGCAGCAGGTGTTCATGGTGTGATTATTCCTAAGCACCGAGCAGTTGGGCTGACAAGTGTTGTTGCTAAAACATCAGCTGGTGCGATTGAATATGTCCCTGTTGCCCGCGTCACCAATATGGCACAAACGATTGAAGAACTGAAGTCACGCCATGTTTGGGTAGTTGGCACAGAGATGGAAGCGAGTCAAGATTATCGAAAATTAGATGGTGATATTGCTTTAGCACTTGTTATTGGCAACGAAGGAAAAGGAATGAGTCGACTTGTTCGTGAGAAATGTGATTGGACCATTCAGTTAGCGATGAGAGGACAGGTTTCCTCACTTAATGCATCCGTTGCAGCAAGTATACTGATGTATGAAGTCTTTCGGAAGCGCCATCCGCTGGGAGATTAAGGCGATGGATGTATTATTAGTTGATGGCTATAACATTATCGGTTACTGGGACGAGCTTAAAAGTTTGCGGGATACAGACCTTGATCAAGCTAGACAATTATTAATTGAGAAAATGGCTGAATATCAAGCTTACCGAGGTCATCGTGTCATTATCGTTTTTGATGCTTATGAAGTAAAAGGACTTGAAGCAAAGGAAAATCAATTTAATATCGAAGTTATTTATACTAAAGAAAAAGAAACCGCCGATCAATGTATTGAGCGATTAGTGAAAGAATTAAAAAATGTGAAAACAAAAGTATATGTAGCAACAAGTGATTATACCGAACAACGGACCATTTTCCAGCAAGGTGCTTATCGAAAGTCCGCTCGAGAATTGGCTATTGAGGTTGATCAAATAAAAAAAGAAATTTCTAATGATCTACGTACCTTTGAAAAACAAAAACAAGGACGTTCTCTAGTAATTAAACAAGAAATTTTAGAACAATTTGAAAAAATGAGACGTGGAAGAGGCTGAATGGTGCAGTTGACTAATGTGAAGCGCTTACTGTATAATATTGCTATTAAAAGATGTTCAAAAAGTCCAGTGTAAATCCGTTTCTTGGAAAGGAAGTTTACTTTTCTTGCGTGTCAGAAAAGGCCATTTAGAATTGTGCAAATTCAAACTTTCGATATCTAAATGTTTTGGGTGAGGCGAATAGTCATGTTGAGGATAAGCCGTGGAGCAGTCGGATTGCATAGATAGAAGTTTTGTTTATTCTAAATTTCGGAACATGGCGAACCTAATTGACGCGGTCCTTTTGAACATGTCATATTAAGTAGCTCGGGGGGAGTTTGGCTTGCAGAGACAACATCAAGGTGTGAACAATGGAATAATATGCTTTGAGCAGCTTGATGATAGTGAGGTTATCTCATTTATTCGTCAAGGAGACTGCCAAGCATTAGATTATTTGATCCAAAAATATCGTGGTTTCGTCCGAGTGAAAGCAAGTACCTACTTTCTTGTCGGGGCTGACCATGAAGATATTGTCCAGGAAGGTATGATAGGTTTATATAAAGCGATTCGAGATTATAAGGATAATCGGCGCTCATCATTTCGTGCCTTTGCTGAGCTCTGTGTCACAAGACAAATTATAACAGCGATCAAGACAGCGACAAGGCAAAAGCACATCCCGCTAAATTCTTATGTCTCGTTGGACAAACCCATTTTTGATGAGGAATCAGAGCGAACGTTACTAGATGTTTTAACTAATGTAGAAAAAATTGATGACCCAGAAGAATTGATTATTAATCGAGAAAGTCAAGGACAAGTTGAAGGAAAGCTCGTTAAATTATTAAGTCGATTTGAATGTGATGTTCTTTATCTTTATTTAGATGGTCGAACCTATCAAGAAATTTCAATAGAATTAAACCGTCATATTAAATCAATTGACAATGCTCTTCAACGAGTGAAGCGAAAATTAGAACGATATTTAGATATAGCGAGCATTAAGTTATGATTGAATAGATAAGTGACGTTGACACTGATAAACAAGCATGCTACATTATTTAGGTAAACTAGATTATTTATAGGATGATAAAAGATGAAGAAAAAAGTAGCCCTCGCATGCGAGGAGTGCTTAAGCCGAAATTATCACTCAGATAAAAGTATGGCAAACGCAGAGCGCCTAGAATTAAAGAAGTTTTGTAAAAGATGTAATAAACATACTTTACACCGAGAAACAAAGTAAATCATGCCATTATATTTTATTACAGATAAATTTTTAAAAGTTTGGAGGAACCACTTGTGAAAGTTGTGTCGTTTTTCAAAAATGTTTCGCGAGAAATGAAGAAAGTTTCCTGGCCGGGTAAGCAAGAGCTTTATCGTTATACGGTGACTGTTGTTGCTACAGTTGTTATAGTTGCTTTGTTTTTTACACTTGTAGATTTAGGCATTACTCAAATTTTGAATCTTTTTTTTGAATAGAACGGTAGATTTTGTGCTATAATGAAGTAAGAATGAATCGAGTTACTTTTGAGAACCCGTATTGACGGGTTTTTTAAATTGGAAAAACAGATGGTAAGGAGGTTTTGGAGAAATGGAGAAACAATGGTATGTTGTGCATACGTATTCGGGTTATGAAAACAAGGTAAAAACAAATCTAGAAAAAAGACTAGCATCTATGGGGATGGAAGACAAAATTTTTCGAATTTTAGTGCCAGAAGATGAAGAAACAGAAGTTAAAAATGGTAAGCGAAAAGTTTCTATGAAAAAAGTTTTCCCGGGATATGTTCTAGCCGAAATGATTATGACTGATGATTCATGGTATGTGGTTCGTAATACACCAGGTGTAACAGGGTTTGTTGGCTCAACAGGTTCAGGTTCAAAGCCAACACCCCTATTGCCGGAAGAAGCGGAGACAATCCTAAAACGTATGGGTATGAAAGAAGCTGTGGTTGATATTGATTTTGAAGAAGGCGAATCGATCGCAGTTACTGATGGGCCATTTAGTGATTTTACGGGATCTATTGAACAAATTGACCTGGATCGTCAGAAAGTAAAAGTACATGTGAATATATTTGGTCGTGAAACACCAGTAGAGCTTGACTTTTCACAGATTACAAAAGTCTAACGCTTAATTTAGAATAAATCACGAGAGGTCTTGCAATATTAGGTTGAACATGCTAAAATTTTAATGTTCTTTATGCCTCGAGTGTTAGATTGATTTTGATATAATATGAGTGGGAGGGTTAACCCCCTATGACCACATCACGGACTTAAGGAGGTGTGTCTCGTGGCTAAAAAAGTAATTAAAGTAGTAAAACTTCAAATCCCAGCAGGGAAAGCAAATCCGGCTCCGCCAGTTGGACCAGCATTAGGTCAAGCAGGTGTTAATATTATGGGTTTCTGTAAGGAATTCAACGCCCGTACGCAAGAACAAGCAGGTTTGATTATTCCGGTAGAAATTACGGTTTTTGAAGACCGTTCATTTACATTTATCACAAAAACTCCGCCGGCTGCTGTATTGCTTAAAAAAGCAGCGGGCATCGATACTGCATCAGGTGAACCAAATCGTAATAAGGTTGCAACAGTAAAACGTGACCAAGTAAGAGAGATTGCGGAAACAAAAATGCCTGATTTAAATGCAGCTGATGTTGAAGCAGCGATGCAGATGGTTGAAGGTACTGCGCGCAGTATGGGAATTACTATCGAAGATTAATTTTTTTATTGTTTGTTGAGGTGAAGGTTGCGCAGGTGGTGGAGTTGCCATTTCGCAACCTTTTTGTAGGAAGTTAGATTGAGGCATAGTCAACTTCCCTGCTTGTTAGAAGAACAATATCAAGTAGGATCCGTTTTATTAAGTGGGAGGTATAACCGCTAACACCACATTTTAGGAGGAAAAATAATGGCTAAAAAATCTAAAAAGCAACAAGAAGCTTTGAAATTAGTTGATCGTGCTAAATTGTACGACATTGAAGAAGCTCTTAAATTAGTAAAAGAAAATGCAACAGCTAAATTTGATGAAACAGTAGAAGCGGCTTTCCGTTTAGGTGTTGATCCTAAGAAAGCAGATCAACAAATTCGAGGAGCAATGGTTTTACCGCATGGTACAGGTAAAACACAAACGGTTCTAGTTTTTGCTAAAGGTGATAAAGCGAAAGAAGCTGAAGCAGCAGGTGCTGACTTTGTTGGTGACGAAGAATTAATCAATAAAATTAACCAAGGCTGGTTCGGTTTTGATGTCATTGTTGCAACGCCAGATATGATGGCTGAAGTAGGTAAGCTAGGCCGTGTCTTAGGACCGAAAGGCTTAATGCCGAACCCTAAGACAGGAACAGTGACGTTCGAAGTAGAAAAAGCAATTCAAGAAATTAAAGCCGGTAAGGTAGAATACCGCGTAGATAAGCAATCAAATATCCATGTCCCAATTGGAAAAGCTTCATTTGAGCTTAACCAATTAATTGAGAACTTTGAAGCGTTGACGAGCACGGTAATTAAAGCCAAGCCACAATCTTCGAAAGGAATCTACCTACGTAATGTATCGGTGACTTCTACAATGGGGCCTGGTATCAAGATTGATACAACTACCTTAGATGCAAAATAAATCTTGACTTTATTATAGGATATCGCTATAATAGCTAAGGTTAAAATAATAGTTATACCGTAGACAGCAGGGGCTCATTAAAGCTTAATAGCCTGCCGAGGTGTTGGATAAAGGCAATTCGAACTTTGAAAATTTTGCCTGAGTGTTCACACGTTCTCCCTTGCGTCTAATCTAGATGTGAGGGATTTTTTCATGAAATATAAAAAATAAGTCAGATCTTACGGTATGGTTGAACATTTAGTAGGAGGTGGAATCATGTCAAAACTTATGGAACAAAAGAAACAACTTGTATCTGAAATTGCGACAAAATTCCGTGACAGCCAATCAACGGTCTTAGTCGATTATCGTGGACTAGATGTAGCGGAAGTAACTGAATTACGTAAGCAACTACGTGAAGCGGGTATTGAATATAAAGTTTATAAAAACTCTATGGCCAGCCGTGCAGTTGCTGAAGTTGAACTTTCAGAGTTAGATGAAATACTAGTTGGTCCAACAGCAATTGCATTTAGTAATGATGACGTTGTTGCTCCAGCGAAGATTCTAAATAACTTTGCTAAAGAGCATAAGGATTTAGAGATAAAAGGTGGCGTTATCGAAGGTAGTGTTGCAACTCTTGATCAAATCAAAGAACTTGCAGATCTTCCAAACTACGAAGGACTACTTTCTATGTTGCTTAGTGTACTACAAGCTCCTGTTCGAAACTTTGCTTATGCTGCTAAAGCTATTGCAGAGCAACAAGAAGAACAAGAAGCTTAAATTGATCTGAGTTAGAAATGACAGAATAACTTAAACAATTATTAGGAGGAAATAAGAATGTCTAATGAACAAATTATCGAAGCGATTAAAGAAATGTCTGTTCTTGAATTAAATGATTTAGTCAAAGCAATTGAAGAAGAGTTTGGTGTAACAGCTGCAGCACCTGTTGCTGTTGCAGGTGGAGCTGCTGATGGTGCAGCTGAAGAAGAAAAAACAGAATTTGATGTTGTATTAACTGATGCAGGTTCTGCGAAAATCAAAGTTGTAAAAGCTGTACGTGAAATGACTGGTCTTGGTCTTAAAGATGCCAAAGACTTGGTTGATAAAGCACCAGGCGCAATTAAAGAAGGCGTAGCTAAAGAAGAAGCTGAAGAAATGAAAGCTAAACTTGAAGAAGCAGGCGCAGCTGTAGAATTGAAGTAATATTGAGTTAAATAAATGAAAGCTCGTCTAATCTTAGGCGAGCTTTCGTTTACACTAATAGAAAGTATAAGACTTTATAGATAGCCTTATAAGTGGAATTAAGGTTTCTGCCATAAGAATTAGTAATAGATCGATTTTTCCCAACCACAAATAGAAGTAGGTGCTGATTAAATGTCGGAGCAATACTTTACCCGTCATCCCCAAGCAAAAAGCAACCCCGAAACATGGACATTTGAGCTTCGCGGTCATGTTCTCACATTTACAAGTGATGTTGGTGTTTTTTCAAAGAATACAGTGGATTTTGGTTCGAGAGTATTAATTGATACCTTTATTCCTCCTGAAGTTGACGGGGCAATCGTTGATTTAGGTTGTGGTTATGGTCCGATTGGCTTATCAATAGCTAAAGATTATCCAGATCGTCAAGTTATAATGGGTGATGTCAATCAACGCGCTATCGACCTGACCGATAAAAATGCGAAACAAAATAAATTAGCTAATGTGACATGTTATTTAAGTGATCGATTTAATGATTTTCCAGATCAGCAATTTGCTGCTGTATTAGTTAATCCACCGATTCGTGCGGGGAAAGAATTGGTGCATCAAATATTTGAGGATGCCCATCAATATCTAACTAAAGAAGGCGAATTGTGGGTTGTTATTCAGAAGAAGCAAGGTGCGCCTTCTGCCATTAAGAAAATGAAAGCTCTATTTCAAGAAGTTGAAACAGTTAAAAGAAGTAAAGGTTATTTTATTATTAGAGCTAAGAAAATGTAAACTTAATATTTGACTCAATTAAATGGTTGTGGTAATATAGAAAAATGCCAATGGCACGTTTTTTTGTCAAGTGTCATTTTAAGAAATAAGTATATTTTTATTAATGAATGGACAAGATGGTTAGGACGAAGAAGAGGATTAAGGCTGATTTTAGTAAGAAGTCAAGTGGAGATCCTTTTTTAATAATGTTTACTAATCATTATTGTCGTTCGGAAAAATGTTTATTTTATCTGTTTTTAATCCAGATGGAATGGTAAGAACTTATTTTTCTAACTGTAAGTTCTTTGTTCGACAACAATTGAACAATTAATACTGCTTAAATTATACCTTCTCTATCCAATAAGTCAATAGTTGAGCTGAAATATTGGTTAGATAAGGTATAGTACGCTTAGTCCAATGTATATTGTTCAAGCTTTTTGTTTTTAATTGTTTTGGAAAGACTGGAATTTTAGCTGAGATAAGGATTTGATGCAGCTGAAATTTTTTACGTCTAAAGTATAAGAAAACTAACGCATTGGCTAAAAAATTAGCAAATGTGAGTTTTTCTAATCTTGATTTGAGGGGTGAAGCAGTTGACAGGTCAACTAGTTCAGTATGGACGACACCGCCAGCGCAGAAGCTATGCACGTATAAACGAGGTGCTTGAGTTACCAAATTTAATTGAGATTCAAACGGCTTCTTATCAATGGTTTCTAGAAGAAGGTATGCGGGAAATGTTTAAAGATATTTCTCCGATCGAAGATTTTCAAGGGAATCTATCGCTTGAATTTGTCGATTATAGCCTAGGAGAGCCAAAGTATTCAGTCGATGAATCCAAGGAAAGAGATGTGACGTATAATGCGCCGCTACGTGTGAAAGTCCGCTTATTAAATAATGAAACTGGTGAAGTGAAAGAGCAAGAAGTGTTTATGGGTGATTTTCCACTAATGACAGACACGGGAACCTTTATTATCAATGGAGCAGAACGTGTTATTGTTTCACAATTAGTCCGTTCACCAGGTGTTTATTTCAGTGAAAAAATGGATAAAAACGGGAAAATGGGATACACCGCTACAGTTATCCCAAATAGAGGGGCATGGTTGGAGTTTGAAACAGATGCAAAAGATGTGGTGCATGTTCGAATTGACCGAACTAGAAAACTACCAATCACAGTCCTGTTGCGAGCGTTAGGCTTTAGTACAGATCAAGAAATGATTGATTTGATTGGTGATAATGAGTATTTACAGAATACTTTAGAAAAAGATAATACAGAGACAAGTGAAAAAGCATTACTTGAAATTTATGAACGTTTAAGACCGGGAGAACCCCCTACTATTGAAAATGCAAAAAGCTTAATGATTTCTCGCTTTTTCGATCCGAAACGCTATGATTTAGCGCATGTAGGACGTTATAAGATGAATAAAAAGCTGCATATTAAAAACCGTTTGTTCAATCAAATACTAGCAGAAACTTTAGTAGACCACGAAACTGGAGAAGTTCTCGCAGAAAAAGGGACCAAATTAGACCGTCGTGTGCTCAATAAATTATTACCTTATATAGATAAAGAAGATAATCGCCTTGGAGAGTATACCGTTGAGCCAAGTGAAGGTGTCTTAGAAGAATCAATTGATTTACAGTCTATTAAAATTATTGACCCAACTGATCCAGAAGGGGAACGGACACTAAACATCATTGATAATGGTGTCGTTGATTCTTCAATAAAAAACATTGCACCTGCTGATATCCTAGCGTCAATCAACTATTTCTTCAACATTTTACATCAAGTTGGGAATACAGATGATATTGATCACTTAGGTAATCGTCGTTTGCGTTCGGTGGGTGAGCTTTTACAGAATCAATTCCGAATTGGTTTATCTCGTATGGAACGAGTTGTTCGTGAACGGATGTCAATTCAAGATACATCTACCATTACGCCACAACAACTGATTAATATTCGCCCTGTGATTGCATCCATTAAGGAATTCTTTGGTAGTTCACAGCTTTCTCAATTTATGGATCAGACGAATCCATTAGCAGAATTAACGCATAAAAGACGATTATCAGCACTAGGACCAGGCGGCTTGACGAGAGAACGTGCAGGCTTTGAAGTTCGAGATGTGCATTACTCGCACTATGGTCGGATGTGTCCAATCGAAACACCAGAAGGTCCAAACATTGGATTAATTAACTCATTATCGTCTTATGCAAAGGTAAATAAGTTTGGTTTTATTGAAACACCGTATCGTCGTGTTGATCATGAAACTGGCAAAGTAACTGATCATTATGATTATTTAACAGCAGATGAGGAAGATAACTTTGTTGTCGCACAAGCAAATGCCCAACTTACAGAAGATGGAGCTTTTGTGAATGAAGAAGTCATTGCTCGCTTCCGTGGAGAGAATACAACTGTTAGCCGTGAACGTATTGATTATATGGACGTATCACCAAAGCAGGTTGTATCAACAGCTACAGCTTGTATTCCTTTCTTAGAAAATGATGACTCGAACCGTGCGCTAATGGGTGCTAACATGCAACGTCAAGCTGTTCCATTAATGCAACCTAGAGCACCGATTGTTGGAACAGGGATGGAATACGTTTCAGGTAAGGATTCTGGTGCGGCAATTATTTGCCGTCACGATGGAATTGTAGAGCATGTCGAGGCAAAAACTATTCATATTAGACGGATTGCTGAGGTAGATGGTAGAGAAGTTCAAGGTGATGTTGATCGTTATAAACTACAAAAGTTTATCCGTTCTAACCAAGGAACTTGCTATAATCAACGCCCAATCGTTAAAGCAGGAGAACGTGTAGTAAAAGGTGAACTTCTTGCAGATGGTCCTTCAATGGAAGAAGGAGAATTGGCTCTCGGACAGAACGTCTTGGTTGGTTTTATGACTTGGGAAGGCTATAACTATGAAGATGCTATTATCATGAGTGAGCGATTAGTTAAAGATGATGTGTATACTTCTATTCATATTGAAGAATACGAATCTGATGCTCGTGATACGAAGCTCGGGCCGGAAGAAATTACTCGTGATATTCCTAACGTAGGTGAAGATGCTCTTCGCGATCTAGATGAGCGGGGGATTATCCGAGTCGGTGCGGAAGTTGAAGATGGTGATTTACTTGTTGGTAAGGTAACACCTAAAGGTGTCACTGAACTTTCAGCAGAAGAACGATTATTGCATGCTATTTTTGGAGAAAAAGCTCGTGAAGTTAGAGACACTTCATTACGTGTACCTCACGGAGCGGGTGGGATCGTCTTAGATGTTAAGATCTTCAATCGAGAAGATGGCGATGAATTACCACCAGGAGTTAATCAGCTTGTACGTGTTTATATTGTTCAGAAGCGTAAAATTCATGAGGGAGATAAAATGGCTGGTCGCCACGGTAATAAAGGTGTTATTTCAAAAATATTACCAGAAGAAGATATGCCATTCTTACCTGATGGAACACCAATTGATATTATGCTTAATCCTTTAGGGGTTCCGTCACGAATGAACATTGGCCAAGTGCTTGAATTACATTTAGGCATGGCGGCAAAACAATTAGGTATCCATGTTGCTTCACCAGTATTTGATGGCGCAAGTGAAGAGGATGTGTGGGAAACGATAGAAGAGGCAGGTATGTCTCGAGACGCTAAGACCATCCTTTATGACGGCCGTACAGGAGAAGCCTTTGATAACCGTGTTTCTGTTGGAATTATGTATATGATTAAACTAGCTCACATGGTTGATGACAAATTACATGCTCGTTCAACAGGACCTTATTCACTAGTTACTCAACAGCCACTAGGCGGTAAAGCACAATTTGGAGGACAACGCTTTGGTGAGATGGAGGTATGGGCACTTGAAGCCTATGGTGCTGCCTACACATTGCAAGAAATCCTAACCGTTAAATCAGATGATGTGGTCGGGCGTGTTAAGACTTATGAATCGATTGTTAAAGGAGACAATGTTCCTGAAGCAGGAATTCCTGAATCCTTTAAAGTATTGATTAAAGAATTACAAAGTTTAGGTATGGATGTCAAGATGCTCTCGGCTGATGAAGAAGAGATTGAGCTTCGTGACATTGAAGAAGATGATAAATTATCAACTGAACAGTTTAATTTAGAAGTCCAAGAGAAGTAACAGCTTTATGGATTAATTTTAAAGGTCATAAGAGGTTGGGAGGTCGATGATTTCCCTGCCCCTGGTGATCTATCACATACTAAAAGGGAGGTAGACCCCTTGCTAGATGTAAATAATTTCGAGTTTATGAAAATAGGTTTGGCATCACCAGACAAAATTCGATCATGGTCACATGGGGAAGTAAAAAAACCAGAAACAATTAACTATCGGACATTGAAACCAGAGAAAGATGGTCTATTCTGTGAAAGGATTTTTGGACCACAGAAGGACTGGGAGTGTCATTGCGGGAAGTACAAACGCGTTCGTTATAAGGGGGTTGTTTGTGATCGATGTGGTGTTGAAGTAACGAAATCAAAAGTGCGTCGTGAACGAATGGGACACATTGAATTAGCTGCACCTGTATCACATATCTGGTATTTCAAAGGTATTCCAAGTCGTATGGGTCTCCTTTTAGATATGTCTCCACGTGCTCTAGAAGAGGTTATTTACTTCGCTGCTTACATTGTAACAGATGCAGGAAGTACACCACTTGAGAAAAAACAACTTTTATCTGAAAGAGAATTTCGTACTCATCGCGAAAAATATGGGCAAAGTTTTCAGGCGGAGATGGGTGCTGAAGCCATTAAGAAAATTCTCCAAGATATTGATCTTGATAAAGAATCAAATATTTTACGTGAAGAATTAAAAAATGTTCAAGGTCAACGACGTACCCGTGCGATTAAACGACTTGAAGTCATTGAAGCCTTCAGAAATTCCGGGAATGATCCATCATGGATTATTTTGGATGTTCTGCCGATTATTCCTCCAGAGTTACGTCCAATGGTTCAATTGGATGGGGGACGTTTTGCGACATCTGACTTAAATGATCTTTATCGTCGTGTTATTAACCGTAACAATCGGTTGAAGCGTTTATTAGATCTTGGAGCACCAAGCATTATTGTTCAGAATGAAAAGCGTATGCTTCAGGAAGCTGTTGATGCGCTAATTGATAATGGTCGTCGTGGTCGTCCAGTAACCGGACCAGGCAACCGCCCATTAAAATCACTTTCACATATGCTTAAAGGGAAGCAAGGGCGTTTCCGTCAAAACTTATTAGGTAAACGTGTCGATTATTCAGGTCGTTCAGTTATTGTTGTAGGGCCTAACTTGAAGATGTATCAATGTGGTTTACCGAAGGAAATGGCTGTAGAATTATTTAAGCCTTTCATTATGAAGAAACTTGTTGAGCGTGGTTTAGCCCATAATATTAAGTCAGCCAAGCGTAAAATTGAACGTTTGCATGCTGAAGTCTGGGAAGTGCTTGAAGATGTTATTAAAGAGCATCCTGTTCTATTGAACCGAGCTCCAACATTACACCGTTTAGGTATCCAAGCGTTCGAGCCAACTTTAGTTGAGGGAAGAGCAATTCGCTTACACCCCCTAGTGTGTACGGCATATAACGCTGACTTCGATGGTGACCAAATGGCTGTTCACGTACCGTTATCAGCTGAAGCACAAGCAGAAGCAAGAATTTTAATGCTAGCTGCACAAAATATTTTGAACCCTAAGGATGGAAAACCAGTTGTTACCCCGTCACAGGATATGGTTTTAGGTAACTATTATTTAACGATGGAACGAGAGGGAGCCATTGGTGAAGGTATGGTGTTTAAAGACTTAAATGAAGCTTTAATGGCCTACCAAAGTGGTTATGTTCATTTACACACACGTGTAGCTGTTCAAGCTTCTTCGTTAGAGAAAGGTAATTTCACTGAAGAACAACAAAGCCAGTTGTTGCTGACGACAGTAGGAAAGTTGATTTTCAATGATATTTTACCACCATCATTCCCATATATGAATGAGCCAACTCATACAAATTTAGAGGTAGAAACCCCTGCTAAATATTTTGTGGCTAAAGGAACGGATATCAAGGAAGAGCTTGCTAAGCGTGACTTGATCCCACCTTTCAAAAAAGGTATTCTAGGCGATATCATCGCAGAAGTCTTTAAGAAGTTCAAAATCAGTGAAACATCTAAAATGCTTGACCGTATGAAAAATCTAGGTTTCAATTATTCAACTAGAGCAGGGATCACGGTTGGTGTAGATGACATTGTTGTCTTAGCTGAAAAAGAAGAAATTCTTGAAGCGGCTCAAGACAGGGTAGAAAAGGTAATGAAACAATTCCGCCGTGGTTTGATCACAGAAGAAGAACGCTATGAACGCGTGATTTCAATCTGGTCTAAAGCTAAAGATGATATTCAAGATCGATTAATGGAATCATTAAGTCATCGAAACCCAATCTATATGATGAGTGATTCAGGAGCTCGTGGTAATGCTTCCAACTTCACTCAGCTTGCGGGTATGCGTGGTTTGATGGCGAACCCGGCTGGTCGAATCATTGAATTACCGATTAAATCAAGTTTCCGTGAAGGTTTAACGGTCCTTGAGTATTTCATTTCAACACATGGTGCTCGTAAAGGTCTTGCGGATACAGCGTTGAAAACGGCAGACTCAGGTTATTTAACAAGACGTCTTGTTGACGTTGCTCAAGATGTGATTATTCGTGAAGATGATTGTCATACAGATAAAGGGTTGACTGTTCATGCCATTACTGAAGGTTCGGAAATGATAGAACCGTTATATGACCGTCTGGTTGGTCGAACTGCTTTTCAAACGGTACGTCATCCAGAAACTAATGCTGTCATTGTTGAGAAAAATGCCTTTATTAATGAAGATATCGCTAAGGAAATTGTTGATGCGGGTGTTGAAGCTGTAACGATCCGAACTGTCTTTACATGTAATACAAAGCATGGCGCATGTAAAAAGTGCTATGGACGTAACTTAGCAACTGGTGAACAAGTAGAGGTTGGCGAGGCAGTAGGTATTATTGCTGCCCAGTCTATTGGAGAGCCGGGTACGCAGTTAACGATGAGAACATTCCATACAGGTGGAGTAGCCGGAAGCGATATTACTCAAGGTTTACCACGTATTCAAGAAATCTTTGAAGCGCGTAACCCTAAAGGTCAAGCTGTCATTAGTGAAGTAGATGGCATCGTCCAAGATATTAGTGAAGTAAAAGAAAAACAAGAAATTATTGTTCAGGGTGAAATAGAGACACGGACGTATCCAGTACCTTATGGCTCGCGAGTAAGTGTATCTGTTGGAGACAAAGTTATTGCTGGAGAACCTTTAACAGAAGGATCAATTGATCCAAAAGAGTTACTCAAATTCCAAGGTGTTGATGGTGTCCAAACATACTTGCTAAAAGAAGTGCAAAAGGTTTATCGGATGCAAGGTGTA
Source organism: Amphibacillus sp. Q70 (assembly GCF_052055485.1). Lineage (GTDB taxonomy): Bacteria > Bacillota > Bacilli > Bacillales > Amphibacillaceae > Amphibacillus. Next base: position 929,377 of record NZ_CP197171.1, on the reverse strand, counting down.
GAAATCGGCGATAAACACGTTGAAGTTATGGTAAGACAAATGCTGAGAAAAGTGACCATTGCTGATTCTGGCGAAACCGATCTGTTACCAGGTTCATTATTAGAAATTCACCAATTCAGAGATGTAAACAAAAAAGTACTAGAAGTTGGTAAAGAGCCTGCTGTGGGTCGTCCAATACTGCTTGGAATTACCAAGGCATCACTAGAAACAGACTCATTCTTGTCCGCTGCATCGTTCCAAGAAACAACTCGCGTCTTAACTGATGCTGCTATTAAAGGTAAGCGAGATGAATTGTTAGGACTTAAAGAAAATGTTATCCTCGGTAAGCTTGTTCCAGCCGGTACAGGTATGCCACGATATAGAAAAGTGGGTATGCAGACAGAGTTGCCGGTTGAGAATGTCGTAGCAGAAGAAGAACTTGAAAATAGAGAGAGCGAAGAGAATGAATCGACTGTATAAATAACAGTCAAATAATCAATACTCGTGGCACTAAAATATCGTACCACTCGATCTAAAAAAATGTCTGTACTTAATTAATTTTAAGTTGACATTGATTAGCTAGGGTGGTACTATATTCAAGGTGCTTCTGTTACCATGATACTTTGGAGGATATGAAGATGTCTTATGAAAAAGTAACACAAGCAAAAGATCGTTTAATGATAGGTATTAAACAAGCGACAAAAGCCATGAAATCTGGAGAAGTCAGTCAAATTGTTGTTGCAACAGATATTGACGCTGATCTGAAGGCGAAAATTTTTCACCTAGCAGAAAAAATGAATATTCCATATGAATTGGTAGAATCTAAGAAACGACTCGGTAAAGCTTGTGGGATTGAGGTTGGAACAGCAGTAGTAGCGATAAAGCAGTGAAGTTTTGATGAATTAAATTTGTTTGATTCATGAAGGCTTTGTTTTTTGCTTATAAAATGAACCGCCTGGATGTGTGGTATTACAATTGTGAAAGAAAGGAGGAGGAAATCAATGCCTACAATTAATCAACTTGTTCGTAAAGGCCGTGTCACTAAGACTAAAGGGTCTGACTCACCTGCTTTAGGTAAAGGCTATAACAGTTTTAAGAAAACAACAACTGACACAGCTTCTCCACAAAAACGTGGTGTTTGTACACGTGTTGGAACATTGACTCCTAAGAAACCGAACTCAGCATTGCGTAAATATGCTCGTGTTCGTTTAACAAATGGAATTGAGGTTACAGCTTATATCCCTGGGATCGGACACAACCTTCAAGAGCACAGTGTTGTTCTTATTCGTGGAGGCCGTGTGAAAGACTTACCAGGTGTGCGTTATCACATTGTACGTGGTGCACTAGATACAGCTGGAGTAGAAGGACGTATGCAAGGTCGTTCTAAATATGGAGCGAAACGCCCGAAAAAATAGAAAATTTTGATTGAAATTGAGGAAAGGAGGTTAGACTATGCCACGTAAAGGTCCAGTAACTAAACGTGATGTCTTACCAGATCCGTTATATAATTCTAAGCTTGTCACTCGACTAATTAACCAAATCATGGTTGATGGTAAAAGAGGAAAAGCGCAGAAAATTCTTTATCGTGCATTCGAACTTGTTCAAGAACGCAGTGGTCAGCCAGCTATTGACGTATTTGAACAAGCGATGAAAAATGTTATGCCTGTATTGGAGGTACGCGCTCGTCGTGTTGGAGGTTCAAACTACCAAGTACCGATGGAAGTGCGTCCAGAACGTCGCCAAGCTTTAGGACTTCGTTATATTGTGAATTACTCTCGTCTAAGAGGGGAAAAAACAATGGAAGAACGTCTTGCGAACGAAATCTTGGATGCATCTAATAATACAGGAGCATCTGTTAAGAAACGCGAAGATTTACACAAGATGGCAGAGGCGAACAAAGCGTTTGCTCATTATCGCTGGTAATCTAGTTAGAACTTGATTATTCACTTTAACGGACAAACTGACTGTGTTTGTTTTCACATTAGGAAAGTATAAAATTTCAGTTGTGGAGTTATTTTACAACGCAAAATTTTAAAAACCTTAATATAAGAAAAACTAACACTTTCGCTGAAAGAATAAGTAAAAGTGAGTTTTTCTAATCACTGCCTAAACATACTAGAAAACTGACTAAGTGAAAAGGAAGGAGAAAAAATTATGGCTAGAGAGTTCTCCTTGGAGAAAACCCGTAATATCGGTATCATGGCTCATATTGATGCTGGTAAAACGACAACGACTGAGCGTATATTATTTTATACTGGTAAAATCCATAAAATTGGTGAGACACATGAAGGTGCATCACAAATGGACTGGATGGAACAAGAGCAAGAACGCGGAATCACCATTACTTCTGCTGCTACAACAGCTCAGTGGAAAGGTCATAGAGTTAACATCATTGATACACCGGGACACGTTGATTTTACTGTTGAAGTGGAACGTTCATTACGTGTGTTAGATGGTGCGGTTACGGTATTAGATGCGCAATCTGGTGTAGAGCCACAAACAGAAATGGTATGGCGTCAAGCAACCACTTACGGTGTACCGCGTATTGTTTTTATCAATAAAATGGATAAAACAGGTGCTGATTTTCTATACTCTGTAGGAACACTAAACGAACGTTTAGGAGCAAACGCTCATCCTGTTCAATATCCAATTGGTGCCGAAGATCAATTTGAAGGTATTATTGATCTAATCGAGATGGAGGCCTTCTATTATGAAGATGATCTCGGGACGGTTACCGAAGCTAAAGAAGTCCCTGCTGAATTAAAAGATAAAGCAGAAGAATTACGGACAAATCTTATCGAAGCTGTTGCAGAATTAGATGAAGATTTAATGATGCGTTATTTGGAAGGCGAAGAGATTTCAAAGGATGAACTTCGTAAAGCTGTTCGTGCAGCGACATTAAGTGTTGAATTCTACCCAGTATTTTGTGGTTCAGCATTTAAAAACAAAGGTGTACAACTTTTAATTGATGGAGTTGTAGACTATCTACCTGCACCGATTGATATTCCACCAATTGAAGGTATTCTTCCAGATACAGATGAGGAAGTTGTTCGTAAAGCAGATGATAATGAACCTTTTTCTGCTCTTGCTTTTAAAGTGGCAACAGACCCATTTGTTGGTAAGTTAACTTTCTTCCGTGTATATTCAGGTACCTTAAAAGCTGGATCATATGTACAAAATCCAACAAAAGGGAAGCGTGAACGAGTAGGACGTATTCTACAAATGCATGCGAACTCACGTCAAGAAATTAGTGAAGTATACGCTGGAGATATTGCAGGTGCAGTAGGTTTGAAAGACACTGCAACAGGGGATACTTTATGTGATGAAAAGAATCTCGTTATTCTTGAGTCCATGGATTTCCCAGAGCCGGTTATCTCGGTAGCGATTGAGCCAAAATCAAAAGCTGACCAAGATAAAATGTCTATCGCCTTAGGTAAACTAGCAGAGGAAGACCCAACATTTAAAACAGAAACAAATGTTGAAACCGGTCAAACCATTATTTCTGGTATGGGTGAACTCCATCTAGACATTATTGTCGATCGTTTGAAACGTGAGTTTAAAGTTGATGCTAATATTGGTGCTCCGCAGGTTTCATATCGTGAAACTTTCCGTGCTTCGGCTGAAATCGAAGGTAAATTTGTTCGACAATCAGGTGGTCGTGGACAATATGGACACGTATGGATTAAATTCGAGCCAAATGAAGAAGGAGCAGGTTTCGAGTTCGTTAATAAAATCGTTGGTGGTGTTGTTCCTCGTGAATACATTCCTTCTGTAGAAGCTGGAATTAAAGAATCTATGGAAAATGGAATTATTGCAGGCTATCCATTAATTGACGTTAAAGCAACCTTGTATGATGGTAGTTACCATGATGTTGACTCGAACGAAACAGCATTTAAAGTAGCTGCTTCTATGGCGCTGAGAAATGCGAAAAGCAAATGTAACCCTGTATTACTCGAGCCAATGATGAAAGTAGAAGTTGTCATTCCTGAAGAATATATGGGAGATATTATGGGTGACATCACTTCACGCCGTGGCCGTGTTGACGGTATGGATACACGCGGGAATGCACAAGTTGTTAATGCATTTGTTCCACTAGCAGAAATGTTTGGTTATGCAACATCACTGCGTTCGAATACCCAAGGACGTGGTACTTATACAATGTTCTTCGACCATTATGAAGAAGTACCAAAAAGTATTTCTGAAGAAATTATTAAGAAAAACGTTGGAGAATAATTGATTTTTTTCAAGAATTAAAGTATAACTTGTATTGAAAGCTTGGCTGCTACTAAGTATAATAGTAGCTGAGTGAACATACATGTCATAAAAATAACTTTTATTTATTTAAAGGAGGAACTATAAATGGCTAAAGAAAAATTCGACCGCTCAAAAAGTCACGTGAACATTGGAACAATTGGACACGTTGACCATGGTAAAACAACTTTAACTGCTGCAATCACTACTGTAATGGCAAAAAGAAACGGTGAAGGCTCTGCAATGGCTTATGATCAAATCGATGGTGCGCCAGAAGAGAAAGAACGTGGAATTACTATCGCAACTTCTCACGTAGAGTATGAAACAGAAACTCGTCACTATGCACACGTAGATTGCCCAGGACACGCTGACTATGTTAAGAATATGATCACAGGTGCTGCACAGATGGATGGAGCGATCCTCGTAGTATCTGCTGCTGATGGTCCAATGCCACAAACTCGTGAGCACATTCTACTATCTCGTAACGTTGGGGTACCTTCTATCGTAGTATTCCTTAACAAAGCGGATATGGTAGATGATGAAGAACTTCTTGAATTAGTAGAGATGGAAGTTCGTGATCTATTATCAGAATACGATTTCCCTGGTGATGATGTACCAGTTATCACAGGTTCAGCTCTTAAAGCATTAGAAGGCGATGCTGAGTATGAAGAAAAAATCGTTGAACTTATGGCTGCTGTTGACGAATACGTTCCTACACCAGAACGTGACACTGACAAACCATTTATGATGCCAGTTGAAGATGTATTCTCAATCACTGGTCGTGGTACTGTTGCAACTGGACGTGTTGAACGTGGAGAAGTTCGAGTTGGAGATGAAGTTGAAATCATCGGACTTGCAGAAGCTTCAAGCAAAACAACTGTTACAGGAGTTGAAATGTTCCGTAAGCTTCTTGACTATGCTGAAGCTGGTGACAACATTGGTGCGTTATTGCGTGGGGTTGCTCGTGAAGATATCAACCGTGGGCAAGTTCTTGCAAAGCCTGCAACAATTACACCACACACAAATTTTAAAGCAGAAGTTTATGTTTTATCAAAAGAAGAAGGTGGACGTCATACGCCATTCTTTGATAACTACCGTCCACAGTTTTACTTCCGTACAACGGATGTAACTGGTATCGTTAATCTTCCAGAAGGCGTTGAAATGGTAATGCCTGGTGATAACGTAGAAATGACTGTAGAATTAATTTCACCAATCGCTATTGAAGAAGGAACTCGCTTCTCAATCCGTGAAGGTGGACGTACAGTAGGTTCAGGTGTTGTATCTTCTATTATAAAATAGAGCTAATTTAAAAGAGCAACGAATTTAATCGTTGCTCTTTTTTTAACGTTACATAAGTGTTAGGGTTTGGTCCCTAAAGTAAGCAAAGCACTTATTTTCACATTGTGAATAACTTGTAATTTTCCTTAGTTTGACTAATTGTCGTACTTAAAATACTTGTACAAACGCTGAAGGCAATACATTCGTGCGGAAGTAAACTGACGACAGGTTTGTTTTTCAGAGAACGATTGATTATTGCAAGCAGATCAATTCAGTCATAGGCATATTTTTGTAATTATAGAATTTTAGTTGACTAAGTTCATTGGATAGAGTTGTATTCATAAAAGGTGATACCCCCTCTAAATATAATGACTTAAATCAGTTATTTAAAAGAAAAAGCAATCATTCTATATTTATAAAGAAAATCGCAACTTTTTTTCCGAGAAACCTTGCATTCTATAGAGGGTTTCTGTATAATATCTAATGTTGGTCAGAAAGGCGATGAAGCGAAAGGTTGTTGGCACACCCGGCCCCTTTGCCATGGGAGGGTAGCTAAGGAATTTTCGTGGAGAATGTCTATTAAAAAATGGGCGAAAAGGAGGGAACATAATGGCAAAAGAGAAAATAAGAATTCGTTTGAAAGCATATGATCACCGTATTTTAGATCAATCAGCTGAGAAGATTGTCAATACTGCAAAACGTTCTGGTGCGGGGGTATCGGGTCCGATCCCATTACCAACTGAAAAATCAGTTTACACAATATTGCGAGCAGTACACAAGTACAAAGACTCACGTGAACAATTTGAAATGCGTACGCACAAACGTCTAATTGATATTGTTAGTCCTACACCAAAAACGGTTGACGCACTTATGCGGTTAGATTTACCATCAGGTGTAGATATTGAAATTAAATTATAAATGAAATTTTCAGGAGGTGT